>NZ_JBGKEB010000015.1:0-105235 GCF_041399425.1 Enterobacter sp. KBR-315C3_2022
TCTCTGGCAGACTGTATGTAAAGGCACGATGAGGTCTCTTCTGTTTTGTTGGCGCAATCAGTAGATCACACTTCATCGTGCTTTTCATTTTTCTGGGGAACCCTCAGCCCCAAAGGGGAGAGGGGATTGTTTGGAGCCCCCTTTTCTTCCTCGCCCTTTGGGGAGAGGGGAAATTAACGTTCATTAATTTAATATAAATCACATTCTTTCCAGCCGAATATTTCCACAACAACTACACTGTAATTTCACCGTCATATTCGCCTGATTCATACCGAATCAGGCGAAATTTCCCGACGCAGCAGCAAAAAAATCAGAAAAATTCAAATCGCCCTCAGCCCTTTACTCATGGGAAATTCAGCCGTTTCGCTTGCGGCAAAATTCATGCCATGTACCCACTCAGGGTTGTCTCAGATTCTCAGTATGTTAGGGTAATGCCAGTTAACTATTTACCATGGTAATCATATCGACATAAACAAATAACAGGACACTCTCTATTGCATGGCAATTAAATTAGAAGTGAAGAATCTTTATAAGGTATTTGGCGAGCATCCGCAGCGCGCATTCAAATACATCGAGAAAGGACTTTCGAAAGAGCAAATTCTGGAAAAAACAGGGCTATCGCTTGGCGTTAAAGACGCCAGTCTGGCCATTGAAGAAGGCGAGATTTTTGTCATCATGGGGTTATCCGGCTCGGGTAAATCCACTATGGTTCGCCTTCTCAATCGCCTGATTGAACCCACCCGCGGACAGGTGCTGATTGACGGCGTGGATATTGCCAAAATATCGGACGCAGAGCTTCGCGAGGTGCGCAGAAAAAAGATTGCGATGGTGTTCCAGTCATTCGCATTAATGCCGCACATGACGGTACTGGATAATACCGCCTTTGGTATGGAATTAGCGGGCGTTGCGGCTGAAGAGCGCAAGGAAAAAGCGCTTGATGCCCTTCGTCAGGTTGGCCTGGAAAATTATGCTCACGGCTATCCGGATGAACTTTCTGGCGGCATGCGTCAGCGCGTTGGATTAGCCCGCGCGCTGGCGATTAATCCCGACATTTTATTAATGGATGAAGCCTTCTCGGCGCTCGATCCATTAATTCGCACCGAGATGCAGGATGAGCTGGTAAAATTACAGGCGAAACATCAGCGTACTATTGTCTTTATTTCCCACGATCTGGACGAGGCTATGCGTATTGGCGATCGTATTGCCATTATGCAAAACGGCGAAGTGGTGCAGGTCGGCACGCCGGATGAAATTCTCAATAATCCGGCAAATGATTACGTCCGCACCTTCTTCCGCGGCGTGGATATTAGCCAGGTGTTTAGCGCCAAAGATATTGCCCGTCGTTCCCCGAACGGTCTTATTCGTAAAACGCCGGGATTCGGCCCGCGCTCCGCGCTCAAGCTGCTGCAGGACGAGGACCGGGAATACGGTTATCTGATTGAACGCGGCAACAAATTTGTTGGCGTGGTCTCCATCGACTCCCTGAAAACCGCTCTGGCTGAAAATCAGGGCATTGATGCGGCACTGATCGACGCCCCGCTTGCCGTGGACGCCGAAACGCCGCTTAGCGAACTGCTCTCACACGTTGGCCAGGCACCCTGTGCCGTTCCGGTCGTCGGTGAAGAACAACAGTACGTCGGCATCATCTCAAAACGGATGCTGCTGCAGGCTTTAGATCGCGAGGGGGCAAACAATGGCTGATCAATCTAACCCGTGGGGCACCACCGAAGCAGCGGACAGCGCTGCACAATCCGCCGACGCGTGGGGCTCATCCACGCCTGCGCCAACCGATGGCGGCGCGGCAGACTGGCTGAACAGCGCTCCGGCCCCTGCGCCCGAGCACTTCAATATTATGGACCCGTTCCATAAAACGCTGATCCCGCTCGACAGCTGGGTCACGGAAGGGATCGACTGGGTGGTCACCCACTTCCGCCCCGTTTTCCAGGGGATCCGCGTGCCGGTGGATTACATCCTCAACGGCTTCCAGCAGCTGATGCTGGGCATGCCAGCGCCGGTGGCGATTATCCTGTTCTCCCTGATTGCCTGGCAGTTCGGCAGCGCGGGGATGGGGATCGCCACGCTGGTCTCGCTGATTGCCATCGGCGCGATTGGCGCGTGGTCGCAGGCGATGATCACCCTGGCGCTGGTGCTGACTGCCCTGCTGTTCTGTATCGTTATCGGCCTGCCGATGGGGATATGGCTGGCCCGCAGCCCGCGGGCGGCGAAGATCATTCGACCGCTGCTGGATGCCATGCAGACCACCCCGGCGTTCGTGTATCTGGTGCCGATCGTTATGCTGTTCGGGATCGGCAACGTGCCGGGCGTGGTGGTGACCATTATCTTCGCCCTGCCGCCGATTATTCGTCTGACCATTCTGGGTATTAACCAGGTGCCGGCGGATCTGATCGAGGCTTCGCGCTCGTTCGGCGCCAGCCCGCGCCAGATGCTGTTTAAGGTTCAGCTGCCGCTGGCCATGCCGACCATTATGGCGGGCGTTAACCAGACGCTGATGCTGGCGCTGTCGATGGTGGTGATCGCCTCGATGATCGCGGTAGGCGGCCTGGGTCAGATGGTGCTGCGCGGGATTGGCCGCCTCGATATGGGGCTGGCGACCGTCGGCGGCGTCGGGATTGTGATCCTCGCCATTATTCTTGACCGCCTCACGCAGGCCGTCGGTCGTGATTCACGCAGTCGCGGCAACCGTCGCTGGTATACCACCGGCCCCGTCGGGTTACTCACCCGCCCTTTCACGAAATCAAAATAAGGAACAACGATGCGACATAGCGTACTTTTTGCCACAGCGTTTGCCACCCTTGTCTCCACCGGCACCTATGCGGCCGATCTGCCGGGCAAAGGCATTACCGTGCAGCCGGTGCAGAGCACCATTTCGGAAGAGTCCTTCCAGACTCAGATCGTGAGCCGCGCGCTGGAAAAGCTGGGCTATACGGTTAACACCGCCAGCGAAGTGGATTACAACGTGGGCTACACCTCGATTGCCTCCGGCGATGCGACGTTCACCGCCGTTAACTGGCAGCCGCTGCACGACGACATGTATGCCGCCGCGGGCGGTGACAAGAAGTTCTACCGCGAAGGGACCTTCGTGACCGGCGCGGCGCAGGGATACCTGATCGACAAGAAAACCGCCGACAAGTATCACATCACCAACATTGAACAGCTGAAAGATCCGAAGATTGCCAAGCTGTTTGATACCAACGGCGACGGCAAGGCCGACATGATGGGCTGCTCACCGGGCTGGGGCTGCGAGGCGGTGATTAACCACCAGAACAAAGCGTTCGATCTGGCGAAGACCGTCGACGTGAGCCACGGCAACTACTCGGCGATGATGGCCGACACCATCGCCCGCTTTAAGGAAGGCAAGCCGGTTATCTACTACACCTGGACGCCGTACTGGGTCAGCGACGTGCTGAAGCCGGGCAAAGACGTGGTGTGGCTGCAGGTGCCGTTCTCCTCCCTGCCGGGCGAGCAAAAGGATATCGACACCAAGCTGCCGAACGGCATGAACTACGGCTTCCCGGTGAACACCATGCATATCGTTGCCAACAAAGCCTGGGCGGAGAAAAACCCGGCGGCCGCGAAGCTGTTCTCGGTAATGAAGCTGCCGCTGGCCGACATCAACGCTCAGAATGCGATGATGCACGAGGGTAAATCCTCTGAAGCGGACGTGAAAGGCCACGTTGACGGCTGGATCAAGGCCCACCAGCAGCAGTTCGACGGCTGGGTGAAAGAGGCGCTTGACGCGCAGAAGTAAATACAAAACCTTACCCCTCACCCTAACCCTCTCCCCAAAGGGGAGAGGGGACATTGACCACCCTCTCCCCTTTGGGGAGAGGGCCGGGGTGAGGGGATCAACAGCACAATCCCCTAAACCGCACAATCCAGCACGTAACAATCCCCCAACATTCACAATCATTCGGTATGATGGTTTCCGGAAAAATAATCACTCAACTGACGATCCGCAAACCTGATGACCAAATCAACTCAAGGGCTTAGCCCGGCACTGATCCTTTTAATGTCTGTGGCAACCGGCCTTGCCGTCGCCAGCAACTATTACGCGCAGCCTCTGCTCGATACCATCGCCCGCGCCTTCGACCTCTCCGCCAGTTCGGCGGGCTTTATCGTAACGGCCGCTCAGCTCGGCTATGCCGCCGGACTGCTGTTCCTCGTTCCGCTGGGCGACATGTTTGAGCGCCGGATGCTGATCGTCTCCATGACGCTGCTCGCCGCCGGAGGGATGCTGATCACCGCCAGCAGCCAGTCGCTGACGATGATGATTATCGGCACCGCGCTGACGGGGCTGTTCTCCGTGGTGGCGCAGATCCTGGTGCCGCTGGCGGCCACGCTTGCCTCGCCGGATAAACGCGGCAAGGTCGTCGGGACGATCATGAGCGGGCTGCTGCTGGGGATCCTGCTGGCGCGAACCGTTGCGGGCCTGCTGGCCAGCCTCGGCGGCTGGCGCACCGTTTACTGGGTTGCGAGCGCGCTGATGGCCGTGATGGCGCTGGCGCTGTGGCGCGGGCTGCCAAAGGTCAAGCAGGAGAATCACCTGAACTATCCGCAGCTTCTCGCCTCCGTTTTCAGCCTGTTCACGCAGGATAAGCTGCTGCGCACCCGCGCCCTGCTTGGATGTTTAACCTTCGCGAACTTCAGCATTCTGTGGACGTCGATGGCGTTTCTGCTGGCCGCGCCGCCGTTTAACTATTCCGAAGCGGTGATTGGCCTGTTTGGCCTTGCCGGTGCCGCCGGTGCGCTGGGCGCTCGTCCCGCGGGCGGCCTCGCCGATAAGGGCAAATCGCACCTGACCACCTCCGCCGGGCTGGTTTTGCTGCTCCTCTCCTGGGCGGCAATCTGGTACGGGCATATCTCGGTGCTGGCGCTGATCGTCGGGATTCTGGTGCTTGACCTCACCGTGCAGGGCGTTCATATCACTAACCAGACCGTCATCTACCGCGTGAAGCCCGAGGCGCGTAACCGCCTGACGGCGGGATACATGACCAGCTACTTCATTGGCGGCGCGGCGGGATCGCTCATTTCAGCCTCGGCGTGGCAGCACGCGGGCTGGACGGGCGTCTGCGCAATCGGGGCCATCGTGGCGGCGCTGAACCTGCTGGTCTGGTGGCGCGGCTATCACCGCCAGGAAGCGGCTCACTAAGTTTTACAATGCTTTAGGCCTCCCGGGGTGTAAAGGAGGCCTGCATCTGTTAAGGTTAACGCAATCATTTATCCCAGAAATTTTAACGTGGGTGATATATTAGCTAACGGCATGAATAGTTCAGACCCCAGCCCTCACATCCTCTCATCCACGGGTTCAACACCTACGCTTTCTGTGCTCACCGGGTCACGGATTTACCCGGCACTTTCCGATAGTGACATTGCTTTAGCGGATATAACCGCACAAATAATTCATTTACATTATTTGTCACTATCGTTACTATATCGGCTGTAATTAATGAGGTTATGCCCAAATGGATAGTTCGTTTACGCCCATTGAACAAATGCTTAAGTTCCGCGCCAGTCGTCACGAGGACTTCCCGTATCAGGAAATTCTGCTGACCCGCCTGTGCATGCACATGCAGGGTAAACTGCTGGATAATCGTAATAAGATGCTGAAAGCTCAAGGGATTAACGAGACGTTATTTATGGCGTTGATTACGCTGGAGTCTCAGGAAAACCACAGCATTCAGCCGTCTGAGCTGAGCTGCGCGCTGGGTTCATCCCGCACCAACGCTACCCGCATTGCCGATGAGCTGGAAAAGCGCGGCTGGATTGAGCGCCGTGAAAGCGATAACGATCGCCGCTGCCTGCATCTGCAGCTGACCGATAAGGGTCACGAATTCCTGCGTGAGGTGCTGCCACCTCAGCACAACTGCCTGCACAAACTGTGGTCCGCCCTGAGCACCGCCGAGCGCGACCAGCTTGAGCACATCACCCGCAAGCTGCTCACCCGTCTGGACCAGATGGATGAAGATGGCGCCGTTCTTGAGGCGCTGCGCTAACGCGACGACACGCTCAACATTCCAGATTTATAAGATTACCGACAGGCCAGCACGTCACACTGCTGGCCTTTCTGACAGCAGGTCGGCATAGCCGATGTGAAAATAAGAAGATCGTGGAGAACTACAATGAGCGCAAATGCGGAGAACGTTACCCCGCAGCAACCGGTCAATAAGAAAGGCAAACGCAAGAGCGCCCTTCTTCTGCTGACCTTGCTCTTTATTATTATTGCCGTGGCATATGGGATTTATTGGTTTTTAGTATTGCGTCACGCTGAAGAGACAGACGATGCATACGTGGCAGGGAACCAGGTACAAATCATGGCGCAGGTGTCGGGCAGCGTGACGAAAGTCTGGGCTGACAATACCGACTTTGTGCAAAAGGGCGATGTGCTGGTGACGCTCGATCCGACCGACGCCCAGCAGGCGTTTGAAAAGGCGCAGACCGCGCTGGCCTCCAGCGTGCGTCAGACCCGCCAGCTGATGATCAACAGCAAGCAGCTGCAGGCCAGCATCGACGTGCAGAAAACCGCGCTGGCGCAGGCGCAAAGCGACCTGAACCGCCGCGTTCCGCTCGGCAGCGCCAACCTGATTGGCCGTGAAGAGCTGCAGCACGCCCGCGATGCGGTTGCCAGCGCGCAGGCCCAGCTGGATGTCGCCATTCAGCAGTACAACGCGAATCAGGCGATGGTGCTGGGGACAAGCCTGGAAAATCAGCCGGCGGTGCAGCAGTCTGCCACCGAGGTGCGTAACGCCTGGCTCGCCCTGCAGCGTACCAAAATCGTCAGCCCGATGACCGGCTACGTTTCTCGCCGCTCCGTGCAGCCTGGCGCGCAGATCAGCCCTACCACGCCGCTGATGGCGGTCGTCCCGGCGAACAACCTGTGGGTGGATGCGAACTTTAAAGAGACGCAGCTTGCCCACATGCGCATCGGCCAGACCGCAACGGTCGTCAGCGACATTTATGGCGATGACGTGAAGTACACCGGTAAAGTGGTCGGTCTGGATATGGGAACGGGCAGCGCCTTCTCCCTGCTCCCCGCGCAGAACGCCACCGGGAACTGGATCAAGGTGGTGCAGCGCCTGCCGGTGCGTATCGAGCTGGATTCGAAACAGCTGGCCGACCACCCGCTGCGCATCGGCCTTTCGACGCTGGTGACGGTGGATACCGCCAACCGCGACGGCCAAATCCTGGCAAGCCAGGTGCGGACCAGCCCGGCTTATGAAAGTAACGCCCGTGAAATTAGCCTCGATCCGGTCAATAAGCTGATCGATGACATCGTGAAGGCAAACGCCGGTTAAGCCGAAGGTGAGCGTTATGCAACAGCAAAAGCCGCAAAAACCGCTGGAGGGCGCGCAGCTGGTCATTATGACCATTGCGCTGTCGCTGGCGACATTCATGCAGGTGCTGGACTCCACCATCGCAAACGTGGCGATCCCGACCATCGCCGGTAACCTTGGCTCGTCGCTGAGCCAGGGCACCTGGGTTATCACCTCATTCGGGGTGGCGAACGCCATCTCCATTCCGATCACCGGCTGGCTGGCGAAGCGCGTTGGTGAAGTGAAGCTGTTCCTCTGGTCAACGATCTTATTCGTTGTCGCCTCCTGGGCGTGCGGCATGTCCACCAGCCTGACGATGCTGATCTTCTTCCGCGTCATCCAGGGGATTGTCGCCGGGCCGCTGATTCCGCTGTCGCAGAGCCTGCTGCTGAACAACTACCCGCCCGCCAAGCGCTCCATCGCGCTGGCGCTGTGGTCGATGACGGTGATCGTTGCGCCGATTTGCGGGCCTATCCTCGGCGGCTATATCAGCGACAACTACCACTGGGGCTGGATCTTCTTTATCAACGTGCCGATTGGTGCGCTGGTGGTGATGCTGACCCTGCAAACGCTGCGCGGCCGCGAGACCCGCACGGAGCAGCGGCGCATTGACGCCATTGGCCTGGCGCTGCTGGTGATTGGGATCGGTAGCCTGCAGGTGATGCTCGATCAGGGCAAAGAGCTGGACTGGTTTAACTCGACAGAGATCATCGTTCTGACGGTCGTCGCGGTGATATCGCTGAGCTTCCTGATCGTCTGGGAGCTGACGGACGATAACCCGATAGTCGATCTGTCGCTGTTTAAGTCGCGAAACTTCACCATAGGCTGCCTGTGCATCAGCCTGGCCTACATGCTCTACTTCGGCGCAATTGTGTTGCTGCCGCAGCTGCTGCAGGAGGTCTACGGCTATACCGCCACCTGGGCGGGCCTGGCCTCTGCGCCGGTTGGGCTGATCCCGGTGCTGCTGTCGCCGATTATCGGCCGCTTCGCCCACAAGCTCGACATGCGCAGGCTGGTGACGTTCAGCTTCATCATGTATGCGGTTTGCTTCTACTGGCGCGCGTATACGTTCGAGCCGGGCATGGACTTTGGCGCGTCCGCGTGGCCGCAGTTCATCCAGGGCTTCGCCGTGGCGTGCTTCTTTATGCCACTGACGACCATTACGCTCTCCGGCCTGCCGCCTGAGCGCATGGCGGCGGCGTCGAGCCTGTCGAACTTCACCCGAACGCTGGCCGGCTCTATCGGGACGTCGATCACCACCACGCTGTGGACGAACCGCGAGTCGATGCACCACGCGCAATTAACCGAAGCGGTGAACCCGTTCAATCCGAACTCCCGTGAGATGTACAACCAGCTTCAGGGCATGGGGATGACGGAGCAGCAGGCGTCCGGCTGGATAGCGCAGCAGATCACCAACCAGGGGCTGATTATCTCGGCGAACGAGATTTTCTGGATATCGGCGGGGATCTTTATCGTCCTGCTGGGACTGGTGTGGTTTGCTAAACCACCGTTTGGTGCTGGTAGCGGCGGGGGCGGGGCGCACTAGTTCTCTGCGATGGTTGCCGGGTGGCGGCTGCGCCTTACCCGGCCTACGATAATCGACACATCCGTAGGCCCGGTAAGCGCAGCGCCACCGGGCATCTACAGGCACACGACTAGATGTGCAGTTCCTGCAGTTTTTCTTTCGGCAGAGCCAGCTCGTCGTTGCTGTTGACGCGAACGTCACGCTCGATGATGTGGCGGGCGATCTCCTGCGCTTCTTCCAGAGAGTGCATCTGATAGGTGCCGCACTGGTATACGTTCAGCTCAGGGATCTGGTTTTGCTCTTTCACCTTTAGCACGTCCTGCATCGCCGCTTTCCACGCGTCCGCGACGCGCTTCTCCTCAGGCGTACCGATCAGGCTCATGTAGAAGCCGGTACGGCAGCCCATCGGGGAGATATCGATGATCTCAACGCCGTTGCCGTTCAGGTGGTCACGCATGAATCCGGCAAACAGGTGCTCCAGGGTGTGAATGCCTTTTTCCGGCATCACTTCTTTATTCGGCACGCAGAAGCGCAGATCGAAGACGGTGATCGTGTCGCCGTGCGGGGTGTGCATGGTCTTCGCAACGCGTACTGCAGGTGCTTCCATACGGGTATGGTCGACGGTAAAGCTATCTAATAACGGCATACGTCACCTCCGATAGTGATTTTTTTTAAAATAAACTGAACTCTTCTACAGAATGCGCGTCTGAGTATATGAAAGACGCGCATTTGTTATCATCATCCCTGAATTCAGAGATGTATATTTTGGCCACAGCGATGTGGCCTTTTTCTTTTGGTTCAAGCCTGCTTCGCCAGAAACGCTTCAAACGACTCCGTATCCGCCGCCTCAACCTCTTTCTGGCGCATCACGGAAGCCTCACGCTCCGCCACAAAGTCGGCTTCACTCAGTACCTCTAACGGCTCATGCATCAGCATCTCACGATACTCCGCCGAGAGCGAACGCCCGGTGCCGCCAATGCCCTGCTCAATCATGGAACGCAGAATGCGCGCCGAGAACGTCAGTTCCGGATTATCAAAGCTTTCAACCAGCTGGTCACAGACGTTTTGATACGCCTCGCCGCCGTCAATGCTGTCCATCGTCTGCGCAACGCGCTTCAGGTCGCGGAACAGATCTTTACCGACTTTCGTCAGCGGGAACTGCGCCGTTTCGCATCCGATGCCGAGCGTCAGCCCCGGCTTGCGGCCTTCGAGGATCACGCGGTTCCAGTTCGTGCGCGTGCAGGACAGCTCGTCAGAACTCATTTCCGGCGCGTCAGCCAGCACGCACCAGACCATGAACAGATCGAGGAAGCGGATCTGCTGCTCGTCGACGCCAACCGGCGAGAACGGGTTGATGTCCAGCGAGCGTACTTCAATGTACTCAATCCCGCCGCGCTGCAGCGCATCAGATGGCGTTTCACCGCTCCGCGTGACGCGTTTAGGGCGAATCGGCGCGTACAGCTCGTTTTCAATCTGCAGCACGTTGCTGTTGATTTGCAGGCGCTTGCCGTCTTTTTCAAGGCCGATTTTTTCGTACTCTTCCGACGGCGTTTTGATCGCCCGCTTCAATCCTGCCACATACTCGTGCAAATCGTTAAACGTAATTCCGAGATTGCTTTGCGACTTATTGGTATAGCCAAGGTCGCTCAGGCGCAGCGAGGTCGCGTACGGCAGGTAGTACATGCCGCAATCGGTTTTCTCGAACGGCAGCGTGGTCGGTTTTCCCTGCAGGAACGACGAGCAGATGGCAGGAGATGCGCCAAAGAGATACGGGATAACCCAGCCGAAACGATAGTAGTTACGAATCAGACGGAGGTAGCCCGCTGATATCGCCTCTTTATCGCTTTCACCGCACTTCGCCTGCCAGAAGGCCATCGGCAGCGAGAAGTTGTAATGAACGCCAGAGATGGTTTGCATCAGCGCGCCATAGCGGTTCTTCAGGCCTTCGCGGTAGAGCGTTTTCAGACGACCAATGTTCGAGGTGCCGTATTGCGCAAGTTCAATATCCTGCCCCTGCTCGATATAGCATGGCATGCTCAGCGGCCACATGCGCTCATCGCCCAGATTACGGGCGGTGAAGCGATGGACATCGCGCAGGATTTTCAGCATGCGATCGATATCGCCCTCTACGGGAGTAATGAACTCCAGCAGCGCTTCGGCGAAATCGGTGGTGATCCATTTATGTGTCAGCGCCGATCCTAACGCCTTCGGGTGACCCGTCGTCGCTAAGCTTCCATCCGCGTTAACGCGCAGCGTTTCGCGCTCAAGCCCACGCTGAATCCCCTTCAGTGCCTGAGGGTGATTTTCCAGCCAGGCCAGCGCCTGTGATACGTCCGGGATCAAGTTGACCTCCCGCCTGTCAAAGTAATGTTACCCAGCATAATTGTAATGGTTGACGATTGAAGGTCGCGTATTCATTCCACCAATTAGTGCCACCACGTCATACCCTGTAGTGTTACCCATGCCACGAGAACATAGCGCAACGCCTTGCCAAGGCACAAAAAAAAGAGCACCGGTCCCCAGGAGATGCGTAACCATCCCGCCAGCAGACACAGTAAATCGCCTATTACAGGCATCCAGCTTAATAATAGCGTGGCAGCGCCATAGCGTTTTAGCCAGCCGACTGCCTTTTCCTGCCAGCGCGATTTTTCACGCAGCGGAAAGAAACGCCCAAGAATAACGTTAGTCAGCCCTCCAAAGCTATTACCCATTGTTGCTATTAAGACCAGCAACCAGGGCTGACTGACGCCGGACAGCAGCATCGCCACCAGCACGACTTCCGAATTACCCGGTAAGAGCGTAGCGCTTAAAAAACTGCTGGCGAATAATGAGGCGAGTGACAGCGCGTCACTCACAGCAGGCGAACGTCCACCGCGGCCATGCCCGCATCCCGCGCGGCCTGAAGTCCAAAATCAGCATCTTCAAAAACGACGCATTTTTCGGCAGGCACGCCCATCAGTTCCGCGCAAAGCAGAAAGGTATCCGGGGCAGGTTTATGATTTTTAACATGATCGGCCGCGACCACGGCAGAAAAATAGTGGCGCAGGCCCAGATGATTGAGCAACGCTTCGGCAACCGCGCTTTCACTGCCGGTGCCAACCGACATCGGTCGACGTCCGTGCCAGTCTTTGACCACGTCGATGAGCGGCAAAGGGCGCACGGTGTCTAACAGCATGGCTTTTACCGCATCGGTTTTTTCGCGCGCGAGCTGGTGGGGGTCGAGATCGGCATGATTAAGCTCAATCACGGCCTGAGCAATACGCCAGGTTGGCGATCCGTTGAGGGCTACCATCGCCCGTAAATCGAAACGCATGCCGTAGCGCCCAAGGACGTCATCCCAGGCTTTACGATGCGTAGGCTCGGTGTCCAGGAGAGTGCCGTCCATATCGAAGATCAAACCGTCATACTTTGCGTACATCGTGCTCTCGCTAACCGATTAACAAAGCATTACTTTATCGTAAATGGGGGTTTTTGTCGCTGATTGCAGATGCGATGATTAACGGAACGTCGAAGGAATAAACAAAGAGGGAGAATATGGTGCATCCGGGAGGATTACTCGGCTTACGCCTCGCCCTGCGGGCCGTTGCTGAAGCAACGTTATCCTCCCTGGTGCTCGCGATTGACTCGCAGACCTTGAAACAACAGCATCGCTGTTATCTCGGAGAATATGGTGCATCCGGGAGGATTCGAACCTCCGACCGCTCGGTTCGTAGCCGAGTACTCTATCCAGCTGAGCTACGGATGCATCGGGATTTACTACTGTACTACTCGATATTCATATCACTTCTAAAGCAATTTGAAGTAATAGATGGTGCATCCGGGAGGATTCGAACCTCCGACCGCTCGGTTCGTAGCCGAGTACTCTATCCAGCTGAGCTACGGATGCATCGAGATTTACTACTGTACTACTCGATATTCATATCACTTCTAAAGCAATATGAAGTAATAGATGGTGCATCCGGGAGGATTCGAACCTCCGACCGCTCGGTTCGTAGCCGAGTACTCTATCCAGCTGAGCTACGGATGCAAAATGGCGGTGAGGCGGGGATTCGAACCCCGGATGCAGCTTTTGACCGCATACTCCCTTAGCAGGGGAGCGCCTTCAGCCTCTCGGCCACCTCACCACACAACGCCTCTTTCAAGTGCTTCGAGTAACTCGTTAAGAGCTTCTCGTCGCTGCGTGGCGCATATATTACTTTCTGGGACTTATAAGTCAAACAATTTTCCAAAAGCTTTTACCGTTTGCACAAATCACACGCAATTAGCATGTAAAAGCCACAAAGAGGGTGTTTTATAAGCGGATTTTACCGGCTTACAGCGCGTTTTAGTGAAGCCGTTCAAAGGATGTGGGGCGTGTTGAGGCAACGAGAAAGATGAAAATTTGAGCGGTTGAAATCGAAAGGTAACGTTAAGAGAGAAAAATGGGGAGAGTTGCGTCTCGCCCGACAGCGAGACGCGACAATATCAGTAACTGGACTGCTGGGATTTTTCAGCCTGGATACGCTGGTAGATCTCTTCACGGTGGACAGATACTTCTTTAGGGGCGTTAACACCAATACGAACCTGGTTACCCTTTACCCCTAAAACTGTCACGGTGACCTCATCCCCAATCATGAGGGTCTCACCAACTCGACGAGTCAGAATCAGCATTCTTTGCTCCTTGAAAGATTAAAAGAGTCGGGTCTCTTGTATCCCGGCATTATCCATCATATAACGCCAAAAAGTAAGCGATGACAAACACGTAATGTGTAAGCAGTCACGGCATCACATTCTGTTAAACGTAAGTTTAGCCGATATACACAAACTCAACCTGACTTTATCGTTATCGATAGCGCAGTGAACAAGACGCCATAACGTTGCCGCTATGGCGTCTGTTTGTGCTTTTTAGTTATTACAGTTTCGCACTCACCCAGCTTTCAACGCTGGCTAATGCTGCTGGAAGCGCCGCCGCATCCGTACCGCCGGCTTGCGCCATGTCAGGACGACCGCCACCTTTGCCACCCACCTGCTGGGCGACCATACCGATCAGTTCCCCTGCTTTAACACGGTCGGTCACATCCTTAGAGACCCCCGCAATCAGAGAAACCTTACCTTCTGCCACCGTCGCCAGTACGATAACCGTCGAACCTAACTGGTTCTTCAGATCGTCGACCATAGTGCGAAGCATTTTAGGCTCAACGCTGGCCAGGTCGCTGACCAGCAGTTTGACGCCTTTAATTTCTACCGCTTTGCTGGAGAGGCTTGCGCTCTCCTGCGCCGCGGCCTGTTCTTTCAGCTGCTGCAGCTCTTTTTCCAGCTGACGAGTACGATCCAGCGCAACGCGCACTTTCTCGCCCAGGTTCTGGCTATCGCCTTTCAGCAGCTGTGCAATATCGTGCAGCTGATCGCTCTGCGCGTGCAGGCTGGCAATTGCGCCTTCACCGGTCACCGCCTCGATACGACGCACGCCCGCTGCCGTTCCTGATTCGGAAACGATGCGGAACAGGCCGATATCACCGGTGCGGGAGGCGTGAGTACCGCCACACAGTTCGGTGGAGAAATCACCCATGCTCAGCACGCGAACGCGCTCGTCATACTTCTCGCCAAACAGCGCCATCGCGCCTTTTTTCTTCGCGTCCTCGAGATCCATAACATGGGTTTCGATTGGCAGGTTGCGGCGGATCTGCGCGTTCACCAGGTCTTCAACCGCACGGATTTCGGACGGTTTCATCGCCTCAAAGTGCGAGAAGTCGAAACGCAACACTTTGTCGTTAACCAGAGAACCTTTCTGCGCAACGTGGGTACCCAGCACGTCGCGAAGCGCGGCGTGCATCAGGTGCGTTGCAGAGTGGTTCAAACGAATACGCGCGCGGCGAGCTTCATCAACGTTAGCCTGAACGCCCTCGCCCACTTTCAGCGAGCCGGATGCCAGCTTGCCGAGGTGGCCAATGGCCTGGCCGTATTTCTGCGTATCGGTAACCGCAAAGCTAAAGCCGTTGCCTTTCAGCTCGCCTTTATCGCCAACCTGACCGCCGGATTCAGCGTAGAATGGCGTTTTGTCCAGAATGACCACCGCATCCTGACCCGCGCTGATGCTGTCCACGGATTTACCGTCAACAAACAGAGCGGTCACTTTGCCGGTCAGCTCCAGCGCGTCATAGCCTTTAAATTCAGAGGCGCCGTCAACGCGGATCATCGCGTTGTAGTCGGCACCAAAGCCGCTGGATTCGCGCGCGCGACGGCGCTGCTCTTCCATCGCCGCTTCGAAGCCCGCTTCATCAACTTTGATGTCGCGTTCACGACAAACGTCTGCCGTCAGGTCAACCGGGAAGCCGTAGGTGTCGTACAGGCGGAACGCGGTTTCGCCGTCCAGCGTGTCGCCCTTGAGCTTCGCCAGCTCTTCGTCCAGCAGAGCCAGTCCGCGCTCCAGCGTGCGGGCAAACTGTTCTTCTTCAGTTTTCAGAACCTGCTCAACCTGCGCCTGCTGGCGTTTCAGCTCATCACCGGCAGCGCCCATTACGCCAATCAGCGGCGCAACAAGCTTATAGAAGAAGGTATCCTTCGCGCCCAGCATGTTGCCGTGACGGATCGCGCGACGAATGATACGACGCAGCACGTAGCCGCGGTTTTCATTCGATGGGATCACGCCGTCGGCAATCAGGAACGCACAGGAACGAATGTGGTCGGCGATAACGCGCAGCGATTTGTTGCTTAGATCGGTCGCACCGGTCACGTCGGCAACGGCCTTGATCAGCGTGCTGAACAGGTCGATTTCATAGTTGGAGTTAACGTGCTGCAGAACCGCCGCAATACGTTCCAGACCCATGCCGGTATCGACGGACGGTTTTGGCAGCGGCTCCATGGTGCCGTCGGCCTGACGGTTAAACTGCATGAAGACGATGTTCCAGATCTCGATATAGCGATCGCCATCTTCTTCCGCACTGCCTGGAGGGCCGCCCCAAATGTGGTCGCCGTGATCGTAGAAGATCTCGGTGCACGGGCCGCACGGACCGGTATCGCCCATCTGCCAGAAGTTGTCAGACGCATACGGCGCGCCCTTATTATCGCCGATGCGGATAATACGCTCGCGCGGAATGCCGACTTCTTTTTCCCAGATCTCATAGGCTTCGTCATCGGTTTCATAGACGGTAACCCACAGACGCTCTTTCGGCAGGTTGAACCAGTTTTCACCGGTCAGCAGTTCCCACGCGTACTGGATTGCATCGTGTTTGAAGTAGTCGCCGAAGCTGAAGTTGCCCAGCATTTCGAAGAAAGTATGGTGACGCGCGGTGTAGCCGACGTTTTCCAGATCGTTATGTTTACCGCCCGCACGCACGCAACGCTGTGAGGTTGTGGCGCGGGAATAATTACGCTTGTCGAGACCAAGGAAAACATCCTTGAACTGGTTCATCCCGGCGTTGGTAAACAGTAAAGTCGGGTCGTTATTCGGTACCAGGGAGCTGCTGGCAACAACCTGGTGTCCCTTACTATGGAAAAAATCGAGAAACGCCTGACGGATCTCAGCGGTGCTCTTGCTCATAATTATCCTGGAATCAAGCTAACGAAATGTCGTAGCAAGCCTGTATCTGTAAACAGTTGGACAGACCAGCTACTGGAAAAAGTGGGAATAAGATAAGTTTTCTTTAAAGGGAAGTAAAATCCCGCATGCGTTCAATCGGTAAAATTACGCCAGATATCCTGAATATCTTCCATGAGAAAGCCGCGATAGAGCAAAAAGCGCTGGATTTTGACTTTTTCTGAAAATTCACGCGCCAGCGGCTCACCGTACTTACGTACCGCCTGCTCGCGCGCCAGCTCGCACCAGTCGATTTCGCATTCGCGCATCGCTTTTTCAATGGACTCACGGGCAACGCCCTTCTGGTTCAGCTCCTGTCGGATGCGGGCGGGGCCATAGCCTTTGCGGCCGCGGCTGGCCAGAAACCGACCGGCGAAGCGGTCATCATCCAGGTAGCGCTGCTCGTAGCACCAGGCGATGACGCGATCGTAATCTTCAGCCGTGGCATCGATTTCTTCCGGTCCGTTCTTGCTCATCACGGGAGCCGAGAGCTTACGCCGCAGCTCTTGCTCGCTGTGGTCGCGCACCGCCAGAATGCGTACCGCGCGATCCAATAATCGGGCATAGGCGGGGCGACGGGATGTCGGTTCACTCATAAAAAACCTGCAGATTCAGAAATGCAAAAAGGGCCGCATCAGCAGCCCTTCATCTTTACACGAGAGACTTAAAAGTCTTCGTTTGTTTCTTCAGCATCCGCAGCATCAACCACGAAATCCGGTTTGGAGTCCTGGTTGCTCAACAGGAGCTCGCGCACTTTCTTCTCAATCTCTTTTGCAGCAGCCGGGTTATCTTTCAGCCAGGAAATGGCGTTCGCTTTACCCTGACCGATCTTGTCGCCGTTGTAGCTGTACCAGGCACCCGCTTTTTCAATCAGCTTCTCTTTCACGCCCAGGTCAACCAGCTCGCCGTAGAAGTTGATGCCTTCGCCGTAGAGGATCTGGAACTCAGCCTGTTTGAACGGCGCAGCGATTTTGTTCTTCACAACCTTCACGCGGGTCTCGCTGCCCACCACGTTTTCGCCCTCTTTCACCGCACCGATACGGCGAATATCCAGACGAACAGACGCATAGAACTTCAGCGCGTTACCACCGGTGGTGGTTTCCGGGTTACCGAACATCACGCCAATTTTCATACGGATCTGGTTGATGAAGATCAGCAGCGTGTTGGACTGCTTCAGGTTACCCGCCAGCTTACGCATGGCCTGGCTCATCATACGTGCCGCGAGGCCCATGTGAGAGTCACCGATTTCACCTTCGATTTCCGCTTTTGGCGTCAGCGCGGCAACGGAGTCGACCACGATCACGTCGACCGCACCGGAGCGTGCCAGCGCGTCACAAATTTCCAGCGCCTGCTCGCCGGTGTCCGGCTGGGAACACAGCAGGTTATCGATATCAACGCCCAGTTTACGGGCATAGACAGGGTCAAGCGCATGCTCGGCATCGATAAACGCACAGGTTTTACCTTCGCGCTGTGCCGCCGCAACGACCTGCAGCGTCAGCGTCGTTTTACCTGAGGATTCCGGTCCGTAGATTTCTACGATACGGCCCATCGGTAAACCGCCCGCGCCGAGAGCGATATCCAGAGAAAGCGAACCAGTGGAGATAGTTTCCACATCCATGGAACGGTCTTCACCCAGGCGCATGATGGAGCCTTTACCGAATTGCTTTTCGATCTGGCCCAGTGCTGCCGCCAACGCTTTCTGTTTGTTTTCGTCGATAGCCATTATTACTCCTGTCATGCCGGGAGAAGCGGCTGCGCTTCACCGTGGATTTCTGTTCTGTTGGTGCAATTATACTGTATGGTCATACAGTATCAAGTATTTTGTAGAAATTGTTGCCAGAGCGTTTTCAACGCATATTCCGTTGCCTGACGGCGTACGCTTTCACGATCGCCGCTAAAGCATTCGCGGCGGGTAATCCCTTCCCCTTTTGCGGTGGCGAAACCAAACCAGACGGTACCAACCGGCTTCACGTCGCTGCCGCCGTCAGGCCCCGCGATGCCGCTAATGGAAATGGCATAGTCCGCGCGCGCCTCTTTGAGGGCGCCAATCGCCATTTCGATCACTACCGGTTCGCTGACCGCGCCGTGCTGCTCAAGCGTGGCTTCGCGCACGCCAATCATCTGCGCCTTAGCCTCGTTACTGTAGGTCACAAAGCCGCGTTCAAACCAGGCGGAACTGCCCGCGATATCCGTGATTACTTTGGCAACCCAGCCGCCAGTGCAGGACTCCGCGGTGGTGACGGTCGCGCCACGCTGCTTTAGCGCCAGCCCAACGACCTCGCTCAGTTGCATCAATTCATGGTCAGTCATTCTCGCTCCAGGCTTGGGAAAAACGTGCAGCACAAGATAGCACTTTCTGGTGAGATATGGGGATGAGGTTACGGTTTTACGAGGGGGATTCAGAAAAAAGCCGATGCGCGCGCACCGGCTCTGGAAAGGCTATTTCATGCTGTCCGCGAGGACAGTGACGTTGTGGCGAAACGCCTTCACGTAGGTATCCGCCACGCCGCCTTTCGCGGATAACGCTTCGGGATACAGTTCACCTCCCGGCTGCGCTCCCGTCGCGCTGGCGATTTGTTTCACCAGACGCGGATCGAGCTGGTTTTCCATAAACCAGGTTTTCACCCCGTCGGCCTTAATCTGGTTGATAATTTCAGCCACCTGCGCCGCATTCGCCTCGCTCTCTGAGGATAGCCCCTGCGGTGCCATAAACGTTACACCATACGCGCGGCTGAAATAGCCGAAAGCATCGTGGCTGGTCAGCACCTTGCGCTTCTCCTGCGGGATCTGGCTGAAGCGCGTTTTGGCCCAGCTATCCAGCCCGGTCAGCGAAGCAATATACGGCTTGCCGGTGGCCTCAAGGGCGGCTTTATCTGCGGGGTCGGCTTTTATCAGCCCCTGCAGAATGTTTTGTGCATAAATGGCCCCGTTGGCCGCGCTGTTCCAGGCGTGAGGATCGGTAACGGTTTTTCCGTCTTCTTCGAGGGTATGCGTTTTGACGCCTTCAGACGCCACCACGAGCTGGCCCTTAAAGCCGGAGGCCTTAACCAGGCGGTCAAGCCACCCTTCCAGCCCCAGACCGTTCACCACCACCACGTCAGCCTTGCTCAGTGCGGCGCTGTCCTTCGGCGACGGCTCAAACGTGTGCGGATCGCCATCCGGCCCCACCAGCGTGACCACTTTCACATGTTCACCGCCCACCTCCTGCGCGATGTCGCCCAGTATGGAAAAGCTGGACACCACGTTAAGCGTTTTCGCCATCGCCCCGTGCGATATCATCCCCAGCGCAAGCGCCAGCATTAACCCAGTACGTTTCATCATTTCCCCTTGCGTTAAATACGCGCGCGCAGGCTGCCAGCCAGCCTGCTCCGCGAGCCGAATAAAATGGAAAAAAGGAACAGCGCGCTGGCGGTAAGCACGATGGACGGCCCGGCGGGTAAACTCACCGCCCAGGAGAGGCTCAGCCCCAGCCACGCGCAAAAAATACCGCTGATACCCGCCAGCATGAGCAGGCCGGGCAACGTGCGCGCCCAGCACCGCGCCGCCACAGCGGGAAGCATCATCAGACCCACCGCCATCAGCGTGCCCAGCACCTGAAAACCGGCAACCAGGTTAAGCACCAGCAGCGCAAGAAACAGCGCGTGCAGCGCCCCGGGCAGCCAGCAGGCATTGACCTGTAGCCAGGCGGTATCAAACGCCTCGGTCACCAGCCCGCGGTAGAAAACGGCCAACGTGATGATGGTGAAAATAGACACGCCCGCCACAAACAGCGCGGCGTCTTTGTCTACGGCCAGAATAGAGCCAAACAGAAGATGCAGCAGATCGACGTTCGAGCCGCGCAGCGACACCAGCGTCACCCCCAGCGCCAGCGATCCCAGGTATAAACCGGCAAAGCTGGCGTCTTCTTTTAGCGGCGTCCGGCGGCTAACCAGCCCGGCCACCAGCGCAACGGTAATACCAGCAATGAACCCGCCGACGCTCATCGCCATCAGCGACATGCCGCTTAGCAGGTACCCCGCCGCCACGCCGGGTAAAATGGCGTGGGAGAGCGCATCGCCCATCAGGCTCATCCGCCGTAGCAGGAGAAATACGCCCAGCGCGGTCGTGCTGACGGACAGCGCCAGGCACACCACCAGCGCGCGGCGCATAAAGCCGTAATCGATAAACGGCTCAAAAAAGAGATGCCAGATCATGCCACCCTCACCCGTTCCGTTTTCCAGCACGGGCTATCCGCGTCCAGCCGCAGGGTCTGCGGGAAATGCCGCGATACGCGTTCGCTGTCGTGAAGGACCGCAAGCAGCGTCTGCCCCTGCATGTACATCTCAAGCATGAGCGCCATCAGCGCGTTGCAGGTCGCCTCATCCACGCCGGTAAACGGTTCGTCCAGCATGACGAGCGGGGCCTCCTGTACCAGCACGCGCGCGAAAAGCATGCGCTGGAACTGGCCGCCCGAAAGCGCGTCGATCGTCACCTGCGCCATCTGCTCAAGCCCAACGCGCTCGAGGGCGCGGGCCACGCGCAGGCGCGCGTCGCGGCGCAGGCCCGACAGAAGCGAAACCCGGGGCCAGCACCCCATGCTCACCGCGTCCTGAACGGTAATGGGGAAGTTCGTCTCCAGCGCATGGCGCTGCGCCAGCCAGCCGATAACCGGGCGTTTACCCTGCCAGCGAAAGCTGCCGCTCACGGGAGGAATAAAACCGGCAAGCGTTTTCAGCAGCGTGGATTTTCCGCACCCGTTGGCCCCGACGATAGCGGTCATGCTCCCGGGTTCAATCACGCCCGAAAGAGGACGCGTCACGGCCTGATGTTCGTAACCGGCCGTCAGCTCGTTCATCACAATCATGGCAACAGCACCGCCCAGCGCACGGCCAGCGCGAGCAACACGATAAGCGCCAGCGTGAGCGAAAGCCGGACCGGCGCGGAAAGGGAAAAGAGGGACGTTGGCATATTGATACCGTTAAATATGTTATAACATAACAATAAACGGTGGCAGCTCAGATGTAAACGGACGACGCGAAAGGGAGTGTGGCGAAATGTTTCTGCAAATGTCCCTCTCCCGCAGGAGAGAGCATCAGCCGCACGATAGTGCCGGGTAGCGGCGTTCCCCTACCCGGCCTGACCGTCGGAGCGACTTACTGACTGAACGGCGACGCCGCCGGGACGCGCGCCTGGGACACCGCGAGCCCAAGCTGCCACACCGCCATGGCGTAGTGGGTGCTGTGGTTATATCGGGTAATGGTGTAGAAGTTCGGCATTCCGTACCAGTACTGATAGCCGGTCCCGACGTCCAGACGCAGCAGGCTCACCTGGTCGACGTTGCCCAGCGGCTGCGTTGGCGTTAAGCCCGCCGCCGTCAGTTGCGAAACGCTGTATTTGGTTTTAAACCCGTTATCCAGCCCGAACGCCTCGCCGTTGGCCTGCACCGCAACCTGCCCGCCCGGGGTCCAGCCGTGTGCCTTAAAGTAGTTGGCGACGCTGCCGATGGCATCCTCAGGGTCCCAAAGGTTGATGTGACCATCGCCATTGAAATCAACGGCATATTGCTTATAGGACGACGGCATAAACTGGCCGTAGCCCATCGCACCGGCAAACGAGCCCTTCAGATCGAGCGGATCGTCCTGCTCGTCGCGCGCCATCAGCAGGAAGGTCTCCAGCTCGGACGAGAAGTATTCAGCGCGGCGCGGATAGTTAAACGACAGCGTCGCCAGCGCGTCGAGAATGCGGGTTTTGCCCATCACGCGGCCCCAGCGCGTCTCCACGCCGATAATGCCGACGATGATTTCCGGCGGCACGCCGTAGACCTGCCACGCGCGGTTCAGGGCATCTTCATACTGATTCCAGAACGCCACGCCGTTCTGCACGTTGTCCGGGGTAATAAACTGCTTGCGATAGCGCAGCCATGCGCCGTTTGGCCCGGTTGGCACCTGCGCCGTCGGCGCCTGCCTGTCCATCAGGCGCAGGACGTAGTCCAGACGTTTCGCCTGGGACAAAATTTCATGCAGCTGCTGGCGGTCAAAGCCATGCTTGCTGACCATCTTATCGATGAACTGCTCGGCGGCCGGATTGTTCGCGAAATCGCCGCCCATCTGCATCACGTTGTGCTGCGGCTCCAGCAGAAAGCCCCCAGAGGGCGCGCCAGCCGTTTGCTGGGCAGCTTCGGTTTTCGGTTTGCTACTACAGGCAGAAAGCAGAATCAGCGCGGGTAACAACGCTGCATAACGACGCTTGAGCATGTGACATCCATTTAACGAATCGATAAGTGCCAATTATGGTAAAGCATCCCCAACACCACAAGGAAGCGGTTATGTGGCCGTAAGCAAAATCTTTCACCTTTAACCATGATCGCCAGAAGGGTATGCATTACTATTAACGCCCCCGCTGCTGAGCCGGGGACAGGACGATCGAAACCGGAGAGAAAAATGAGTGATTTTCTGTTAAACGCAGGCCGTCAAACCCTGATGCTGGAGCTGCAGGAGGCGAGCCGCCTGCCCGAGCGCCTGGGTGAGGATTTTGTCCGCGCGGCAAACACCATTATCCAGTGCGAGGGTAAAGTGATTGTGGCGGGCATCGGTAAATCCGGCCATATCGGCAAAAAGATTGCCGCCACGCTGGCCAGCACCGGCACGCCAGCGTTCTTCGTTCATCCGGCCGAAGCGCTGCACGGCGATCTGGGGATGATCGAAAGCCGCGACGTGCTGCTGTTCATCTCCTACTCCGGTTCGGCGAAAGAATTGGATCTCATCATTCCGCGCCTGCAGGAAAAATCGGTCGCCCTGCTGGCGATGACCGGCAAGTCCCGCTCGCCGCTGGCGCTGGCCGCGAAGGCCGTGCTGGATATCTCCGTTGAGCGCGAGGCCTGCCCGATGCACCTGGCGCCCACCTCCAGCACCGTCAATACGCTGATGATGGGCGACGCGCTGGCGATGGCGGTAATGCAGGCGCGCGGCTTCAACGAAGAGGATTTTGCCCGTTCGCATCCGGCGGGAGCGCTCGGCGCGCGCCTGCTCAACAAGGTGCATCACCTGATGCGCACCGACGACGCCATCCCGCAGGTCAAGCTTGAGACCAGCGTGATGGACGCAATGCTGGAACTGAGCCGCACCGGGCTGGGGCTGGTGGCCGTATGCGACAGCGACAGCTTCGTGAAAGGAGTCTTTACCGACGGCGACCTGCGCCGCTGGCTGGTGGGCGGCGGCAGGCTGGAATCAGAGGTTGCAAAAGCGATGACCCACGGTGGCCTGACGCTAAACGCCGACAGCCGCGCCATCGAGGCCAAAGAGGTGCTGATGAAGCGCAAAATCACCGCCGCGCCGGTGGTCGACGAAAATGGCAGGCTGTGCGGCGCCATTAACCTGCAGGATTTCTACCAGGCCGGCATTATTTAAGGCCCAGACGCTTCGCCAGCCGGTGCAGGTTGGCGACGTCCATCTCCAGCGCCCGCGCGCACGCCGCCCAGCTGCGGTTGTTTTGCTCAAGCGCCCGGGCGATCCTCTGGCGCTGAAATGCTTCCGTCGCCTCGCGCAGGTTCTCGCGCGCAATCTCGGGCGCCTCAGGGGTGACGACCGTCACGCCTTCGTCATGCAGGGCAAAATGGCCAGCGTGGATCACCACCTCGTCGCCCGAACGCGTCGCCCGCGCCAGCACCACCGCGCGGTGAATGGCGTGCTCAAGCTCGCGCACGTTGCCCGGCCAGCCGTAGCTCAGCAGGTGTGCTCGCGCGCCGGGGCTCAGCACCACGCGGGACAGCCCCATTTTCAGCCGACACTGCTCGCAGAAATACCCCGCCAGCAGCACCACGTCTTCACCGCGCTCGCGCAGCGGCGGCACGGAGAGGGGGAACACGCTCAGGCGATGGAACAGATCGGCGCGAAACGCCCCGGCCAGCACCGCCTCGCGCAGGTCGCGGTTGGTGGCCGCCAGCACGCGCACGTCAACGCGCAAGCTGCGGTCGTCGCCGACGCGCTGAATATCGCCGTACTGCAGCACGCGCAGCAGCTTGGCCTGTAACGACAGGGAAAGTTCGCCGATTTCATCGAGGAACAGCGTGCCGTTGTCCGCCATCTCAAACTTGCCGCTGCGGTTGCTGATGGCCCCGGTAAACGCCCCCTTCACGTGGCCGAACAGCTCGCTCTCCGCCACGCTTTCCGGCAGCGCGGCGCAGTTAAGATAGACCAGCGGGTTCACCGCGCGCGGCGAGGCCTCGTGGATGGCTTTCGCCACCAGCTCTTTCCCGGTCCCGGTTTCGCCGAAAATCAGCACGTTAAGATCGGACGCCGCCACAATCTCGATCTCTTTCTTAAGCTGCACCATGCCCGGCGACAGGCCGATCATCTCCGTGTGCGCGACCTGCTCAAACGCCGCCGGGCTGCCCGGCAGAATGTTCTGGCTCTCCAGCTGTTCAATCAGCAGCGCGTTGTTGAGCGCCCCGGAGGCCAGGGCGGCGATCAGCCGAAGCTCTTCGTCGCTGAAGGTGTCGAACTGGTCAGGGGACATGCCGTCCAGCGTCAGCGCGCCAATCAGGTTTTGTCCGGCAAACAGCGGCAGGCCGATGCAGGCGTGAACCTTCAGGCTTTCCTGACCGGGAATAAGGCCGTCATACGGGTCGGGCAGCGAGCTGTCCGCCGGGAAGCGCACCACGTCACCGGCGCGGGCGATGGTCACGAGGCGCGGGTGGCCTTCGAGCGTAAAGCGCCGCCCCAGCACGTCCTGCGCCAGCCCGTCGATCGCCAGCGGAATAAACTGCCGCCCCTCGTAGCGCAGCAGCGCCGAGGCGTCGCAGCCCAGCACGTGGCGCAGCGTGGAGATCAGCCGCTGAAAACGATCCGGGTGGCCGATACCGGTTTGCAATTCAATGGCGATCTTCGCCAGCACGTCTACGGAAAAGCTCATCTGCGCCTCGCTGTCATTTTGACAATGCATCATGTCATATTGACAATAAAACACATAGTCATAATGACTAATCATTTCGGATAATAAAAATTAAAAACCTTTAAAATCAATAAAATAAAAGTTGGCACGCAACTTGATATAGCTAACCCATCTTTTTTGAACATGCGATATTAACGCTGAGGTTGCTATGTCTATTCTGGTTAAAAATAACATTCATTGGGTTGGTCAACGCGACTGGGAAGTGCGTGATTTCCACGGGACGGAATACAAAACGCTGCGCGGCAGCAGCTATAACAGCTATCTCATTCGCGAAGGCAAAAACGTGCTGATCGATACCGTCGATCACAAATTCAGCCGCGAGTTCGTGCAGAACCTGCGCGGCGAAATCGACCTGAACGACATCGACTACATCATCATCAACCACGCGGAAGAGGACCACGCCGGGGCGCTGACCGAGCTGATGTCCCACATTCCGGACACGCCAATCTACTGCACCACCAACGCCATCGATTCCATCAACGGCCATCACCACCATCCGGAGTGGAACTTCCACACCGTGAAAACCGGCGACGCGCTGGATATCGGCAACGGCAAGCAGCTGATCTTCGTTGAAACGCCGATGCTCCACTGGCCGGACAGCATGATGACCTACATGACCGGCGACGCGGTGCTGTTCAGCAACGACGCCTTCGGCCAGCACTACTGCGACGAGCGCCTGTTTAACGACGAAGTGGACCAGACCGAGCTGTTCGAGCAGTGCCAGCGCTACTACGCCAACATCCTGACGCCGTTCAGCCGCCTGGTGACGCCGAAAATCACCGAGATCCTCGGCTTCAACCTGCCGGTGGATATGATTGCCACCTCCCACGGCGTGGTGTGGCGCGAAAACCCAACCCAGATCGTCGAGCTGTACCTGAAGTGGGCGGCGGACTATCAGGAAGACCGCATCACCATTTTCTACGACACCATGTCCAACAACACCCGCATGATGGCGGACGCGATTGCTCAGGGCATTAACGAAGTCGACCCGAACGTGGCGGTGAAAATCTTCAACGTGGCGCGCAGCGATAAAAACGAGATCCTGACCAACGTCTTCCGCTCCAAGGGGGTGCTGGTGGGCACCTCCACGATGAACAACGTGATGATGCCGAAAATTGCCGGGCTGGTGGAGGAGATGACCGGCCTGCGCTTTCGCAACAAGCGCGCCAGCGCCTTTGGCTCCCACGGCTGGAGCGGCGGCGCGGTTGACCGCCTCTCCACGCGTTTACAGGATGCCGGCTTTGAGATGTCGATGAGCCTGAAGGCAAAATGGCGTCCGGATATCGACGCGCTGGAAATCTGCCGCCAGCACGGGCGTGACGTTGCGCGTCAGTGGGCGCTTGCACCGCTTCCTGAAGCTTCAGCAAAAACCGTCGAACAGCCGCCAGCCTGTGCCGCAGCAGCCAGCGCCGATCTCGGCCCGCGCATGCAGTGCAGCGTCTGCCAGTGGATTTACGACCCGGAACTGGGCGAGCCGCTGCAGGACGTCGCTCCGGGCACGCCGTGGAGCGAGGTGCCGGACAACTTCCTCTGCCCGGAATGTTCCCTCGGCAAAGACGTTTTTGACGAACTGGCGACGGAGGCAAAATGAGCAACGGGATCGTTATCATCGGCTCGGGCTTTGCCGCCCGCCAGCTGGTGAAAAATATCCGCAAGCAGGACGCGAGCGTGCCGCTGACGGTGATCGCCGCCGACAGCATGGACGAGTACAACAAGCCGGATTTGAGCCACGTGATGAGCCAGAACCTGCGCGCCGAAGACCTCACCCGCCAGACGGCGGGGGAGTTCGCCGAGCAGTTTAACCTGCGCCTGTTCCCCTACACCCGGATTACCGACATCGACGCCGCTGCCCGCGTGGTGAAAGCCAAAGATCGGACGTGGCAGTACGACAGGCTGGTGCTGGCAACGGGGGCAACCGCCTTCGTGCCGCCGGTTGAGGGCCGCGAGCTGATGATCACGCTCAACAGCCAGCAGGAGTACCAGGCCAGCGAAACCGTGCTCCGCGACGCGCGGCGGGTGATGATTGTCGGCGGCGGCCTGATTGGCACCGAGCTGGCGATGGACTTCTGCCGGGCGGGAAAATCGGTCACTCTCGTCGACCACGCGGCCAGCATACTCTCGGCGCTGATGCCCGCAGAAGTAAGCAGTCGCTTACAGCATCGCCTGACCGATATGGGCGTGCACCTGTTGCTGAAATCGCAGCTTCAGGGGCTGGTGAAAACCGAGGGCGGCATTCGCGCGACGCTCGACCGCAGCCGCAGCGTGGAGGTCGACGTGGTGGTCGCCGCCACCGGGTTACGCCCGGAAACCGCGCTGGCGCATCGTGCCGGAGCGGAAACGCACCGCGGCGTGAAGGTCGACAGCTGCCTGCAAACCACCCAGCCGGATATTTACGCCCTGGGCGACTGCGCGGAAATCAACGGCCAGGTTCTGCCGTTCCTGCAGCCCATTCAGCTCAGTGCGATGTATCTGGCGAAAAACCTGCTCGGCGGCAGCGCGCCGCTGAAGCTCCCCGCCATGCTGGTGAAGGTGAAAACGCCGGAGCTGCCGCTGCACCTCGCGGGCGAAACGCAGCGACAGGATCTCAGCTGGCAAATCGCCGTTGAACCACAGGGAATGGTGGCGCGCGGCGTCGATGAAAGCGGCCAGCTGCGCGCCTTTGTAGTGAGCGAAGAGCGGATGAAGGAGGCGTTCGCGCTGCTGAAACTGTTACCTGCTTAACCCTCGCATTGCCGGGTGGCGCTTCGCTTACCCGGCCTACTTAAAAGCTTAACCCTCGTACTGCCGGGCAACAAAAAGGGCTGCGAGGTTCAGGAGCGCACCACCAGCGCGTCGTAACCGCGCCAGCGGTAGTTGACCATCGAGATCAGCCAGCAGGCGACGAACAGCCCCACCACCACAAACCCGGCGTTGCCGAGGTTGTCATTCACCCCCGCCACCGCGTCCCACAGCCCGCCGCTGAGGCCAAATTTATCCATCAGCAGCCCCAGCGCTTCCAGCCCGCCGATAAACAGCGCCACCACCACCGAGGTGCCGGTGATCGTCATGTTGTAGTAAAGCTTGCGCTGCGGCTTGTTGAACGCCCAGCCGTACGCGCCCACCATCAGCAGGTTGTCGAGCGTGTCCACCAGCGCCATGCCGCTGGCGAAAAGCGCCGGGAAGACCATGATCGACCAGATCGACATGCCGTGAGAGGCGCTGGCGGCAGAAATGCCGAGCACGCCAATTTCCGTCGCGGTGTCAAAGCCCAGGCCAAACAGGAAGCCGACGAGGTACATCTGCCAGCTTTTGTTCACCAGGCGGAAGGTCTTGCCAAACAGCCAGCTCATCGCCCCGCCCTGCGCCGCGGGGACGACCGCATCGCTGACCTCGCGCCCGTTTTTCAGCGCCTGGAAGCTGCGCCAGACGCCGCGCAAAATCACCATGTTGACCAGCGCCATCGCCAGCAGGAAGGTGGCGGAAACGGCCGTGCCAATCAGGCTACCCGTCTCATGGAACCACGCCATGTTTTTCTGAAACGCCGTGGCGGTCGCCGCGATGGCAATCGACGCCAGCACCACGATGGTGGAGTGGCCGAGCGAGAACCAGGCCCCCACGCCTGAAGGGCGCTTGCCCTGCTGCATCATCTTGCGCGTGACGGTATCAATCGCCGCAATGTGGTCGGCATCCACCGCGTGGCGCAGCCCGTAGCCCCAGGCCAGCAGGCTTGCCGCCATCAGCGCCGTGCTGCCGCTGAAGCTATGCCATGCCCATCCCCAGGCCAGCAGGTTAGCCATGATGAGCGCCAGCAGCAGCGCCGCCGCGCGAGGTTCATTGCGTAGAAGTCGTAACATTTTAAGTCCTTTGTGAACATGTCCGGGCAGCGGCAACAACGGCCTGTCCGAACGAGATTGCCCCGTCGCCTGAAGGCAGGCGATGAGGAAAAAGAAGCGTGAAGTCAGAAAGATAGTGGCGCAGGCGCGCGCGCAGCAGGCGGTTGTGCAGCACGCCGCCGCTCAGGCAGATTGTCGAAAGCGACAGGCGGCGGGCATGACGCGCGGCTAATTCCGCCAGCCCTTTTGCCAGCGCGTCGTGAAACGCCCACGCGCGCTCGCTGGGCCCGGCCTGCCAGTTCAGCCACTGCTGCCAGAAAAGCGCGAGGTTTTCCACCGCCAGCGTGACCGGATGTTCTACGCCCGCGCAGCGCGCCGCCAGCGCTTCAAGACGACAGGCCGCCTCGCCTTCGTAGCTCTGCCTTTCAGGCGCGATGCCCAGCGCGCAGGCCACCGCGTCGAAAAGCCGACCGCAGGAAGAGGCCAGCGGCGCGTTGATCCCGCGGGCTATCGCCCTCTCAAGCAGCGCCCAGCCCTGCTGGCGCACCGCGCATGTTTCGGGGCGCTGCTGCCAGTCCGGCACAAACGCCAGGCAGTGGGCGAGCAGGCTGCGCCAGGGCTGCATAGCGGCCAGATCGCCGCCCGGCAGCGCCACGGCGGGCAGCCCGCCCAGGCGCTCGCACTCGAGGTAATTGACCCGCAGGCACTCGCCGCCCCACAGCGCGCAGTTCTCGCCCATGCCGATCCCGTCCAGCGTCAGGGCGATGGCGTCGCCTGCATCCAGCGCCCAGCCGTTTTCGGCCAGGCACGCCGCCGCGTGGGCGTGGTGGTGCAGCACCGTCTCAACGGGCAGCCCCTGCTCCTCCGCCCATTTCCGCGCGCGATAGCCCGGGTGCGCATCGCACACCGCGCGCTCGGCGTTGAACGCGTAGATCTGCTGCATCACCGACAGCGCCGAGCGCCACTGGGCCTCGACGCCTTCGTCGCTCAGATCGCCAAAGTGCTGGCTCAATACCGCCTGGCTCCCGCGCACCAGGCAGAAGGTATTTTTCATCTCGCTGCCGGTGCAGAGCATGGCGGGAATATTGTCGAAACCGGCGGGCAGCGCGAGGGCATCCGGCACGAAGCCGCGCGCCCGGCGCAGCACCGCGCCGTCGCGATCGACAACCGAATCATCCATTCTTTGCAGGATGTCGCGGTTGTGCAGCAGAAAGCCGTCGGCAACATCCCCCAGCGCGTCCAGCGCCTGCTGATTGGTGACGGCGGGCGGCCTGCCGCTCAGGTTGCCGGAGGTCATCACCAGCGGGCGGGCGCAGTCGGTCAGCAGAAGGTGCTGCAGCGGAGTGGCGGGCAGCATAACGCCCACGGCGTCCAGCCCCGGGGCAATCGCCTCCGGCAGCGCGGGCAGCCACGCTTTGGGTGTTAAAACGATGGGAGCCGCGGGCGATTGCAGCAGCGCCTGCACCGGCGCGGGCAGGCCGTCCGCCTGGCCGATCATCACTGCCAGCGGCTTGCCGGGCCGCCGCTTGCGCGCCCGCAGCGTCGCCACCGCCTGCGGGTTTTGCGCGTCGCAGGCCAGGTGGAAGCCGCCCAGCCCCTTAATCGCGACGATGCCGCCGCGCTTTAGCATCTCGACCGCTTCTCGCAGGCCGGCGTCGCGCGCGGCGCGCGCGTCTCCCGCACGCCACTCAAGCTCGGGCCCGCACGTCGGGCAGGCCACCGGCTGCGCGTGAAAGCGCCTGTCGGCAGGGTTAAGGTACTCGGCTTCACACGGCGCGCAGAGCGGAAACCGCGCCATCGACGTGGCCGGACGGTCATAGGGCATGGCGCGGATGATGGTAAAGCGCGGGCCGCAGTGGGTGCAGTTGATGAACGGATAGCGGTAGCGGCGCTCGCCGGGGTCGGTCATTTCGGCCAGGCACGCCGGGCAGGTGGCGGCGTCCGGCACGATCTGCGTGTCCATCGCCCCGCCCGCGCTGTGGCGGATGGTGAAAACTTCGGGCGCGGACGCCCACGCAAACGGCTGCGCGTCAACGTTGTCGATGCGCGCCAGCGGCGGGCATTCCTGCTGCAATCCGGCGGTGAAGGCCGCTCCATCGCCGACCAGACGCACCAGCACGCCCTCGCCGTCGTTGCAGACGTCTCCCGCCAGGTTAAGCCGATGCGCCAGCTGCCAGACGAAGGGCCGGAAGCCCACGCCCTGCACCTTGCCGCGCACCCGCAGCTGCACGCCGCTGCTGCTCATCATCGGTCAGAAAAGCAGGGATGATGAGGTGTCGAACGCCGCGCGGCGGCGCTTCTCGGCGCTCATCTGCTCGAGCTTGTCGCGATCCACGCAGACCAGCGCGTGCGTCGGGCAGGCTTCCATGCAGGCCGGGCCAGCCTCGCGCTGGTAGCAGAGGTCGCATTTGTTGGCCTCGGCCTTCTCGGCGCGCACGCTCAGCCCCATGCCGCTGTTGCGCACCACGGGACGAACCACCACCTCCATCGCGCCGTACGGGCAGGCCACCACGCAGGTTTTGCAGCCAATGCAGCGCTCCTGCATGACGTGGACAAAGCCCTTTTCGCGCTTGATCGCCCCGTTCGGGCAGACGTTGGCGCACGGCGCATCTTCACACTGGCGGCAGATGGCCGCCGTTGAAATATTCACGCCCTTAATGACGTGAATGCGCGGCAGGAACGATTCGGGGGTCAGCGAGGCGCAGTCCTGCTCCGCCTGATGGGATACAACGCACGCCACTTCACAGGTACGGCAGCCAATGCACTTACTGGCATCGGCCATCATAAAACGGTTCATCTGCTTCTCCAGCATAACTATCATGCGCGAAGCTATTCATAAACCATGCCAGTTTTTAGCGTGTTGATTTTATTGAAATTTAAAAAGAAAGCGGCACTGTCATCGTCAGAAGTGACGATGACAGATGTCGACGTCAGCGGTGCGGCCCGTCGGTGACGGAGTCGCGCAGGCGCAGCTCGCCGGGGAAGGACTGCTGATAGTTGAACTCGCCGCCGTCCAGCATAAAGATCAGGCGGCTGACGGTCTCCTTGATCATTTCCGTTACCGGAATGCGCACGCTCGACAGGGATGGCGTGAGGTAAGGCGCGATCGCCACGTCGTCAAAACCGATTACGGACACCGCGTCCGGCATGGCTTTACCGCACTCGTGCAGCCGCTTCATGGCGCCAATCGCCATGTCGTCATTGCTGGCCACCAGCGCGGTAAACGCCTCGCCGCGCGCGACCAGCCCGGAGACGGCCTCCGCGCCGCTGGCCGGGGTCCAGCTTCCCTGCGCCACCAGCGCTTCGCGCAGCGGAATACCGTGCTGCGCCAGCGCCGCTTTGTAGCCGGACAGGCGCTCAACGCCGGTCGGAGAACCCAGCGAGCCGGTGATAAAGGCGATATCACGGTGCCCTTTTTCAATAAGCTGCTCCACCGCCTGCTGGCACGAGGCCTTATGATCGGACCAGACGCAGTGGCTGCTGTTTTTGCGCAGGCGGCGGTTGAGCACCATAATCGGCTGCTCGTATTTTTCGACGATGTCGTCCAGTTCGTCCACGCTCAGAAAGCGCGGATAGACGATCACCGCGTCGCAGCGCATATCGAGCAGATACTGTATCGCCTCGCGCTCTTCGGCGGCGCTGTGCTTGCCGTCCGCCAGAATCAGCTGCCGCCCCTTCTCTTCCGTCATCCGCGCGGCGTGGAACAGCAGTTCGCTAAAGTAGACGCCATGATACAGGGTGTTCGTCACCACCAGCCCGAGCGTCTGGGTGCGTTTGGTCGCCAGGTTTCGCGCCAGCAGATTAGGCCGATACCCGCTCTGTTCGATCGCCTGAAAAACCCGGTCTTTGGTGTCCTGGCTGACGTAGCCGTTGCCCGACAGCACCCGCGAGACCGTCGCTTTCGACACGCCTGCTCGCTTTGCCACTTCCAGCATCGTGGTCATGTTGTTATTCCTTTGAAACTGATTAGGCGCAGTGTACTGCACCGCAGAAAAATTGTCCCAGCGGCAATCACGCGCGCGCATTGGAGCCTGGTGATCTGCATCACGAAACAAAAAAATGCCTAAAAAGCGATCTTGTTTGATTAAAGGAAACTCATGATGATTATGTGAAACCGGTTTCCTACATTTTCTCATAACGACAACAGGACCACCTCCGATGGCCAAAAACTATACCGCGCTGGCGACCGACGTCATCAGCGCGCTGGGCGGCAAAGAGAACATCGTCGCCGTCACCCACTGCATGACGCGCCTGCGCTTCGTCCTGAAGGATGAAAGCCTCACCGACGCGGCGCGCCTGAAAAGCATCAGCGGCGTGCTCGGCGTGGTGCGTAACGACAACCAGTGCCAGGTGATTATCGGCAACACCGTTTCTCAGGCCTATCGCGACGTGGTGAGCCAGCTGCCCACGGACCTGCAGCCCGCCGTCCCGGAAGGCCCGCAGAAGCTCACGCTGCGCCGGATCGGCGCGGGTATTCTCGACGCGCTGATCGGCACCATGTCGCCGCTGATCCCGGCGATCATCGGTGGCTCGATGGTCAAGCTGCTGGCGATGATCCTCGAAATGACCGGCGTGCTGGAGAAAGGCGCGCCGACGCTGACCATCCTGACGGTGATTGGCGACGGGGCGTTCTTCTTCCTGCCGCTGATGGTGGCCGCGTCCGCGGCGGTGAAGTTCAAAACCAATATGTCGCTGGCGATAGCCATCGCGGGCGTGCTGGTCCATCCGAGCTTTATCGAGCTGATGGCAAAGGCCGCGCAGGGCGAGCACGTTGAGTTCGCCTTTATTCCGGTGACGGCGGTGAAATACACCTACACCGTTATTCCGGCGCTGGTGATGACCTGGTGCCTGTCGTACATCGAACGCTGGGTCGATCGCATTACCCCGGCGGTGACGAAAAACTTCCTCAAGCCAATGCTGATCGTGCTGATCGCCGCCCCGCTCGCCATCGTGCTGATCGGGCCGCTGGGGATCTGGATCGGCAGCGCCATCTCCGCGCTGGTGTACACCATTCACGGCTATCTCGGCTGGCTCTCCGTGGCGATTATGGGCGCGCTGTGGCCGCTGCTGGTGATGACCGGGATGCACCGCGTCTTTACGCCTACCATTATTCAAACCATTGCCGAAACGGGCAAAGAGGGCATGGTGATGCCGTCGGAAATCGGCGCGAACCTGTCGCTTGGCGGCTCGTCGCTGGCGGTGGCGTGGAAAACCAAAAACCCGGAGCTGCGCCAGACGGCGCTGGCGGCCGCGGCTTCGGCCATCATGGCCGGGATCTCCGAACCGGCGCTGTACGGCGTGGCCGTGCGCCTGAAGCGTCCGCTCATTGCGAGCCTGATCAGCGGCTTTATCTGCGGCGCGGTGGCCGGCATGGCGGGCCTTGCCAGCCACTCGATGGCGGCGCCGGGGCTGTTCACCAGCGTGCAGTTCTTCGATCCGGCCAACCCGATGACCATCGTCTGGGTATTCGGCGTGATGGGGCTGGCGGTGGTGCTGTCGTTTGTTCTGACGCTGCTGTTAGGCTTTGAGGATATCCCGGTCGAAGACGAAGCGGAAAAGGCCCGCGCGGCACAAGCATAAATTTTACGAGGTAGACATGTCAGTTTTTCCACAAGGATTTTTATGGGGCGGCGCGCTTGCCGCCAACCAGAGTGAAGGGGCCTACCGCGAGGGCGGCAAAGGGCTGACGACGGTCGATATGATCCCCCACGGCGCGAACCGCCTGGCGGTAAAGCTCGGCAAGGAAAAGCGCTTTGCGCTGCGCGACGACGAGTTTTACCCGAGCCACGAGGCAATCGATTTTTACCATCGCTACAAAGAGGACATCGCCCTGATGGCCGAGATGGGCTTTACGGTGTTCCGCACCTCGATTGCCTGGAGCCGCCTCTATCCGAACGGCGACGAGCCGCTGCCGAACCAGGAGGGGATCGCCTTCTACCGCGCGGTGTTTGAAGAGTGCAAAAAGTACGGCATCGAGCCGCTGGTGACCCTGTGCCACTTCGACGTGCCGATGCATCTGGTCACCGAGTACGGCTCGTGGCGCAGCCGCAGAATGGTCGATTTCTTCGCCCGCTACGCGCGCACCTGCTTCGAGGAATTTAACGGGCTGGTGAAGTACTGGCTGACCTTCAACGAAATCAACATCATGCTGCACAGCCCGTTCTCCGGCGCCGGGCTGGTGTTTGAGGAAGGCGAAAACGAAGATCAGGTGAAATACCAGGCCGCGCACCACGAGCTGGTGGCGAGCGCGCTGGCGACCAAAATCGCCCACGAGGTGAACCCGGATAATCAGGTCGGCTGCATGCTGGCGGGCGGAAACTTCTACCCGTACTCCTGCAAGCCGGAAGACGTGTGGATGGCGCTGGAGAAAGACCGCGAGAACCTGTTTTTCATCGACGTGCAGGCGCGCGGCCGCTATCCGGCCTATTCCGCTCGGGTGTTCCGCGACAAGGGCGTCACCATCATCAAAGATCCGGGCGACGACGAGCTGCTAAAGAACACCGTCGACTTTGTCTCGTTTAGCTATTACGCCTCGCGCTGCGCGTCGGCGGACATGAACGCGGGCAACACCAGCGCGGCGAACATCGTGAAGTCCCTGCGCAACCCGCATATTCAGGTCAGCGAATGGGGCTGGGGCATCGACCCGCTGGGCCTGCGCATCACCATGAACATGATGTACGACCGCTACCAGAAGCCGCTGTTCCTGGTGGAGAACGGCCTCGGGGCGAAGGACGTCATTGATGAAAACGGCGAGATTAACGACGACTACCGCATCAGCTACCTGCGCGAGCATATCCGCGCGATGGGCGACGCGATTGAGGACGGCGTGCCGCTGCTGGGCTACACCACCTGGGGCTGCATTGACCTGGTGGCCGCCTCAACGGGCGAGATGAGCAAGCGCTACGGGTTTGTCCACGTAGACCGCGACGATACCGGAAACGGCACGCTGAGCCGCAAGCGCAAGAAATCGTTCGGGTGGTATAAGAAGGTGATTGCGAGTAATGGGGCGGATCTGGAGTAGTTTTCCCCTCACCCTAACCCTCTCCCCAGAGGGGAGAGGGAACTGTTCGGTGCGGTTTTCAACATCTCCCCTCTTGAGGTTCGGTGCGGTTTTCACCCTCTCCCCTCCGGGGAGAGGGCCGGGGTGAGGGGCTGAAAACCTCCGTCCCCAACCCACCCCGCAAGCCGTGAATAAACCTCTTCCACCGCCGCTTTTACCGGCGGCGTCATCGGGTAATAAAACCCAACGATGTCCGGTTGAATGCCCAAAAACAGCACTTCGCCCACGTCGTCCTTAATCTGATCGACAAGGTAGTTCAGCGGCATATTGTGGGTGGTCATCATAAACATCTCGGCGATGTCGTCCGGATCGATCAGGCGGATCTCACCGGGGTTTAGCCCCATATCGGTGGCATCGACGATCAGCAGCCTGTCCGGGCGCAGCTCGCGGATCGCCACCACGTCGTTTTCCGGCGCGCTGCCGCCGTCAATCACCACCCAGCTGCCCTGCGGGCTGGCGGCGCACATCTCCGCCAGCAGCGGGCCCGCGCCGTCGTCGCCCATCATGCTGTTGCCCACGCACAGTAAAACGTCAGTCACGTAATCTCCTCACCATCAGATAGATGGCGCTCTCCTGATGAATATCGTGCAGCATGCTAAGCAGCGTTTTGCTCCACGCCTGCTGCTGCGGAGTTTGCCTGCCGAGCGCCGCGTCGAAGGCGTTGGCGAGCATCGCGATGTGGTTAGCGTCGATAACGATTTCACCGTACTTCGGCACGCCCTCCATCTTGCGCCGCGCGGTGCTGCCCTCCTCCAGCGTGGCGATCCACGCCAGATAGTCAGGCCACGGGCAGCTCAGCGCCGCCTCCAGACAGTCGATCACCCCGAGGTGGTGCCCAATCGCCAGGCTGTAATAGACCACCTGCTGCGCCGCATCCGGCGTGGCGTCGTTCTCATCAATAAACTTTCGGCTCAGCTGGCTGAACACCACCGTCTCACTCATCGGATGCGCGCCTCGTCGACGATGCTGTTCAGGTTCGCCACGATCTCATTCAGACGCGGATCGTTCTCCGCCTCCAGCCAGCGCGCCACCTGATGGTCGCCCTGGCTCAGCAGGCGCAGATAGTCGTCGGCGATCTGACGACCGTAACGATACCCCGCCAGCCGACGCGCCGTGCGGTCAACCTTCACGCGCAGCGGCTGCACCATGTCCGGATGCAGGATCGCGGCGGGCTGGTTGTCCAGCTCGCCCGGCTCGCGGGCGTGGATTTTCTGCTCCAGCAGCCCGAGCGCCATCGCGAAGCCGTACAGCGTCGCGGCGGGCGTCGGCGGGCAGCCGGGGATGTAGACGTCCACCGGCACGATTTTGTCGGTCCCGCCCCACACGCAGTACAGGTCGTGGAAGATGCCGCCGCTGTTGCCGCAGGCTCCGTACGAGATGCAGATTTTAGGATCGGGCGCAGACTGCCAGGCGCGCAGCGCGGGCGAGCGCATGGCGCGAGTCACGGCGCCGGTAAACAGCAGGATGTCCGCATGGCGCGGTGACGGCACCACTTTGATCCCGAAGCGTTCGGCGTCGAACAGCGGCGACAGCGTGGCGAAGATCTCAATCTCGCAGCCGTTGCAGCCGCCGCAGTCCACGCGGTAGACGTAGGCCGAGCGTTTGATTTTTTTCAGCAGCGACGCCTTCATGCTGGCGATGGATTCGTCCACCGTCATCGGCACCGGTATGCCGTTATCGTCGCGCGGACCGAGCAGGTTTTCCATCAGATGGCCTCCCTCATGTGGCGGGTGATATCAATGCGGTCGGACGGCAGCAGGCACTTCTGACGCTTGCACTCCGGGCAGGTTTCAAAGCTTTCGCGGTGATGCTCCGCCCGAACGTCGCCGTTGTGCTGCAGCAGCGCGATGGCGTAGTCGATCTCTTTCTGCACCGCGAACGGGCGTTCGCACACGCGGCAGTTGCACAGCGCGAAGCGCGACTGCTGGAGAAAGTCCTCTTTCTTCCACACCGCCAGCTCGTACTCCTGCGATAGCCGTATGGCGACCGTCGGGCAGACCTCCTCGCAGCGGCCGCAGAAGATGCAGCGCCCGAGGTTGAACTGCCACGCCAGCTCGCCGCCTTTCAGATCGGTTTCCACCGTGAGCGCGTTGGACGGACAGGCGTTGACGCAGGCCGCGCAGCCGATGCACTGCTGCGGGTTGTGCTCCGGCTTGCCGCGAAAGTTTTTATCGACCGGCATCGGCTCCAGCGGATAGCTGCTGGTCTGTACGCCGGTTTTGATCGCTTTTTTGATAAAGGTAAACATGTTTGCTCCTGCTTTCGTGCGGTTTTCTGACCCTCACCCTAGCCCTCTCCCTGAAAGGGAGAGGGAACCGTTCGCCCCCTCGCCCCTTTGGGGAGAGGGCCGGGGTGAGGGGGTACAGACCGCACTACATCAACTATTTCAGCGGCGAGTTCTTGCGCTCGATGCTGTAGCGCTCAAGCTCTTTGTACGGCACCACCTGGCTTTTCTTCTTGCGCACGTCCACCACCGTCATGCGGTCGGTGCAGGAGTAGCACGGGTCGAGGCTGCCGATAATCAGCGGCGCGTCGGACACCGTGTTGCCGCGCAGCATGTAGCGCAGCGTCGGCCAGTTGGCGTAGGTCGCCGCGCGGCAGCGCCAGCGGTACAGCTTCTGGTTGTCGCCGGTCATGCTCCAGTGGATATCGTCCCCGCGCGGCGCTTCGGCAAAGCCGAGGGCGAAGCGATTCGGAATGTAGGTGAAGCCCTCAACCATCAGCGGGCCGCCCGGCAGGTTATCCAGGCCAAAGTCGATCATGTTCAGCGCGGTGAAGACCTCATTGATGCGCACCTTCAGGCGAGAGATGACGTCGCAGCCCTGCTCGCTGTGCACCTCCATCGGCAGCAGACCATATCCGACGAACGGGTGATCGGCGCGGGTGTCGCGGGCGTGGCCGCTGGCGCGCACCATCGGGCCGACGTTGCTGAAGTCCCGCGCGATTTCCGGGTCGAGACGGCCGATGCCCACGGTGCGCTGATCGATGTTTGGCGTGCTGAGGAGCATATCCACCAGATCCTGCACGTCCCGGCGCATCTGCTGCGCCAGTTGGCGGGTCTGGATCATGTCATCCTTCAGCAGGTCTCGACGGATCCCGCCGATCAGGTTCAGGCCGTAGGTTTTACGCGCCCCGGTGAGGATCTCCGCCATCTTCATCGACGCTTCGCGCACGCGGAAGAACTGCATAAACCCGGAGTCGAAGCCGACAAAGTGGCAGGCCAGGCCGAGGTTCAGCAGATGCGAGTGCAGGCGTTCTACCTCGAGCAGAATGGCGCGGATCATCTGCGCGCGCTCCGGCACCACGATCCCCATGCCGTTTTCCACCGAGGTGGTGTAGGCGGTGCTGTGGGCGAAGCCGCAGATGCCGCACACGCGGTCGGAAAGGAAGGTCACTTCGTTGTAGCCCATGCGGGTTTCCGCCAGCTTTTCCATGCCGCGGTGGACGTAGAACAGGCGGTAGTCGGCGTCGATAATGTTCTCGCCGTCGACGAACAGGCGGAAGTGGCCCGGCTCGTCGGAGGTGACGTGCAGCGGGCCAATCGGCACCACGTTGTTCTTTTTGCTGCCGAGCTCGTTGATGAACTCGTAGGTTTCGCTGTCGGTGGTCGGCGCCGGGCGCTGGCGGTAGTCCATGCTGTCTTTACGCAGCGGATAAAGTTCGTCCGGCCAGTCGTCCGGCAGCACCAGGCGACGCTCGTCCGGCAGGCCGACCGGCACCAGACCGTACATGTCGCGCACCTCGCGCTCGCCCCACACGGCGGCGGGCACGCGCGGCGTAACGGACGGGTACTCCGGCTTGTTCGGATCAACCTCAACGCGCACGGTGAGCCAGCACTTCTCGCCCTGCTCCATCGACATCACGTAGTAAACCGCATAGCTGCCGCACAGCTGGCGCTCGTCGTTGCCGAACAGCACCGACAGCCAGCCGCCCTGGCGGTAGTAGAGAAACTCCACCACTTCCGGCAGGTAGTTGACCTTGATGGTGACCGTTATCTGGTCTTTGGTCTGCCAGGACTCCTCCAGCACCACGCCGGGGAACGCCTGATGCAATGCGGCGAGATACTGCTGACCTTTCTTTTCTTCAGACATAACAACTCTCTTTAATCACGCCACCAGCAAGGAGACGAACGCTAAAAATGCAAAGCCAAAACCGGCCCAGGTAACGCGCGAGGTGGCGTTGAAGCGCAGGCGCGCCATGCTGTTCTCAAACAGGGCAATCACCAGCACGCCGACCACCAGCTTGAGCGCGGCAATCACAACCGCCAGCACCAGCCCCGCGACGGAGAAGTGGATCATCTGCCCCCACGGGAAGAAGACGCCGACAAACATCTGCAGCACCACCAGTTGCTTGAGGCTGATGCCCCACTTGAGCACCGCAAAGCCGTAGCCGCTGTATTCGGTGAGCGGCCCTTCCTGCAGCTCCTGCTCCGCTTCCGCAAGGTCAAACGGCAGCTTGCCCATCTCAATAAAGGTGGCAAACGCGCAGGCGCAAAGCGCCAGCACCAGCGGAATGGAGCGGGCGAGCGGCCAGTGATAGACGGTATCGGCGATGTGGCTGATATGCGTTGAGCCCGCGACCTGCGCGGCAACCCACAGCCCCAAAAGCAGAATTGGCTCAACCAGCACGCCGAGCATCGCCTCGCGGCTGGCGCCGATGCCGGTAAACGGGCTGCCGGTGTCGAGGCCCGCAATCGCAAAGAAGAAGCGCGCGATGGCGAAAAGGTAGATAAGGGTGATCAGATCGCCGAGCGCGGGCAGCGGCGACCCCACCGTGACCACCGGCAGCGCGGTGGCGATGGTGAGCATCACCCCGACCATCACAAACGGCGTCAGGCGGAAGACCCAGCCCGCGGCGTCCGGCGCCACGCTCTGGCGCGAGAGCAGCTTGAACAGATCGCGGTACTCCTGAAGCACGCCGGGTCCGCGGCGGTTGTGCATCCGGGCGCGCGCCACGCGCGTGATGCCGGAAAGCAGCGGCGCGGCGGCAAAGAGCACCAGCGCCTGAAGTATTGCCAGTAACAGACTCATGTCAGGCTCCTCGAGAAATCACAATCACCACCAGTACCGCCAGCTCGATCAGCGCCAGGCGGCGGAACAGCGCGGGCGCGGCGGCGCTCTGCCAGCCGGGGATCAGGCTGACCGGGTTAAGCCAGCGGCGCAGCTTCAGCACGGCGGCAAAGTTCTCCTTCACCGGCATGGCAAAGCCGTGGGCGGTAATCACCATCGACTGTTCGTGTTCGTAGCCGCAGGCCCACGCCGCGCCGCGCGAGCGCGCGGGAAGCCGATCGCGCCTGAAGAACAGCATCAGCACGAACGGCAGCAGCGGTGCGGCAATCAGCAGCAGCGCCATCATCGGCTGGGAAACGGCGGTATGCGCCGTCGCAAGCGGCAGAGGAATCGCGTTGCCCAACAGCGGCAGCAGCCACGGCGCGGCCACGCCGCCCGCGATGCAGCACAGGGCGAGTGCGACAACGCTTATCGCCATCAGCAGCGGCGCGCAGCAGGCGTTTTCCGCTTCCCGCGTGCGCGGCGCGCCGAGGAAGGTGACGCCGTAGACTTTCGCCATGCACATCACCGCCAGCGCGCCGGTGATCGCCAGCCCGACGGCCAGCAGCGGGCCAAGCAGGCGGGCGATAAACGCGTCGCTCTGGCCCAGCGCGAAGAAGGACTGGTAAATCACCCACTCCCCGGCAAAGCCGTTCAGCGGCGGCAGCGCCGCCATCGCCATCAGCCCCACCAGCATCGCAAGCGAAATGACCGGCATTTTCTTGCCGATGCCGCCGAGCTTTTCGATATCGCGATGGCCGGTGCGGAACCAGACGCTCCCCGCGCCGAGGAACAGCGTGCTTTTAAACAGGCTGTGGTTGATGAGGTGATACAGGCCGCCGATGAACCCGGCGGCGATCAGCGCAGGCTGGCTGAGGGCCAGCCCGGCCACGCCCGCGCCGAGGCCCAGCAGAATAATGCCGATGTTTTCCAGCGTGTGGTACGCCAGCAGGCGCTGGATGTTGTGCTCCATCAGCGCGTACAGCCCGCCGACGAACGCGGTGATCATCCCCGCGACAAGCAGCGCGATGCCCCACCACAGCGGCGGTTGACCGCCCATCAGCGACAGCGTCAGAATGCCGAACAGGCCAACCTTCATCACCACCGTCGAGAACAGCGCGGCGGCGGGCGCGGAGGCATTGGCGTGCGCCTGCGGCACCCAGCCGTGGAGCGGGATAATCCCGGCCAGCAGGCCAAAGCCCGCGACGCCCAGCAGCCAGACTTCATTGCCCAGCGGCTGGCCTCTCAGCACGGCAAAATCCAGGGTGCCGAAACGCTGCCACACCAGCCAGCAGGCGAGCGCCAGCAGCAGCGTGCCGAGGCGGCCCAGCGCAAACCAGAGCTTGCCGGAAGCGCTGCAGCCCGTCAGGAACACGCCGCAGAGGGCCATAATTTCGGCCATCACCACCAGCGCCCCGAGGTTGCTGGCAATCACGGTTAATACCGCCGTCGCCATCAGCAGGTTGACCAGCAGGCCGTTGGCTTTGGCGTGCGGGTGACGATGCCAGTCAATATTAAACAGGCTGATAAACAGCCCGCAGAGGCCAAACGTCACCAGCCAGATGGCGTTCAGCGGCGTGAGCAGAACCGTATGGCGAATCAGCGGCATTACCGCCTGGGCAGCGGTTCCGCCGAGCAGCACCACGCTGCCCGCCACCAGCGTCATCAGGCTGCCTGCCGCACCGCCGATTCCGGCAATCCAGCCGCTCAGGGCCTTATGAAACGAGAACAGCAGCGCCAGCACGGCGGCAGCGGCAAAGCACGCCACCGCGCCGTTAATCATGGATATCGCGTTCATTTCGCCCCCTCCTGATGCGCCTGAAGCAGTGACAGATCGCCAACGTCGGTATTGATCGTTAGCTCACGCTTGCGCCTGCTGGAGCGGGCGATGTCGCGAATGTTGACCAGAATCAGCGCCCTCGTCGGGCAGGTGCGCACGCAGGCCGGGCCTTGCTCATCAAAGCTGCACAGGTCGCATTTCACCGCCACGGCGCGCACGCCGGGCACCCAGTCCAGCAGCGTGCTGACGCGTGCGGGAGCCGGAGGCGCAGGTGGAGCTTTTGGCGAGTTGGCGTTCGCCGGGATATGCAGCGGGCGGCTGCCGGAAAACTCAATCGCCCCGAACGGGCAGGCAATGCCGCACAGCTTGCAGCTTACGCACAGGCTTTCATTGAGCTGGACTGCGCCATCCACCCGGGTGATGGCGTTAACGGGGCAGACGCCCGCGCAGGGGGCATCTTCACAGTGGTGGCAGAGCTGCGGGGCAGACTCTTTTTCATTACGCATGACGCGAAGGCGCGGCATCGACTGCAGCCCGTGCAGGCGGTGCGTCTCCGAACACGCCGCTTCACAGGTGCGACAGCCAATACAGACCGTCGAGTCAGCAATTACAAAACGGTTCACCGGGCAATCCTCTGATGATAGTCATTTTTGACGAAAAAATCTGTCTTATCGACACTTCTCGACACTGGATAATCAGGCCACGTTGGCCGATGCGCCGGCGGCCATCAGCTGCTTGAGGTTGACCGGAAGATCGTGCTCAACCGCGGCGTACAGGCCGTTGTAAACCGGCGCGATTTTTTCCAGGTAGTGTTCCAGCACCTGCTGACGGTCGCGGTTGCTGACGTGCCCGTCGACCATGCCGTCTGCCATCAGCTCGGCCTGCGCAATGCGCTCCCTGTCACCCTCTTTCGTCTCGACGTAGTACTCGATGGTGTGGCTGTTGAAGGTATCCGCCAGGGTGACGTAGATCGTGAAGTGGTCGAACAGGACAAAGCGCATGTCGCCCTGCGCCGCGCAGCTCACGGCGTGGTGCAGGCGAGCCTTTGACAGGGTGATCCCCTGAACCAGCGCGTTGCAGTAAAGGTGCCATTGCTCCTGAAGCTGATGGTGGCGCTGTGCGATGTAATCCGCTTTTTCGCTAATTTCCCAAATCGTCATAAAAGGTATCCGGTTAATGGAGATAGCGGCTATTAAGCAGATTCCATGCCAATTTTTAATTCATTGAATTAAAATTGATTTTTAAAAACTTCCGCTGTCACAGCGGTGATGTCGACGTGTCATTTCGACAGCGACGTCATCGTCACGCCCTACCGCAAATTAAGCTGGCACCGTTATTGCATTAAGGCTTCCCGTTATTAAGGAGGCGTCATGCACGAAATCACCCTCTGCCAGCGGGCACTGGAGCTTATCGAACAGCAGGCAGTGCAAAATCACGCGAAACGCGTTACCGGGGTATGGCTGAAAATCGGCGCGTTTTCCTGCGTCGAAACCAGCGCCCTCACCTTCTGCTTTGAGCTGGTGTGCCGCGGCACGCTGGCGGAAGGCTGCGAACTTCATATCGAAGAGCAGCAGGCGGAGTGCTGGTGCGGCGAGTGCCAGCAGTACGTCACCCTGCTGTCATCAAAGGTCCAGCGCTGCCCCCGGTGCCAACGCGCCGGGCTGCGCATCGTGGCGGATGACGGCATGCAGATCCAACGTCTCGAAATCGAGAGGGAGTAACCTATGTGCAGTACCTGCGGTTGCGCTGAAGGCAACCTGTATATTGAAGGGGATGAACATCGCCCCCACTCCGCGTTTCGCTCCGCGCCCTTTTCACCCGCGCCGCGTCCGGCTGCGGCATTGACCGGCCTGACCTTCACGCCTCGGCAATCCGCTGCGGGCGATCTGCACTACGGCCACGGTGAAGCCGGAACCCACGCGCCGGGCATCAGCCAGCGCCAGATGCTGGACGTTGAAATCAACGTGCTCGACAAGAACAACCGCCTGGCGGCCCGCAACCGCGCCCGCTTCGCCGCCCGCCAGCAGCTGGTGCTGAACCTGGTCTCCAGCCCCGGCTCCGGCAAAACCACGCTGCTGACCGAGACCCTGAAGCGGCTGAACGCACGCGTCTCCTGCGCGGTCATCGAGGGCGACCAGCAAACCGTCAACGACGCCGCGCGCATCCGTGAAACCGGCACGCCCGCCATTCAGGTGAACACCGGTAAAGGCTGCCACCTCGACGCGCAGATGATTGCCGATGCCGCGCCGCGCCTGCCGCTGGCGGATAACGGCATTTTCTTTATTGAGAACGTCGGCAACCTGGTGTGCCCGGCGAGCTTCGACCTTGGCGAACGGCATAAGGTGGCGGTGCTCTCGGTGACCGAAGGGGAAGACAAACCGCTCAAGTATCCGCACATGTTTGCCGCCGCCTCGCTGATGCTGCTGAACAAAATCGACCTGCTGCCGTACCTCAACTTCGACGTGGATAAGTGCCTGGCGTACGCCCGCGAGGTGAATCCCGACATTCACATCCTGCTGGTGTCCGCCACCCGCGGCGACGGCATGGACGCCTGGCTGAGCTGGCTGGAGAACGAACGATGTGCATAGGCGTTCCGGGGCAAATACGTTCCATTGAGGGGAACCAGGCAAAGGTGGACGTCTGCGGCGTGCTGCGCGATGTCGATCTCACGCTGGTGGGCGACCGGGATGAATCCGGCGCCCCGCGGCTGGGCCAGTGGGTGCTGGTGCACGTGGGCTTTGCCATGAGCGTGATTAACGAAGCGGAAGCGCGCGACACCCTCGAAGCGCTGCAAAATATGTTTGACGTCGAGCCTGACGTCGGCGCGCTGCTGTACGGCGAGGAGCGGTGATCCATGCGTTACGTTGACGAATACCGCGCGCCGGAGCGGGTGATGCAGCTTATCGAACGGCTAAAAAAACGCGCCGCCCTGCTGGACTACACCGCACAGCGGCCGCTGCGAATTATGGAGGTCTGCGGCGGGCACACCCACGCCATCTTCAAGTTTGGCCTCGACCAGCTGCTGCCGGAAAACATTGAGTTCATCCACGGCCCCGGCTGCCCGGTCTGCGTGCTGCCGATGGGGCGCATCGACAGCTGCATTGAGATTGCCAGCCAGCCCGACGTCATCTTCTGCACCTTTGGCGACGCGATGCGCGTGCCGGGCAAAAATGGCTCTCTGCTTCAGGCCAAAGCGCGCGGAGCGGACGTGCGCATCGTGTATTCGCCCATGGACGCCCTTAACCTGGCGGCGGCAAACCCGACGCGCAAGGTGGTCTTTTTTGGGCTCGGTTTTGAAACCACCATGCCCGCAACTGCGATCACGCTCCAGCAAGCGAAAGCCCGCGACAGTAAAAACTTTTTCTTTTTCTGCCAGCACATTACGCTGATACCCACGCTGCGCAGCCTGCTGGCGGAGCCGGGAAACGGCATCGACGCCTTTCTGGCCCCCGGCCACGTCAGCATGGTCATCGGCACCGAGGCCTACGGCTTCATCGCTGACGATTACCATCGCCCGTTAGTGGTTGCCGGATTCGAACCACTTGATCTACTGCAAGGCGTGCTGATGCTGGTTGAGCAGAAAATAGCGGCCCTGAGCGTGGTGGAAAACCAGTACCGGCGCGTGGTGCCGGACGGCGGAAATATTCACGCTCGCCGGGCGATTGCCGATGTGTTTACGGTAGAGGGCGACAGCGAGTGGCGCGGGCTGGGGCTGATTGCCGAATCCGGCGTTCACCTGAGGCCCGCGTACCGCCAGTTTGACGCCGAAGCGCACTTTCGCCCGCGGCCGCAGCTGGTGTGCGACGATCCCCGCGCGCGCTGCGGCGAGGTGCTCACCGGCAAATGCAAGCCCCATCAATGCCCGTTACTGGGTAAAACCTGTAACCCGCAAACCGCCTTCGGCGCGCTGATGGTCTCCTCCGAAGGGGCCTGCGCCGCGTGGTATCAGTATCGCAATCAGGAGTGTGAAGCATGAACACGGTGGAAATGGCGCACGGCAGCGGCGGTAAGGCGATGCAGCAGCTGATCGATAAGCTGTTTATGGAGGCGTTTAACAACCCGTGGCTGGCGGAGCAGGAAGACCAGGCGCGCATCGATCTCTCTACGCTCACCGCGCGCGGCGACAGGCTGGCGTTTTCTACGGACAGCTACGTCATTGACCCGCTGTTCTTCCCCGGAGGCGATATCGGCAAGCTGGCCGTCTGCGGGACGGCGAACGACGTGGCCGTCAGCGGCGCGGTGCCTCAGTATCTTTCGTGTGGATTTATCCTCGAAGAGGGCCTGCCGATGGAGACGCTTAAAGCGGTGGTCGGCAGCATGGCGCGTACCGCGCGCGAGGCGGGCATCGCGATCGTGACCGGCGATACCAAGGTGGTGCAGCGCGGCGCGGCGGACAAGCTGTTTATCAATACCGCCGGAATGGGGGCGATCCCCGCCGACGTTCACTGGGGCGCAAGGCACCTGTCGCCGGGAGACGTGCTGCTGGTCAGCGGAACGCTCGGCTGCCACGGCGCGACCATTCTGAACCTGCGCGAAGGGCTTGGGCTGGACGGCGAGCTTCGCAGCGACTGCGCGGTGCTGACGCCGCTTGTTCAGGCGCTGCGCGCGGTGCCGGGCGTGAAGGCGATGCGCGATGCCACCCGCGGCGGCGTCAACGCCGTGGCGCACGAGTTTGCCGCCAGCAGCGGTTTTGGCATTGAGCTCAGCGAGCGCAGCCTGCCCGTGAAGCAGGAAGTGCGCGGGCTGTGCGAGCTGCTTGGCCTCGATCCGCTAAACTTTGCTAACGAAGGCAAGCTGCTGATCGGCGTAGAGCGCCAGGCGGCGGACGCCGTTCTTGCGGCGCTGCGCGCTCATCCTCTAGGGGCTGAGGCCGCGATAATTGGTGAGGTGGTTGAACGCAAAGGCGTACGTCTGGCCGGGCTTTACGGCGTCAAGCGCACGCTCGATCTGCCGCACGCGGAGCCGTTGCCGCGAATTTGCTAGAGTCGCGCCATAAGCGGCCAGCGCTGTTTTTTCTTTTTGCCAGTTTCTATTGGAAAGCAATATGCCGTATACACCGATGAGCGATCTTGGACAGCAGGGCCTGTTTGATATTACGCGCACACTTTTACAGCAGCCCGATCTCGGCTCGCTGAGCGATACCCTGACGCGTCTGGTCAGGCAGTCCGCGCTGGCGGACAGCGCCGCCATTGTGCTGTGGCACGGCGGAACGCAGCGCGCAAGCTACTACTCAACGCGTGAGAACGGCAAAATCTTTGAATATGAGGATGAAACCTACCTGGCGCACGGCCCGGTACGTCGCCTTCTCTCGCGCCCGGAAGCGCTGCACTGCAGCTTCGATGAATTTCAGCAGGCCTGGCCGATGCTTGCCGACAGCGCCCTGTATCAGCCTTTCGGCCACTACAGCCTGCTGCCGCTGGCGGTGGATGGGCGAATTTTTGGCGGCTGCGAATTTATCCGCACCACCCATCAGCCGTGGACCGAGGCGGAGTATGAGCGGCTGCACACCTTCACCCAGATCGTCGCCGTGGTCGCGGAGCAGATCCAGAGCCGCGTCAGCAATAACGTCGACTACGATCTGCTGAGCCGCGAACGCGATAATTTTCGCATCCTGGTGGCCATCACCAACGCCGTGCTGTCCCGTCTCGACATGGACGAGCTGGTCAGCGAAGTGTCGAAAGAGATCCACCACTATTTCAAAATCGACGCCATCAGCATCGCGCTGCGCGGCCACCGCAAGGGCAAGCTGAATATTTACTCCACCCACTATCTTGATGAAGAGAACCCGGCGCACGAGCAGAGCGAAGTGGACGAAGCGGGAACCCTGTCCGAGCGGGTCTTTAAAAGCAAAGAGATCCTGCTGCTGAACCTGAACGAGCGCGACGCGCTGGCCCCCTACGAGCGGATGCTGTTTAACACCTGGGGGAATAAAATCCAGACGCTGTGCCTGCTGCCGCTGATGTCCGGCGATACCATGCTCGGCGTGCTGAAGCTGGCGCAGTGCGATGAGGGCGTATTCACTACCGCCAACCTGAAGCTGCTGCGCCAGATTGCCGAACGCATCTCTATCGCGCTGGATAACGCGCTGGCCTATCAGGAGATCCACCGCCTGAAGGAGCGGCTGGTGGATGAGAACCTGGCCCTGACCGAACAGCTGAACAACGTGGACAGCGAGTTCGGCGAAATCATCGGGCGCAGCGACGCGATGTACAGCGTGCTGAAGCAGGTGGAAATGGTGGCGCAGAGCGACAGCACGGTGCTGATCCTCGGCGAAACCGGGACGGGTAAAGAGCTGATTGCCCGCGCCATCCACAATTTAAGCAACCGCAACAGCCGCCGCATGGTGAAGATGAACTGTGCGGCCATGCCTGCGGGCCTGCTGGAAAGCGATCTCTTCGGCCACGAGCGCGGCGCGTTTACCGGTGCCAGCAGCCAGCGGCTGGGGCGCTTTGAGTTGGCGGATAAAAGCTCGCTGTTCCTGGACGAGGTGGGCGATATGCCGCTGGAGCTGCAGCCGAAGCTGCTTCGCGTCCTGCAGGAGCAGGAGTTTGAGCGCCTCGGCAGCAATAAGCTGATCCAGACGGACGTGCGCTTAATCGCCGCCACCAATCGCGATCTGAAAAAAATGGTCGCCGACCGCGAGTTTCGCAGCGACCTCTACTACCGCCTGAACGTTTTTCCGATTTGCCTGCCGCCGCTGCGCGAGCGACCGGAGGATATCCCGCTGCTGGTCAAAGCGTTTACCGCCAAAATTGCCCGCCGCATGGGGCGCAACATCGACAGCATTCCCGCCGAAACCCTGCGCATCCTCTCGTCCATGGAGTGGCCGGGCAACGTGCGCGAGCTGGAAAACGTTATCGAACGCGCGGTGCTGTTGACGCGCGGCAGCGTGCTGCAGCTTTCGCTGCCTGAAGTGTCGCTGCCGGAGGCGCCAATGGCCGCAACGGACGTGGCGCGGGAAGGCGAGGACGAGTATCAGCTGATTATGCGCGTGCTCAAAGAGACGAACGGCGTTGTGGCAGGGCCGAAAGGGGCCGCGCAGCGTCTTGGGCTAAAGCGCACCACGCTGCTGTCGCGCATGAAGCGCCTGGGCATTGATAAAGAGAGCCTGGCGTAGCCGTCGCTACTTTTTAGGACGGTATTTTTCCGGCAGTTCCGGCACCGGACGGCGATCGTCAATCAGATGACGTAGTGTCAAAATCGGGTGCCGCCACAGCATCCGCGGGCCCGCCCAGCGCATTACCTGCTTCATCTCTTCCCGCTTTGCGGGCTGGTAGCAGTGAACCGGGCACTGTTTACAGGCGGGCTTTTCCTCACCGAATACGCATTTATCCAGACGCTTGTCGGCGTAGGCATTCAACTGCTGATAGTGTCCCTCTTCTTCCTCGGCCTGCGGGCACTGCTTTTCATACAGGGCGATCATTTTAGCGATCGTCTCTTTTTCTCGTGCGATGCGTTTCCCGGACATAGGTCATTACCCCTTCAAAACATGCATAGATAATACCTCTTTATGCAGCGGCTTTCAGTCGTTGCATTTTATTTTCTGAAGACGCCTTCCAGTTTTGGGCCGACTCAACGAGGAAATTACTGGTATTTTATACAGGCATCAAGAACCCACGCCGCACGTATAAACCGGAGGCCGTATGCCAGAGATCGTCATCGCCAAACCCCATCGCCACCTGAAGGTCGGCTACTTCCGAAAACGCCATGAAGACAGGAAAACCAAAATCCCGACCCGCTACAGCGTGCACGCCGCGCTGAGCTTAAAAGGCGACTGGCTTGAAAAGGCAGGATTTACCACAAATTCGCAGGTTCGGGTGGACGTTGAACACGGAAAAATCGTCATTGAACTGATGCCGGAAGGCGTCTCGTAAAGTCGCGACTTTTTTCTGCGCGGGGCTATTTTTTCATGCGACAATAGAGGAAACCAGCGGCCTCTGAGCCGCATAAAGAACATCATTATCAAAGAAATGGATATCATAACTCCATGAGCACAATCGACAATTTAGATGCACATACGCCGATGATGCAGCAGTACCTGAAGCTGAAAGCACAGCATCCGGAAATTCTGCTGTTTTACCGTATGGGCGATTTTTACGAGCTCTTTTATGACGATGCCAAACGCGCATCGCAGCTGCTCGATATTTCCCTGACCAAGCGCGGCGCCTCGGCTGGTGAACCGATTCCGATGGCCGGTATCCCGCATCACGCGGTAGAAAACTACCTTGCGAAGCTGGTGAACCAGGGCGAGTCCGTTGCGATTTGCGAGCAGATTGGCGACCCGGCCACGTCGAAAGGGCCGGTTGAACGCAAGGTTGTGCGCATCGTTACGCCGGGCACCATCAGCGACGAAGCCCTGCTCCAGGAGCGCCAGGATAACCTGCTAGCTGCGCTGTGGCAGGATAACAAAGGCTTTGGTTACGCGACGCTGGACATCAGCTCCGGACGTTTTCGCCTGAGCGAACCCGCCGACCGCGAGACGATGGCCGCCGAGCTGCAGCGCACTAACCCGGCGGAACTGCTGTATGCCGAAGACTTCGCGGAAATGGCGCTCATTGAGGGGCGTCGCGGCCTGCGCCGCCGTCCGCTGTGGGAGTTTGAAATTGACACCGCGCGCCAGCAGCTGAACCTGCAGTTTGGCACCCGCGATCTGATTGGCTTTGGCGTTGAGAACGCCCCGCGCGGCCTGTGCGCCGCGGGCTGTTTGCTGCAATACGTGAAAGACACCCAGCGCACCACCCTGCCGCACATTCGCTCCATCACGATGGAACGCCAGCAGGACAGCATCATCATGGATGCCGCTACGCGCCGCAATCTGGAGATCACCCAGAACCTTGCCGGCGGCGTGGAGAATACCCTCGCCGCGGTGCTGGACAGCACCGTCACCCCGATGGGCAGCCGCATGCTCAAGCGCTGGCTGCATATGCCCATCCGCAACACCGCCACGCTGGTCGGCCGCCAGCAGACCATTGCTGCCCTGCAGGAGCGCTATACCGAACTGCAGCCGGTGCTGCGTCAGGTGGGCGATCTGGAACGTATTCTGGCGCGGCTTGCGCTACGCACGGCGCGCCCGCGCGACTTGGCGCGGATGCGCCACGCCTTCCAGCAGCTGCCGGAGCTGCGCGCCCAGCTTGGCGACGTCGACAGCGCGCCGGTGCAGGCGCTGCGCGAAACGATGGGCGAGTTTACCGAGCTGCGCGAGCTGCTTGAGCGCGCCATCATCGACGCTCCGCCGGTGCTGGTACGCGACGGCGGCGTGATCGCGCCGGGCTATAACGAAGAGCTGGACGAATGGCGCGCGCTGGCAGACGGCGCAACGGACTATCTCGATAAGCTGGAAATCCGAGAGCGCGAGCGCCTCGGGCTGGATACGCTGAAGGTCGGCTATAACGCGGTGCACGGCTACTACATTCAGATTAGCCGCGGCCAGAGCCATCTGGCTCCTATCCACTACGTTCGCCGCCAGACGCTGAAAAATGCCGAACGCTACATCATCCCGGAGCTGAAAGAGTATGAGGACAAAGTCCTGACCTCCAAGGGCAAAGCCCTGGCGCTGGAAAAACAGCTGTATGACGAACTGTTCGATATGCTGATGCCGCATCTTGCCGACCTGCAGTCAAGCGCTGCCGCCCTGGCGGAGCTGGACGTGCTGGTCAACCTGGCGGAACGCGCCGACACGCTGAACTACACCTGCCCAACCTTTAGCGATAAGCCCGGTATTCGCATCACCGAAGGCCGCCACCCGGTGGTGGAACGGGTGCTGAACGAGCCCTTCATTGCCAACCCGCTAAGCCTGTCGCCGCAGCGAAGAATGCTCATTATTACCGGCCCCAACATGGGCGGTAAAAGTACCTACATGCGCCAGACGGCGCTGATTGCGCTGCTGGCCTATATCGGCAGCTACGTCCCGGCGCAAAACGTTGAGATTGGCCCCATCGACCGCATCTTCACGCGCGTGGGCGCGGCGGACGATCTGGCCAGCGGACGCTCAACCTTTATGGTGGAGATGACCGAAACCGCCAACATTCTGCATAACGCGACCGAGCACAGCCTGGTGCTGATGGACGAGATCGGACGCGGCACCTCAACCTACGACGGGCTGTCGCTGGCCTGGGCCTGCGCGGAAAATCTGGCGAACAAAATCAAGGCGCTGACGCTGTTTGCTACGCACTACTTCGAGCTGACGCAGCTGCCGGAGAAAATGGAGGGCGTGGCGAACGTCCACCTCGACGCGCTGGAGCACGGCGATACCATCGCCTTTATGCACACGGTGCAGGACGGTGCGGCAAGCAAGAGCTACGGCCTGGCCGTGGCCGCGCTGGCGGGCGTGCCGAAGGAAGTAATTAAGCGCGCGCGTCAGAAGCTGCGCGAACTGGAAAGCCTGTCTCCGAACGCGGCGGCAACGCAGATCGACGGAACCCAGATGTCGCTGCTGGCCCCTGCTGAGGAGACGTCGCCAGCGGTGGAAGCGCTGGAAAATCTCGATCCGGATTCGCTTACGCCGCGTCAGGCGCTGGAGTGGATTTATCGGTTGAAGAGTCTGGTTTAGTTCTCTGCGGTCTTTTGCCCGGTGGCGCTGCGCTTACCGGGCCTACGGGTTTTGTAGGCCGGGTAAGGCGAAGCCGCCACCCGGCAAAACAAAGCGCACGATATTATCTACCAGGCTTTTTTTACAGCAGCGGTGGGATCGTCGGCACCTGCGGGGCCTCATCGATATCCTTCTGCGTCATGCGGAACGCCTCCGGATAGTGCTCGCGGCTGGTGCGGCGCAGCGGCTCGGTATCGCGCCAGGTATACAAACAGTGCTGGCACTGGTAAACGGTCCAGACGCCTTTCACCGGCGACGTCGCCATCACTTCAATATGCTCATCGGCACAACGTGGACAAATCATCTTTTCCTCCTTATTGGCGTGCGGCCAGCATCGCGGTCAGTTTCTCGGCCCAGGCTTTGGTTTCAGGCAGATCCTGCACCGGCTGGCTGTAGTGGCCACGGTTATCCGGCGCGACGGGCGTGGTGGCATCAATAATCAGCTTGTCGGTGATCCCCGCCGGGCTTGAGCCAGGGTCAAGCTCCAGCACCGACATGTTCGGCAGTTGCACCAGATCCCCCGCCGGATTCACCTTCGACGACAGCGCCCACATCACCTGCGGCAGGTTAAACGGATCGACGTCTTCATCCACCATGATGACCATCTTCACGTAGCCCAGCCCGTGCGGCGTGGTCATTGCGCGTAAACCTACCGCGCGGGCAAAGCCGCCGTAGCGTTTTTTGGTGGAGATAATCGCCAGCAGCCCGTGGGTGTACATCGCGTTTACCGCCTGCACTTCCGGGAACTCCGCCTTCAGCTGCTGATAGAGCGGCACGCAGGTCGCCGGACCCATCAGGTAGTCGATTTCGGTCCACGGCATGCCGAGGTACAGCGATTCAAAAATCGGCTTAGTGCGGTACGAAACTTTATCGATGCGCACCACCGTCATGTTGCGCCCGCCGGAGTAGTGCCCGGTGAACTCGCCGAACGGCCCTTCGATCTCGCGCTTGCGGCCCTCGATCACCCCTTCCAGGATCACTTCTGAACCCCACGGCACGTCAAACCCGGTGAGCGGCGCGGTGGCAATCGGGTACGGGCTTTCGCGCAGCGCGCCGGCCATTTCATACTCGGACTGATCGTATTTCAGCGGGGTGGCGCCCATCAGGGTAATGATCGGATCGTTGCCGAGCGTGATCGCAATCGGCAGATCCTCGCCGCGCTCCTCCGCCTTGTGCAGGTGCAGCGCGATGTCGTGCATTGGTACCGGCTGCAGGCCGAGCTTGCGCTTGCCCTTCACTTCCATGCGGTAGATGCCGACGTTCTGCTTGCCAAAGTGATCGGGATCGAGCGGATCGCGCGAAACGACGCAGGCTTTATCAAGATAGAAACCGCCGTCTCCGTCGTTCAGGCGAAACAGCGGCAGGATGTCGAACAGGTTAATGTCCTCACCGTCTACCGTGTTCTGCGCCCAGGCCGGGTTGGCGCGACGCTCCGGCGCAACGGGAAATTTATCCCAGCGGCGGATAAACTCGTCGATCTGCTTTTTCACCGGCGTGTTGGGCGGCAGCCCCATCGAGATGGCGTGGTTCTGCCAGGAGCCGATGGTGTTCATCACCACGCGGGCATCGGTAAAACCGCGAATGTTGTCAAACCACAGCGCGGGCGCGCCGTCCCCGATGCGGCCGGTGGCGTTCGCTGCCGCCGCTAAATCCGGCTCGGCGTTCACCTTTTCCTCGATTTTCAGCAGCTGCCCTTGCTCATCGAGCGCCTGAAGAAAGCTTCTCAAATCATCAAATGCCATTTTTATTCTCCTGTGAAAACTGTTTCGCCTGCTGCAGGCCGTTCCAGCGGCGCGCCTTTTTGTGCTCCAGGCCAAACTGGTCAAGCACGCGGGTCACGATATGCTGGGTAATGTCGTCGGCGGTTTGCGGGTGGTTGTAGTAGGCAGGCATGGGCGGCACCATCGCCACGCGCATGCGGGAAAGCGCGAGCATGTTCTCGAGGTGGATGGTGCTCAGCGGCGTCTCCCGCGGGACCAGCACCAGCCTGCGCCCCTCTTTCAGCACCACGTCCGCCGCGCGTCCCACCAGCCCTTCGGCGTATCCCGCGCGGATGCCCGACAGCGTTTTCATGCTGCACGGAATGACGATCATGCCGTCGGTGCGAAACGAGCCGGATGAAATGGTGGCGGCCTGATCGGCAGGGCTATGAACGACGTCCGCCAGCGCGGCGACGTCCTGGGCGGTAAAGGGCGTTTCCAGCTCAATCGTGGTCTTCGCCCACTTCGACATCACCAGATGCGTCTCAACGTCCGGCATCTCACGCAGCGCCTGCAGCAGCGCGACGCCCAGCGGTGCGCCCGTGGCACCCGTCATCCCAACGATCAATCTCATTCAGTACCTCATTACATTTCGTTCGTATACGAACATAATGAGTAAACTATACCCGGATGAGCGCGGTGACAAGATCGTTCGTACACGATCGCATGGAATGTTAAAAAATGGCGCGTTAAATTCCCGCCGATAAGCGGCTATCATAGAGGGACATTTTTCCGTCGGAGTGGTCATGGAGCTAAGACAAGAAGCGTTCCACCTGTTACGTCAGCTTTTTCAGCAGCATACCGCGCGGTGGCAGCACGCCCTGCCGGACCTGACCAAGCCGCAGTACGCGGTGATGCGCTCGATTGCCGAACATCCGGGCATTGAGCAGGTCGCGCTGACCGAGGTGGCGGTAAGCACCAAAGCGACGCTGGCCGAGATGCTGAGCCGCATGGAGGCGCGCGGGCTGGTTAAGCGCGAGCACGATCCGGCAGATAAACGCCGACGGTTTGTATTTTTGACCCCCGAAGGCGAAGCGCTGCTTGCAAGCCGCAAGCCCATCGGGAACGACGTGGACGAGGCGTTTCTCGGACGGCTCAGCAAGGAAGAGCAGGCGCATTTCGCTGAGCTCATCAAAAAGATGATGCAGCCCTAATTCACCCGCGCGCGCATAAAATCGATAAAGGTGCGGACCTTCGCCGACACGTGCCGGGCATCGGGATAGACGGCATAAATCCCCTGCGACGCAAATTCATAATCGGGCAGTACGGCCACCAGCTCGCCGGACGCCAGCGCCTTTTGCACCAGCCATTCGGGCAAAAGCGCGACGCCGCATCCGGCCAGCGCAAAGGCCATCAGCGCCTGGGCGCTGTCTGCAAACAGGCGAGGAGGCTGTTTGATTTCCAGCACGGCTTTTTCCCCGTCAGTCCTTCTCACCTGCCAGCGCAGCGTCGCGGATAAGCGTTCATGAATGATCCACTCTGCCGCGGCCAGCGCCTCGAGCGAATCAACGGGATGGGCCTTCAGCCAGCCCGGGGAGGCCACCGGCAGGATCGTGAACTGTGAAATCAGCGCCGCGTGGTAGCGGGAATCGGCGAGCGTCCCCAGCCGAATGGCAACGTCGAAGCGCTCTGAAATCAGATCCGCATGCAGGGACGACGAGGCGTGCCGCACGCGCAGCTCGGGGTGCAGAAGGCTGAACTCGGCCAGCAGAGGCACGACAACCCGGGAACCGTACTCGGGCGTGGTGGTGATGCGCAGCTCCCCCTTCAGCCCCGCGTGGTTGGCGCGCACCTCGTCCTGCAGGTTTTCAGCGTCCTTTAGCAGCGCGGCGCTTCGCAGATGAAAAAGCGAGCCGGCCTCGGTAAGCGTCAGGCGGCGGGTAGAGCGCAGCAGCAGGGTGACGCCCAGCTCGGCTTCAAGCTGGCGAATGTTGAAGCTCACCACCGCTTTCGTTAGCCCCATCGCGTTTGCCGCCGCGGTAAAACTGCCCGTATCCACGACCGCCGCAAAAATCGCCGCGCGCTGCAAATTCAGCATTGTAGCCTCTCGTTCGTCAAAATTTTTTTGACAGTATATCGCTGATTAGCGCGTTTATCCGCCTCGCGCCGCCCGATACGATACGCCGCCTTATGGGAGGATTATTTATGACGTATCGCACCAGGGTTGCGGCCGTGTTTCTGCTGGGCTTTTTTCTCGACCTGATCAATATGTTTATTGCCAGCGTCGCCTTTCCGGCGATGGGTCAGGCGCTTCACGCCGCGCCCGCGTCGCTCGCCTGGGTGAGCAATGGCTACATTGCCGGCCTAACGCTGGTTATTCCCTTCAGCGCCCTGCTGGCCCGCGTGCTGGGCCCCAGGCGCGTTATCCTGATCTCGCTTTTGCTGTTTAGCGCGGCGTCCACCGCGGCGGGGCTGGCGACCTCGCTCGAAAGCCTGATTGCCTGGCGCGTCGTTCAGGGACTGGGAGGCGGGCTGCTGATCCCGGTTGGTCAGGCGCTGGCGTGGCAGCAGTTCGGGCCGCACGAGCGCGCCAGGCTCTCCTCGGCGGTGATGCTGGTCGCCCTGCTGGCACCGGCATGCTCGCCCGCGCTCGGCGGGCTGCTGGTGCAGACGCTGGGCTGGCGGTGGGTCTTTTTTGTGACTCTGCCCGTCTCCGCGGTGACGTTTGCGCTGGCCTGGCTGTGGCTCAGCGACGAAAAGCCCGAGAAGGCACCTTCGCGCCTGCTGCATCTTCCGCTGCTGAAGGATCCGCTCCTGCGATTTTCAATGCTGGTGTACCTCTGCGTGCCCGGCATGTTCATCGGCGTGAACGTGGTGGGGATGTTCTACCTGCAAAGCGTCGCCGGGCTGACGCCAGCGGAAACGGGCCTGCTGATGCTGCCCTGGTCGCTGGCTTCCTTTGTGGAAATTACGGCGACGGGACGCTACTTTAACCGCACGGGCCCCCGCCCGCTGATTGCCCTCGGCTGCCTGCTGCAGGCGGCGGGGATTTTACTGCTGATGAACGTCGGGCCGGAAACGGCGCGCGCGCTGGCCGTGCTGGCCTTTACGCTGATGGGCATCGGCGGCAGCCTGTGCAGCAGCACGGCGCAAAGCAGCGCGTTTTTAACCATTCCACACGCGGAGATGCCCGACGCCAGCGCCCTGTGGAACCTTAACCGCCAGCTGAGCTTTTTTATGGGCGCCCTGCTGCTGGCAGAGCTGCTGAGCCTGACGCAAGGCTATCTGCCGCCGTCGAGCGCGTGGCGCTGGACGTTTATTTTCGCAGCCGCCGTGACGTTACTGCCCCTGCTGCGCGTTTTTCATCTTAACAACCCGAAGATACTGATGCAGATTCGACAGGAGAAACCATGACCCGCTATGAAAAAGAGATTCTCGACGTCCACGTTGCGCTGGAAAACTGGCTCGGGGAGGGCGAAGGAGATTTGCGCGCGCTGCTTGCGCGCTTTCGGCCAGACTTTCTGATGATCCCCCCCACGGGTGCCCATATTGACCATGCGGGGCTGGCAAGCTTCCTCGAGAGCCAGCGCGGCAGCCGCCCCGGCCTGAAGATTGTGGTTGATGAATTAACGACGCTGCAGGCGTGGGACAAGGGCGCGGTGCTGCACTACAGGGAGACGCAAACGCGGCCAAACCTGCCCGTCAACGTGCGCTGGTCCACTGCCGTGCTGAATGAGGATGGCGATAATATCGCGTGGCGACTGCTGCACGAGACGGCACAGCCGTAGCGCAAAAGAAAAAGGCCCGTCTCACGACGGGCTTTTTTGACGAAAGGTTGCTTATTCGCGGAACAGCGCTTCGATACTCAGACCTTGCCCCTGCAGAATTTCACGCAGGCGGCGCAGACCTTCAACCTGAATCTGACGAACGCGTTCACGGGTCAGGCCAATTTCACGGCCGACGTCTTCCAGCGTTGCAGCTTCATACCCCAGTAAACCGAAACGACGTGCCAGCACTTCACGCTGTTTGGCGTTCAGTTCGAACAGCCATTTAACGATGCTCTGCTTCATGTCATCGTCCTGCGTGGTGTCTTCCGGGCCGTTGTCTTTTTCATCGGCCAGGATGTCCAGCAGCGCTTTTTCGGAGTCGCCACCCAATGGGGTGTCAACCGAGGTAATGCGCTCGTTGAGACGCAGCATACGGCTTACGTCATCAACCGGTTTATCGAGCTGTTCGGCAATCTCTTCCGCGCTTGGCTCGTGGTCCAGCTTATGGGACAACTCGCGTGCGGTACGCAGATAGACGTTCAACTCTTTGACGATGTGGATCGGCAGTCGAATCGTACGGGTTTGGTTCATGATTGCCCGTTCGATGGTCTGACGAATCCACCAGGTCGCGTAGGTTGAGAAGCGGAACCCGCGTTCCGGGTCAAACTTCTCAACTGCGCGGATGAGGCCTAAATTACCCTCTTCAATCAGGTCCAGCAGAGCCAGACCACGATTGCCGTAACGGCGGGCAATTTTTACGACCAGTCGCAAGTTACTTTCAATCATGCGACGGCGCGAGGCAACATCACCACGCAAAGCACGACGTGCGAAATAGACTTCTTCTTCGGCCGTTAACAGTGGGGAGTATCCAATCTCCCCAAGGTAAAGCTGAGTCGCGTCCAGTACACGCTGTGTGGCGCCCTGCGATAACAGCTCTTCTTCAGCCAAATCGTTATCACTGGGTTCCTCTTCTACTAAGGCTTTTTCGTCAAAAGCCTCTGCTCCGTTCTCATCAAATTCCGCATCTTCATTTAAATCATGAACTTTCAGCGTATTCTGACTCATAAAGGTGGCTCCTACCCGTGATCCCTAAACGAGACACCCTGGCTGGCATGCCCCGTCAAATTATCGCTGCGGCAAATACTGCAGCGGGTTTACGGATTTCCCCTTGTAACGAATTTCAAAATGCAAGCGTGTAGAACTGGTTCCGGTGCTACCCATGGTAGCGATTTTTTGCCCCGCCTTAACTTCTTGTTGTTCCCGGACCAGCATAGTGTCGTTATGGGCGTAGGCACTCAGGTAATCATCGTTGTGTTTGATGATAATAAGATTACCGTAACCGCGAAGCGCGTTACCGGCGTACACAACGCGACCGTCTGCAGTCGCGATGATGGCCTGTCCTTTGCTTCCTGCGATATCGATCCCTTTATTCCCCCCTTCAGAGGTAGAGAAGTTCTCGATAACTTTGCCGTCGGTTGGCCAGCGCCATGAAGAAATAGACGCACTGGACATCTGACTGCTTGCAGTCGGTTGCGAAGAGCTAACCACAGGTGCCGTAACCGGTGCTGTGACTACAGTCGCAGTACCTTTATTATTCGGCAACATTTTGTTAGCACTCTGATCACCTGAATCCTCAGAATACGTAATTACAGGTTGCGAAGCAACAGGCGTGGTGGATTTTTGTGCAGGCTTAACGCTGTTATTTTGCGCGGTTACGTCTGCCGCTGAAACGGTGTTGCCAGGCGTGAGCGGCGTACCCGTCGCGTTGCCAACCTGGAGCGTTTGCCCCACTTCCAGACCATACGGGGCCTGGACGTTATTGCGCTGCGCCAGGTCACGGAAATCGTTCCCGGTGATCCAGGCGATATAGAACAGCGTGTCGCCGCGCTTCACGGTATAGGTGCTGCCACCGGTATAGCTGCCTTTCGGAATGTTCCCATACTTGCGGTTATACACTATGCGGCCATTTTCGGTCTGAACAGGCTGTTGCACTGGCTGAATCTGCGTTGGCTGCGTAACCGGGGTCTGCACAGGCTGGATCTGTGGCGTTTGCTGCGGCTGAGGCGTCGAGGTGCCCATTTTCGGTGGAGGCGTGATCAGCATTCCACTGGACGTGTTACCCGAGCCGCTGCTTCCGCCGACGGAGCTGACGGGCGCAGGCGCATTATTAGAACTTGAACACCCCGCCAGCCAGAGCGAAACCAGTGACAGTGCCGCCACGCGGCTGATGGTGAATTTTGGGCTTCCCGCGCTCATTTATCCCCCAGGAATGTGTTAACTACCAGTGACTTAAAATAACCGTGATGGCACGAACCTTTTGCGCCACACCATACGCTGAATTTGCCTTAATAACCCTGGATAAATCCGAGTCTCAGGCCAGCTCTCCCTTCACGAGAGGCACAAAGCGCACGGCTTCCACGGTATCGATAATAAACTCGCCGCCGCGTCGACGAACGCGCTTCAGCAGCTGATGCGCGTCCCCAACGGGCAAAACCAGAATGCCGCCGTCGTCCAGCTGCGACAGCAGCGCAGCGGGAATTTCGGGCGGTGCCGCCGTGACGATGATGGCATCAAACGGGGCGCGAGCCTGCCAACCCTGCCATCCATCACCGTGGCGTGTCGAAACATTATGTAAATCAAGTTGTTTCAGGCGACGACGCGCCTGCCACTGTAAACCTTTAATCCGCTCGACGGAGCATACATGATGCACGAGGTGCGCCAGAATCGCGGTTTGATAGCCCGAGCCCGTGCCAATCTCCAGCACGCGGGATTCCGGCGTTAGCTCCAGGAGCTCCGTCATGCGCGCCACCATGTAGGGCTGGGAAATCGTCTGGCCCTGCCCGATAGGCAGCGCGACGTTTTCCCACGCTTTGTGCTCAAACGCCTCGTCGACAAATTTTTCACGTGGAACCTGAGCGAGTGCATCAAGCACATGCTCGTCGGCGATCCCTTGCGCGCGTAATTGTTCCAGAAGAGTTTGTACACGTTTACTTACCATTACACGTTCACCCCGACCCGCTCCAGCCAGTCCGACACCACATCATGCGCGCTATAGGCGGTTAAATCTACGTGCAGCGGGGTAACGGAGACATAGCCTTCGTCAACGGCGGCAAAGTCCGTATCCGGCCCGGCATCGCACTTCTCGCCGGGAGGCCCGATCCAGTACAGCGTATTGCCGCGCGGGTCCTGCTGCGGGATCACCTGATCGGCGGGATGGCGGCTGCCGCAGCGCGTCACGCGGATGCCCTTGATCTCGTCAAGCGGCAAATCCGGCACGTTGATGTTCAGGATGCGCCCGGTGCGCAGCGGCTCGCGGCCCAGCGCGCGAAGCAGCGTGCAGGTTATCGCCGCCGCGGTGTCGTAATGGGTGTGGCCGTTAAGCGACACCGCCAGCGCCGGGAAGCCGAGGTGACGCCCTTCCATCGCCGCCGCAACGGTGCCGGAGTAGATCACGTCATCGCCCAGGTTTGGCCCGGCGTTAATGCCGGAGACGACGATATCGGGACGCGGGCGCATTAGCGCGTTCACGCCCAAAAATACGCAGTCGGTTGGCGTGCCCATCTGCACGGCGATATCGCCGTTATCAAAGGTAAAGGTGCGAAGCGACGACTCCAGGGTCAAGGAGTTAGACGCCCCACTGCGGTTACGATCGGGAGCCACGACCTGCACGTCCGCAAATTCGCGGAGGTGCTTCGCCAGCGTCTGAATGCCCGGCGCGTGTATCCCGTCATCGTTACTCAGCAATATTCGCATAGTCACCCGATGTGTTGATAAGTTCCCTGACAACGCTGGTGGCAAAGCTCCCTGCCGGCAGCCAGAAGCGTAACTCAACGGTTACGTCATCCCACCAATTCCAGCTAAGCTGCTGCGGGTAGAGCAGCATCGCCCGGCGCGCCGCGTCGACCTTTTCCCGCACCAGCAGTGATTGTAATTCCGGCGCATCCGCAACGGCGGACTGCTCCGCAGCGAGCGCGTCGCCCTGCGTGCCCCAGTCGCCCGTACCGGGCAACGCGGCGGTGATCATCAGCGCTTTGGCGTCCACGCGCGCCTGCACGTCGGCCATTTCCTCGGCCGTCGCCACGAACCAGCTTCCGCGTCCCGCTAATTGTAGCGCATCGCCGACAACAACTTGATTCGCGTCCGGTTTTTTCAGCCGCTCGCTCACAATCTGATTAAACAACGCGCTGCGGGCCGCAGACAACCAAAAACTGCGCTTATTCCTGTCCCGGACGGGCGCGTCGCTTTGCGCCCAGCGCAGCGCGCCGAGCAGGTTGCTGCCGCCGATGCCGAAACGCTGCGCGCCAAAGTAGTTCGGCACGCCCTGCTCGCCGATGGCGCTCAGGCGCTTTTCCACGTCGTCACGGTTCGTCACTTCGCGCAGCACGATCGTAAACGCGTTGCCTTTCAGCGCGCCAAGGCGCAGCTTGCGCTTGTGGCGGGCGTACTCCAGCACCTTACAGCCCTCAAGCTCAAATTTGCTTAAATCAGGCATCGCATTGCCGGGCACGCGGGCGCAAAGCCACTGCTCGGTGACCGCATGCTTATCCTTCTGTCCGGCAAAGCTCACTTCGCGGGCGTGGATTTTCAGGAATTTCGCCAGCGCGTCGGCCACAAAGCGCGTGTTGCAGCCGTTTTTCAGGATCCGCACCAGGATGTGCTCGCCCTCGCCGTCCGGCTCAAACCCTAAGTCTTCCACCACCACGAAATCTTCAGGATTGGCCTTCAGCAGGCCGTTCCCCTGCGGTTTGCCGTGCAGGTATGTCAGGCTGTCAAAATCGGTCATTTGGCCGCCTTAACCAGCAGCGCCACGGCTTCACAGGCGATGCCTTCGCCGCGGCCGGTAAAGCCAAGCTTCTCGGTGGTGGTGGCTTTGACGTTAACGTCGTCCATATGGCAGCCGAGATCTTCGGCGATGAACACGCGCATCTGGGGAATATGCGGCAGCATCTTTGGCGCCTGGGCGATGATGGTGACGTCGACGTTGCCAAGGGTATAGCCCTTCGCCTGAATGCGGCGCCAGGCTTCGCGCAGCAGCTCGCGGCTGTCCGCGCCTTTGAACGCCGGATCGGTGTCCGGGAATAGCTTGCCGATATCGCCCAGCGCGGCTGCGCCGAGCAGCGCATCGGTCAGCGCGTGGAGCGCCACGTCGCCATCAGAATGCGCCAGCAGCCCCTTTTCGTAGGGAATGCGCACGCCGCCAATGATAATTGGGCCAACGCCTCCAAAGGCGTGTACATCAAAACCGTGTCCAATTCGCATTATGACTTCTCCTGATGGGTCGAACGGGTAAGATAAAATTCCGCGAGCTGCAGGTCTTCGGGGCGCGTCACCTTAATGTTATCAGCGCGTCCTTCAACAAGCGTTGGGTGAAAACCACAATACTCCAGGGCCGAGGCTTCGTCCGTAATGGTCGCCCCTTCGTTAAGCGCGCGCGTCAGGCAATCGTGGAGGAGTTCGCGGGGGAAAAACTGGGGCGTCAGCGCGTGCCATAGATCGACGCGCTCAACGGTGTGGGCGATGGCCTGGCTGCCCGGCTCGGCGCGCTTCATGGTGTCGCGTACCGGAGAGGCCAGAATGCCGCCAACCTTACTGGATTCGCTCAGCGCCAGCAGGCTCGCCAAATCATCCTGATGCAGGCAAGGGCGCGCGGCGTCGTGCACCAGCACCCACTGCGCGTTTTTGGCCGCACGAAGGCCCGCCAGCACGGAATCGGCGCGCTCGGCGCCGCCGTCGACAACGGTAATCTGCGGATGATTTGCCAGCGGTAGCCGCGCAAAGCGGGCATCGCCCGGGCTGATGGCGATCACGACGTGCGTGACCCTGGGGTGCGCCAGCAGCGCAGCCACGGCGTGTTCGAGGATCGTTTTGTCGCCAATAGAAAGATACTGCTTAGGACATTTTGTCTGCATGCGCCGGCCAAAACCTGCGGCCGGCACCACGGCACATACGTCCGAAAAAGTTGCTGCCATGTCGTAATCCTGGGCCTGATTATCGATTGTTTTGTGCTGAGCCCTGATTGCGTTTAGACGCATCCGGAACCAGACGATAAAACGTTTCGCCCGGCTTAGTCATACTGAGTTCGTTGCGTGCGCGTTCCTCAATCGCCTCTTGCCCGCCATTGAGGTCATCAATTTCAGCAAAAAGTTGATCGTTTCGCGCCTTAAGTTTGGCGTTTGTTGCCTGCTGAGCCGCCACGTCATCGCTTACCCGGCTATAGTCGTGCAGCCCGTTCTTACCGAACCACAGCGAATATTGCAGCCAGACCAGCAAAGCCAGCAGCAGCAGCGTTAGTTTACCCATCCTGCCCCCTGAAAAACGGCATCATCATCCCAAAACGCCCCTGGACTCTACGCCGGGGTCACAGAGATGCCGCAACATCGCGGGCAAATGTACCACATTTTTTTTGCAGAATCGCCCTGCACAATATTGCCACACGGTTGTTTACGGTTTGAATTATGGCTGAAGTTAGCCCATGAGCCACAAAAATAACAGGCCAAACATCACCACCACCGTCACAATCGTGACCACGGCGCTGAAAAGCAGCCTGCCGTTAAGCAGCGAATGCAGCGCAATCCCGACCACGACCGCAACGGGCATCAGCGCGAGGAAGAAAGGCCAGGTATAAAGAAAGAAGAACAGCGTGTTGCCGCCGTAGAGAAGAAAGGGGATGCCCAGCGCCAGCAACCACGAAATGAAGCCGAGCGCGGCCCCGGGGAGGGACCAGGTCGTCTCGTCTTGCGTCGTCAACGGCTCTGATCCGGTGATTATGTAGTTTTCACTGTTGCGCATAGCTAATCCTGTGACTGTGACCTATCGTCCGGGACAACGGCTCCCGAACGATACCGTCTCAGGATCTGATAATATCGTCCCGCCTGAGCAGGTCTAATAATTGGCTCACTAAATTTGTTACCAATTGTTGGCCCTGCAGGTGAATCTCAGGGGAATCAGGCGCTTCGTAAACCGAGTCGATTCCGGTGAAGTTTCGCAGCTCGCCCGCCCGCGCTTTCTTATACAGCCCTTTCGGATCGCGCGCCTCGCAGATCTCCAGCGGGGTATCGACAAACACCTCGATAAAGCGATCGTGCCCGACGCGCTCGCGCACCATCTGGCGCTCGGCGCGGTGCGGAGAGATAAACGCGGTCAGCACCACCAGCCCGGCGTCCGCCATCAGGCTGGCAACCTCGCCCACCCGACGAATGTTCTCCCTGCGGTCGTCGTCGCTAAACCCTAAATCGCTGCACAGGCCGTGGCGCACGTTGTCGCCGTCCAGCAGGTAGGTGCTCACGCCCTGCTGGTGGAGCGCCTCCTCCAGCGCCCCGGCGACGGTGGATTTACCGGAGCCGGAAAGCCCGGTAAACCACAGCACAACCCCACGGTGGCCGTGGAGCTGCTCCCGCTGCGCAACGGTGACCGGATGAGGATGCCAGACAACGTTCTCATCGTGAGCGGCCATTACTTGCCTCCCAGCAGGTCGCGTGCGCCCCAGTGCGGGAAGTGCTTGCGCACCAGCGCGTTCAGCTCCAGCTCAAAGGCGCTAAATTCGCCGGTCGTGGCTGCCTGCGCGTTAGGCTCGCGCACCATCCCCGCTCCCACGGTGACATTGGTCAGCCTGTCGATAAAGATCAGCCCGCCCGTTACCGGATTTTGCGCATACGGATCGAGCACCAGCGGCTCGTCGAAGGTCAGATCCACCAGGCCAATGCCGTTCAGCGGCAGCTCGTCCACCTCGCGCTGGGTCAGATTATTGATATCAACCTGGTACTGCACGCCGTCCACGCGGGCGCGGGTTTTCTTGCCCGCGATTTTGATGTCGTAGCTCTGGCCCGGCGTCAGCGGCTGCTCGGCCATCCACACCACGTCCACGGACGCGCCCTGCACCGCCGCCAGCGTTTCGCTGACGTCGACCAGCAGGTCGCCGCGGCTAATGTCAATTTCATCCTTCAGCACCAGCGTCACCGCCTCGCCCGCGCCCGCTTCCGGCAGGTCGCCGTCGAAGGTGACGATGCGCGCAACGGCGGATTCCACGCCGGACGGCAGCACCTTGACGCGCTGGCCCACCTGCACGGTGCCGGAGGCAATCGTGCCGGAGAAGCCGCGGAAATCGAGGTTTGGACGGTTAACGTACTGCACCGGGAAGCGCATCGGCTGGGTTTCCACCACGCGCTGAATCTCCACGGTTTCCAGTACTTCCAGCAGCGTCGGGCCGCTGTACCACGGCATGTTCGCGCTCTGGGAAGCGACGTTGTCCCCTTCCAGCGCGGAGAGCGGCACGAAGCGAATGTCCAGATTGCCCGGCAGCTGCTCGGCGAAGGTCAGGTAGCTCTGGCGGATCTCGTCGAAGCGCGCTTCGCTAAACTCAACGAGATCCATTTTGTTCACCGCCACCACCAGGTGCTTGATCCCCAGCAGCGTGGAGATAAAGCTGTGGCGACGGGTTTGATCCAGCACGCCTTTGCGGGCGTCGATCAGCAGGATCGCCAGATCGCAGGTGGACGCGCCGGTCGCCATATTGCGGGTGTACTGCTCGTGCCCCGGGGTGTCGGCGATAATAAATTTGCGCTTCTCGGTGGAAAAATAACGGTAGGCCACGTCAATGGTGATGCCCTGCTCGCGCTCGGCCTGCAGGCCGTCCACCAGCAGCGCCAGGTCGAGCTTTTCGCCCTGCGTCCCGTGACGCTTGCTGTCATTGTGCAGGGATGAGAGCTGATCTTCATAAATCTGGCGCGTATCGTGCAGCAGGCGGCCAATCAGGGTGCTTTTCCCGTCGTCGACGCTGCCGCAGGTCAGGAAGCGCAGCAGGCTTTTGTGCTGCTGTGCGTGCAGGTACGCTTCAACGCCGCCTTCGTCGGCAATTTGTTGTGCAATCGTGGTGTTCATGGCGGCTCCTTAGAAATAACCCTGACGTTTCTTCAGCTCCATGGAGCCTGCCTGGTCGCGGTCGATCATGCGGCCCTGTCGTTCGCTGGTGGTCGAGACCAGCATCTCTTCGATGATCTCCGGCAGCGTCTGCGCGCTGGATTCCACCGCGCCGGTCAGCGGCCAGCAGCCGAGGGTGCGGAAGCGCACCATGCGTTTTTTGATCACTTCGCCCGGCTGCAGGTCAATGCGATCGTCGTCGATCATCATCAGCATGCCGTCGCGCTCCAGTACCGGGCGCTCCGCCGCGAGGTACAGCGGCACGATCTCGATATTTTCGAGGAAGATGTACTGCCAGATATCCAGCTCGGTCCAGTTGGAGAGCGGGAAAACGCGAATGCTTTCGCCTTTGTTGATCTGGCCGTTGTAGTTGTGCCACAGCTCCGGGCGCTGGTTTTTCGGGTCCCAGCGGTGGAAGCGGTCGCGGAAGGAGTAGATACGCTCTTTCGCGCGGGATTTTTCTTCGTCACGCCGCGCGCCGCCGAAGGCCGCGTCAAAGCCGTACTTGTTCAGCGCCTGCTTCAGCCCTTCGGTCTTCATGATGTCGGTGTGCTTTGCGCTGCCGTGGACGAATGGGTTGATGCCCATCGCCACCCCTTCCGGGTTTTTATGCACCAGCAGCTCGCAGCCGTAGGCCTTAGCGGTGCGGTCGCGGAACTCGTACATCTCGCGGAATTTCCAGCCGGTATCCACGTGCAGCAGCGGGAACGGCAGCGTGCCCGGATAAAACGCTTTACGCGCCAGGTGCAGCATTACGCTGGAGTCTTTGCCGATGGAGTACATCATCACCGGGTTAGAGAACTCGGCCGCCACTTCGCGGATAATATGGATACTTTCCGCTTCGAGCTGCCGCAGGTGAGTAAGTCGTTTTTGGTCCATAACCGTTCCTTAAGCCAGAGTCACCACAGATGAACGAAGGTTCTCTGCGTCTGTTGTGTGTTGAAACCAGGCGAGCGTGTCGTGCAGCTGCACCACTTCCCCGACCACGATCAGCGCGGGCATCGGGGCGTCTTTCGCCAGGGCTGCAAGATCCTGTAATGTGCCGATCGCAACGTGCTGATCGGCGCGCGTGCCGCGGGAGATCACCGCGACCGGCGTGGCCGCTTCGCGACCGTGCTGAATGAGCTGCGCGCTGATGTCCGCCGCCTTCATCGTGCCCATGTAGATCGCCAGCGTCTGGCGGCTTTGGGCCAGATGCGACCAGTCGAACGGCGCGCTGTCGGGCTTGTAGTGGCCCGTCACGAAGGTGACGCTCTGGGCATAATCACGGTGGGTAAGCGGAATACCGGCATACGCCGTGACCGCGGACGCTGCGGTGATGCCGGGCACCACCTGGAACGGTACGCCCGCCTCGGCGGCCGCCTGCAGCTCTTCGCCGCCGCGCCCGAAGATAAACGGATCGCCGCCCTTCAGGCGCACCACGGTTTTGCCCGCCTTCGCCGCCTCAATCAGCATCTGGTTGGTGTCGTGCTGCGGCACCGAGTGCTCGCCCGCCCGTTTGCCCACGCAGATTTTCTCCGCGTCACGGCGGATAAGCTCGCGCACCCCGTCGCTGACCAGATGGTCGTAGAAAACGATATCCGCCTGCTGGATGACCTGCAGGCCGCGCAGGGTTAATAGCCCCGCGTCACCCGGCCCCGCGCCGACGAGGATAATCTCGCCCTGCGCCCGTTCCGGCTGCGTCAGAGACGCTTCCAGCACCCGCTCAGCTTCCCGCTCGTTGCCCGCCGCCATCAGGCTGGCAAAGCGCCCGCGAAAGGCGCGGTCCCAGAAGCGGCGGCGGCCGTCGGTGGTTTTAACCTGAGTCTTGAGACGATCGCGAAAGCGTCCAGCTACTTGCGCCATTCGCCCAAGGCTTGCGGGCAGCAGCGCTTCAAGCTTCTCGCGCAACAGCCGGGCCAGCACCGGCGCGTTGCCGCCGGACGAGATGGCAATCAGCAGCGGAGCGCGATCGACAATCGACGGGAAGATAAACGAGCACAACGGCTGGTCGTCGACCACGTTTACCAGCCGGTGGCGCGCGTTCGCCGCGTCGAACACGCGGCGGTTAAGCGCGCGGTCCTCGGTGGCGGCGATGGCCAGCACCACGTTGTCCAGCATCGCGTCGTGAAAATCGTCGCCCTCGATAACCTGCACGCGTGCACCGGCGCGTCGCAAAAAGGCAATTTTGCGATCGGCGATCTCGCCCGTCCCTACAACCAGTACCGGGCGATCGTTAATTGCAGCAAAGAGAGGCAGGTAATCCACGGCGCAACAGCTCAACTAAAAATGAGGAATAGAGGGACTATAGGGGGCGGCTTAGAGCGAATGAAATTACGAATTGGAATGAGTAGTTACTCAATGGAATAACGCGCTGGAAAAGCTAATGTCAAAAAGTGCTTAACAGGCGAAATTTCGGGTATTTAAGCGCAATTCAAATTGTGTAAGCGGGATCACGGTTTCATACTAAGCGAGTTAAAATTTTGCTCTGTTTTTAAGGACTCACTATGTTTTCCGCAACGCGCCACCGTATTGCTGCCCTGGCGCTCGGCGTTTGCTTTATCTTTTCCGCCCAGGCAAAAAATCAACCGTACGGTGAAATCGCCGCCCAGCAGGCGCGGCATATTGCCACGGTTTTTCCTGGCCGTATGACCGGCACGCCGGCCGAAATGCTCTCCGCGGATTATATTCGCCAGCAGTTTGCCGACATGGGCTACCGGAGCGACATTCGGGCATTCCACAGCCGCTACATTTATACCTCGCGCAATAAAACGCAAAACTGGCGTAACGTCACCGGCAGTACGGTGATTGCCGCCCACGAGGGTAAAGGGCCTCACCAGATTATGATTCTGGCGCATCTGGACACCTTCGCGCCCATGAGCGATACCGACACGGATAACAACCTCGGCGGGCTGACGCTGCAGGGCATGGACGATAACGCGGCGGGTTTGGGCGTGATGCTTGAGCTGGCCGAGCGCATGAAAAATATTCCGACGCAGTACGGCATTCGCTTTGTTGCTACCAGCGGCGAAGAGGAAGGATCGCTCGGCGCTGAGAATCTCCTTAAGCGCATGAGCGCAGAAGAGAAGAAAAATACCCTGCTGGTGATTAATCTCGATAATTTGATCGTCGGCGATAAGCTTTATTTCAATAGCGGACAAAGCACGCCGAACAGCGTGCGGAAATTAACCCGCGACCGGGCGCTGGCGATTGCCCGCAGCCACGGCGTTTATGCCACCACCAACCCAGGCGACAATCCGAACTATCCAAAAGGCACGGGCTGCTGTAACGACGGGGAAGTGTTTGATAAAGCGGGTATTCCGGTGCTGTACGTGGAGGCCACCAACTGGGGGCTGGGTAAGAAAGATGGCTACCAGCAGCGCGCAAAATCGAAAGCCTTCCCGGACGGGACGAGCTGGCACGACGTCAGGCTGGATAACCAGCAGCACATTGATAGCGCGCTGCCGCAGCGCATTGAGCACCGCAGCCGCGACGTGATGAAAGTGATGCTGCCGCTGGTGAAGGAGCTGGCGAAAGCGGGGAAAGTTTGAGGTTTTTAAGCATCGTGCGGCCTGATGCCCTCATCCAGCCCTCTCCGACAGAGAGAGGGCTGAAATTTGATCACCCTTCGTGCAGCCCGCACTCGCGTTTGAGCCCAAAGAAGCGCGTCTCTTCTTCCGCCATGCCCGGCTCCCATTTGCGCGTGGTGTGGGTATCGCCGACCGACAGATAGCCCTGGTCCCACAGCGGATGGTATTTAAGCCCGTGCTTTTGCAGGTACTGGTAAACCGTGCGGTTATCCCAGTCGATAATCGGCAGCACTTTGAACACGCCGCGCTGTAGCGCCAGCACCGGGAGCGTCGCCCGGCTGCCGGACTGCTCGCGGCGCAGGCCCGCAAACCACGTCTGCGCGTTCAGCTCTTTCAGCGCGCGGTTCATCGGCTCGACCTTGTTGATCTCATTGTATTTCTCAATGCCCTCAACGCCCTGCTCCCAGAGTTTGCCGTAGCGTGCCTCCTGCCAGGCCGCGCTCTCTTCCGCGCGGTAAATTTTCAGGTTCAGCTTAAGCTTGTCCGTCAGCTCGTCAATAAACTGGTAGGTTTCGGGGAACAGGTAGCCGGTATCGGTGAGGATCACCGGAATGTCCGGTCGGATTTGATTCACCAGATGCAGGGTCACCGCCGCCTGAATACCAAAACTCGACGAGAGCACGTACTCTCCCGGCAGGTTTTCCAGCGCCCACGCCACGCGCCCTTCGGCGTCCAGCTTTTCCAGCTGGCCGTTGATTTCCGCCAGCGCCAGAATACGTTCGACTTTTGGCAGTTCGTTAAGGGCGTTCAGATCGAGTATGGACATAGAGACCTCGTTTATATGTTTCCCCTCACCCCGGCCCTCTCCCCTGAGGGGCGAGGGAGAAAACCAGGTTAGAGTGAGGGGATTTGGGTTACTCCCAGAAATCCCTTGCGGGATCGAGCACCGGGCGAATGATGCCCGCACGCACCGTAAAGTCGCCGAAGCCTTCACCCACTTCGCGCTCTTTCGCCCAGCGCCCGACAAGCTCGTCGATGGAATCGAGAATTTCCGGTTCCGTGATGTTTTCGCGGTACATGCGCGGAATGCGCGTGCCCATGCGGTTGCCGCCAAGGTGCACGTTATAGCGGCCCGGCGCTTTGCCGACCAGCCCCAGCTCGGCCAGCATCGCGCGGCCGCAGCCGTTCGGGCAGCCGGTCACGCGCATGACGATATGCTCTTCAGGCAGGCCGTGTTTTTCCAGAATCGACTCCACTTTGTCGGTGAACGACGGCAGGAAACGCTCGGCTTCGGCCATCGCCAGCGGGCAGGTCGGGAACGACACGCAGGCCATGGAGTTTTCACGCTGCGGCTTGACCGCGTTCATCAGCCCGTGGTCGCGCGCCAGCTTCTCGATCTGCGCCTTCTCGCTTTCCGGCACGCCCGCGATAATCAGGTTCTGGTTAGCGGTAATGCGGAACTCGCCTTTATGGATCTTAGCAATTTCCAGCAGGCCCGTTTTCAGCGGACGGCCCGGATAATCCAGAATGCGGCCGTTTTCGATGAACAGCGTCAGGTGCCAGTTATTGTCGATGCCCTTCACCCAGCCGATGCGATCGCCGCGGCCGGTAAATTCGTAAGGACGAATCGGCTCAAATTTGATCCCCGCGCGACGCTCCACTTCCTCTTTGAACGTCTCAACGCCGACGCGCTCAAGGGTATATTTAGTTTTCGCGTTCTTGCGATCGGTACGGTTGCCCCAGTCGCGCTGGGTCGTCACCACCGCTTCCGCCACGGCCAGGGTGTGCTCCAGCGGCAGATAGCCGAACTCGCTCGCGGTGCGGGCGTAGGTTTTCTTGTTCCCGTGCTCGATGGACAGGCCGCCGCCCACCAGCAGGTTAAAGCCGACCAGCCTGCCGTTTTCGGCAATCGCCACGAAGCTCATGTCGTTGGCGTGCAGGTCGATGTCGTTCTGCGGCGGGATCACCACCGTGGTTTTGAACTTGCGCGGCAGGTAGGTCTGGCCGAGGATCGGCTCTTCGTCCGTGGTCGCGACCTTTTTCTGATCCAGCCAGATCTCCGCATAGGCACGGGTGCGCGGCAGCAGATGCTCGGAGATCTTCTTCGCCCACTCGTAGGCTTCGGCGTGCAGCTCGGACTCGTACGGGTTCGAGGTGCAGAGCACGTTACGGTTCATGTCGTTGGCGGTCGCCAGCGCGTCCAGGCCAACGGAGTGCAGCATCTGGTGCACCGGCTTGACGTTCTTCTTCAGAATGCCGTGGAACTGGAACGTCTGACGGTTGGTCAGGCGGATGCTGCCGTAAAGGGTGTTGTCATGGGCAAATTTGTCAATCGCCTGCCACTGGTTGGTGGTGATGACACCGCCCGGCAGGCGGCAGCGCAGCAGCATCGCGTGGCGCGGCTCCAGCTTTTGCTCCGCGCGCTCGGCGCGGATGTCGCGGTCGTCCTGCTGATACATGCCGTGAAAGCGGATCAGCAGGAAGTTGTCGCCTTTAAAACCGCCCGTCAGGCCGTCATTTAAATCTTCGGCAATGGTGCCGCGCAGGTAGTTGCTCTCTACCTTCATGCGCTCGGCATCGGTCAGTTTGCCTTCGACCACCAGTGGGCCAGGATGTTTTTCGCTCATTAGTAGACATCTCGCTGATAACGGCGCTCAACGCGCAGCTCACTTAAAAATTCATCCGCCGTTTCGACGTCCATACCGCCGAATTGGGCAATCACTTCCAGCAGCGCCTGCTCAACGTCTTTCGCCATGCGATTGGCGTCGCCGCAGACGTAAATGTGGGCACCGTCATTGATCCAGCGCCACAGCTCTGCGCCCTGTTCGCGCAGCTTGTCTTGTACGTATATTTTTTGTGCCTGATCGCGGGACCAGGCCAGATCGATGCGGGTCAGCACGCCCTCTTTGACGTAGCGCTGCCACTCCACCTGATAAAGGAAATCTTCGGTAAAGTGCGGGTTGCCGAAGAACAGCCAGTTTTTACCGGGCGCGTCATCCGCCGCGCGCTGCTGCATAAAGGCGCGGAACGGCGCAATGCCAGTGCCAGGGCCAATCATAATGACCGGCGTTTCCGGGTTCTCGGGCAGGCGGAAGTTGTCGTTGTGCTCGATAAAGACGCGCACTTCGCCCTCTTCCTCCACGCGGTCGGCCAGGAAGCTGGACGCTCCACCGGCGCGCGCGCGGCCTTCGATGTCATAACGTACGACGCCGACGGTCACGTGCACTTCGCTCTCGACTTCCGCCTGCGAAGAGGCGATGGAGTAGAGGCGCGGCGTCAGCGGACGCAGCAGGCCAATCAGCACCTCGGCATCCAGCTGTGCCGGAGCGAAACGCACCATGTCGACAATTGGCGTGGTCGCCGCGTAATGCTGCAGCTTCGCCTTATCGCCCACCAGCGGCAGCAGCGACTCGCTGCGCGTCAGGGTGGCATAATTTTCAACGATGTTTGTGGTGTTGACCGTCAGCTCGAAATGCCACTGCAGCGCTTCGGAAAGCGCCAGCGTTTTACCGTCCACGGTGACCGGCTCGTCGCCCTTCAGCCACAGCAGCTCAACCAGCTCTTTCACCAGCGCAGGATCGTTCTGATACCAGACCCCCAGCGCGTCGCCCGGCCGATAGCGCAGGCCGGAATCACCCAGGTCGATTTCGATATGACGCACGTCTTTTTGCGAATCACGGCCGGTAATTTTTTGGTTAACGGAGAGCGTCGCGGTCAGCGGCTCTTCTTTCGTATACGGGCTGGTGTGAATGTCGTTCACCGCGCCGGCAGCGGTAGCCGCCGCCTGGGCCGGCGTCTCCTGCGGGACGCGCGCTTTCAGCACGTCAACGATGCGCGCGCGCCACTCGGCGGCGGCAGGCTGATATTCAACGTCGGCGTCTACGCGGTCCAGCAGGCGTTCGGCGCCCAGCTCGGCCAGCCTGCTGTCGAAGTCTTTACCGGACTGGCAGAAGAACTCGTACGAGGTATCACCCAGGCCAAACACGGCAAAGGCGGTGCCGTCCAGCTTTGGCGCTTTCTTCGAGAACAGGAACTTATGCAGCGCGACGGCTTCTTCTGCGGGCTCACCTTCACCCTGCGTTGAAGTGACCACCACCAGCAGTTTTTCTGACGCGATTTGCTTAAATTTATAATCCCCGGCGTTGACCAGGTTCACGTTCAGCTTAGCGGCGAGAAGGTCGTCACGCAGCGCCTCGGCCACGCGGCGGGCGTTACCCGTCTGCGAGGCGGAGATAAGCGTAATCGCCGGGATCGCAACGGCCGCAGGAGGAGCCGACGCCACGGCGCCAGGCTGCTGGTTAAGCATTCCCCAAAAATAGCCGGACACCCAGGCAAGCTGGGTCGGTGAAAAATCAGTGGTTGCGGCCTGGAGGCGCGCCAGCTGCTCCGGGTTCAGGGGAAGCAGGTTCGAAGGTGGGGCCTGTGTCGTCATGCGTCGTTTTGTTCCAGTAGCAAAGCGGAATTTATGCAAAAAAACCAAACTAGCGATAAGGTTAACGGCGAGGATAATAACAATTAAAGAAGGGATGGAAATAATAAATAACCAAATGGACTAACCTGTTTTAGCTATCGTTCTTAACGATAAAAGTGATTAAGTAACCCGATGATTTTATACGACAAAACCGACATAACGCCCCGCGCCGAATGCCGTTTCAGGTAAAAGCCGTTTTAGTTAATGCTAAAAATTGTACTTTCCGGTACTATGCGCCGGTTTTTTCCGCATTTTTTGAGAGTTCATGATGTCCACCACACTGTTTAAAGATTTCACCTTCGAAGCCGCTCACCACCTTCCGCATGTGCCAGAAGGGCATAAATGTGGCCGCCTGCACGGGCACTCGTTTATGGTGCGTCTTGAGATCACCGGTGAAGTCGATCCGCATACCGGTTGGATCATGGATTTTGCCGAGCTGAAGGCCGCCTTCAAGCCGACGTACGATCGTCTGGATCACTACTATCTGAATGATATTCCGGGTCTTGAAAACCCGACCAGCGAAGTGCTGGCGAAATGGATTTGGGATCAGATGAAGCCGCTGGTGCCGCTGCTGAGCGCGGTGATGATCAAAGAGACCTGTACGGCAGGCTGCGTGTATCGCGGGGAGTGATGCTTGCCGGGTGGCGCTGACGCTTACCCGGCCTGCAAGAGCTTCGAACCGTAAGCCCGGTGAGCGCTAGCGCCATCGGGCTATTTTTTTAAGCAATATTCAGATACTTGTGCGTCTGCATCGACAGGCGCCAGTTGCGCGCGATGCAGGTTTCAATGCACAGGCGCGTCGCGTCGTCTTTCTGGCTGATCGGCTGCAGGGCAATCACGCGCTGCTTTTCATCCGTCAGCGTCGCCAGCAGCTCGTCCAGCGCTTCGATATCGCGCACGCGGCCCACCGGGTGTTTGATTTCGTCCGCACGCTCCAGCGCCTGAGAGAGCACGTCGTATCCGCCGCGCATATTCACCTTCGGCGATACCGTCACCCATGTAGCGTGCGAGCAGCGCACCTCGTGCGTGCCGCTGGTCTCAATCTGGCAGCTGTAGCCGCTCTTTTCGAGCAGATCGGTCAGCGCCGTGAGATCGTGAATGCACGGCTCGCCGCCGGTAATCACCACGTGGCGCGCCGTCCAGCCCTGACGACCAATAATCGCCAGCAGATCTTCCGCGCTGCCCGCGCCCCACTTATCGCTCTCTTTGGTTTTCGCCAGAATGCTAAACAGCGATACTTCCCGATCTGCGAGCTTATCCCACGTATGTTTGGTATCACACCAGGCGCAGCCAACCGGGCATCCCTGTAAACGAATAAAAATTGCGGGAACGCCGGTAAAGTAACCCTCGCCTTGCAGGGTCTGGAACATCTCGTTAATCGGGTACTGCATAGTCATCTCAGTTAAGGGGATAAACGATAAGTATCGCAGATCCCCGCCTGATGATCATGCTCCATCGGTGCTTTGCGCGCCGATCGCCGCCATAAACCGCTCGGTGATCTGCTGCGGACGGGTAATCGCCCCGCCGACCACCACCGTATGAGCGCCCAGCGCGAGGCACGTCGCCGCCCGCTCCGGCGTATCTACGTTCCCTTCCGCCACTACCGGGATCGTGACGGCCGCCAGCACGTCGCGAAGGAACGCGCAGCTATCGTCCGGCAGGGCGTGGCCCTTGGTCTCTGCGGTGTAGCCGTAGAGCGTAGTGCCGACGCAGTCGAATCCCAGCGCCTGCGCCGCCGCGGCTTCTTCCACCGAGGAGATATCCGCCATCAGCAGGAGCGAGGGATAGCGGGCGCGGATTTGCGCCACCAGCGCGTCGAGCGGCTGCCCGCCGGGGCGCGGACGCGACGTGGCGTCCAGGGCAATGATCTCCGGCGAAACGCCCATCAGCTCATCCACCTCTTTCATCGTGGCGGTGATAAAGACGTCGCTTCCCGGATAGTCTCGCTTGATGATGCCGATAATCGGCAGCGAAACCTGCTTTTTGATCGCATCGATATCCACCACGCTGTTCGCGCGGATCGCCGCGGCTCCGCCCTGCGCCGCCGCCAGCGCCATTCGCGACATGATAAACGGGCTGTGCAGAGGTTCGTTTTCCAGCGCCTGACAAGAGACGACCAGCTTTCTTTTCAGGGTATCCAGTACGGTTTTCATAGCGATAAAATCTCTTCCACTTCGTTTTTAATAATCGTGACGTGCGGGCCGTAAATGACCTGAACGCCGTTGCCGCGCACGATCACGCCGCGCGCGCCGGTGGCCTTGAGCGCCGCGTCGTCCACCTTGCTGCCCTCTTTCACCGTGACGCGAAGGCGCGTGGCGCAGCAGTCCACCTCTTCCAGATTGTCTTTGCCTCCGAGTCCGGCAATCACGGCGGCGGCGCGCTCGCTTTGCGACAGGGCGACGTCGTCCGCCACGGCCTCTTTTTCACGGCCCGGGGTCAAGAAATTGAAGCGCTTAATCAGATAGCGGAAGGTGAAGTAGTAAAGGAAGAACCACGGCACGCCCACCAGCGGCACGAACATCCAGTGGGTTTTGGCCTCGCCCTGAAGAATGCCGAACAGCACGAAGTCAATGAATCCGCCGGAGAAGGTCTGCCCGATGGTGATGTGCAGAATGTGGGCGAGCATAAACGCCAGGCCGTCGAACACCGCGTGGATCACGTACAGCACGGGCGCAACGAACAGGAAGGAGAACTCAATCGGCTCCGTGATGCCCGTCAGGAAAGAGGTTAACGCCGCGGAGAGCAGCAGGCCCGCAACGCGCTTTTTGTTTTCCGGCTTTGCCGTGTGGTACATGGCAAGGCAGGCGCCCAGCAGGCCAAACATCATGGTGATAAAACGCCCGGACATAAACCGGGAGGTGCCTTCATAAAACTGGCGGGTGGTCGGGTCCGCCAGCTGGGCGAAGAAGATACGCTGCGTGCCTTCCACCAGGTGGCCGTTGACCATCTCGCTGCCGCCGAGCGCGGTGGTCCAGAAGGGCAGATAGAAAATATGGTGCAAGCCAAACGGCCCGAGCATGCGCAGGATAAAGCCGTAGAGCATCGTGCCCACATAGCCCGTGGCGTCCACCAGGCCACCCAGGCCAAAAATCTGCTTCTGGAAGTGCGGCCATACTACGATCATTGCCGCGCCAACGAGGATGGCCGCCAGAGAGCTCACGATGGGCACGAAGCGGGAGCCGCCGAAGAATCCGAGGAACTGAGGCAGCGCAATTTTATTGAAGCGGTGGTGCAGCGAGCAGGTCACGAGGCCAATCACCACGCCGCCAAACACGCCGGTTTCCAGCGTCTGGATGCCCAGCGTCATCCCCTGCCCCACGGCGCCCGGATTTTCCAGCGCCAGCCTGCCGGTCAGGATCAGCAGCGCGTTGATGGTGGCATTCATCACAAGAAACGCAAGCAGCGCCGCCAGCCCCGCGGTGCCTTTATCGGTTTTCGCCAGACCGACTGCGACCCCCACCGCAAACAGCACCGAGAGGTTCGCAAAGACAATCGAACCGGCGCTGCTCATGATGGTAAAGATGGCCTGCAGCCAGCCGACGTCTAAGAAAGGATACGCCGTCAGCGTGTTGGGATTCGACAGCGCCCCGCCGATCCCCAGCAGCAATCCCGCCGCGGGCAGTACCGCGATTGGCAGCATGAAGGATTTGCCAAAGCGCTGCGCCTTTTCAAACCATCCGCCCGAAGACGCGCCACTCATCATTTGCATCATTTTTTCATTCCCCCGAGAATCGATGAAAATTTTTACCACATAAAATCTACAAACTGAAAATTATCACCAACAACCTGGACGCGGATCATACTTTTTTAAAATGACTGGCATCTCTCCCCTGCTTTCCGCCACACTAGCCAGCAGAGAAACGCATTAAGGATTTTGCATGTCAGAAAATGAAAACCTGCTGCTGAGGCTGCGTCAGGGGCTCTCTGGATACAGCCCCACGCAGAAAAAACTGGGCGAGTTCGTGCTTCAGGATCCGGCGCGGGTGCTTTACCTCACCATTACCGAGCTGGCGCGCGAAAGCCTTACCAGCGAGGCAAGCGTGACGCGCCTGTGCCGCACGCTGGGCTGTAAGGGATATAACGAATTTAAAATGGCGCTGGCGCTGGATATTCAGCAGGGGCAGCCCGCTCGCCAGCAGGGCGATGCGATCGACAGCGTTGTCGACGAGTCCGTGCAGGCCCTGCAGGACACCGCCAGGCTGCTCGACAGGGCGTTACTTGAGAAAGCAGCGCTCGCGCTGCACCAGGCACGATCGGTTCAGATCTACGGCGTGGCCGCCAGCGCAATTCTGGGCGAGTATCTGCACTACAAGCTGCTGCGCTTTGGCAAGCCGGCGCAGCTGTTCAGCGATATGCACCGTGCGGCAATGAATGCCGCCACGCTGTCGGAAGAGTCGCTGGTGGTGGCAATTTCCAGCTCGGGTTCAACGCGCGATTTGCTGCACGTGGTTAAGCTGGCGCGCAAGCGCGGAGTCCCGGTGCTGGCGCTCAGCAACACGCCGCGCAGCCCGCTGGCCTCGCTGTGCGATATACAGCTGGTGGCAGCAAAGCCGGAAGGGCCGCTAAGCGCAGGGGCATTGAATGCAAAGGTGGGTGTGATGCTGCTGATTGAGCTGCTGAGCACGTCGCTAATCGCGCTTGATGAGCATTACGGCGAGGTCAGCCAGCAGACGGCCAGCGCGACGCTGCCTCTTCTGCTTTAGGCCAGACATAAAAAAACCCGCCGAAGCGGGTTTTTTATCAGAACAAATGCTCAGGATTACGCCTGACCTTTGATCTCTTTACGACCATTGTATGGTGCTTTTTCGCCCAGCGCTTCTTCGATACGAATCAGCTGGTTGTACTTAGCAACACGGTCAGAACGGCTCATAGAACCGGTTTTGATCTGGCCAGCAGCGGTACCAACAGCCAGGTCAGCGATGGTAGCGTCTTCAGTTTCGCCAGAACGGTGAGAGATCACAGCGGTGTAGCCAGCGTCTTTCGCCATTTTGATCGCAGCCAGAGTTTCGGTCAGAGAACCGATCTGGTTGAATTTGATCAGGATGGAGTTAACGATGCCTTTCTCGATGCCTTCTTTCAGGATCTTGGTGTTGGTTACGAACAGATCGTCACCAACCAGCTGGATTTTGTCGCCCAGTACTTTAGTCTGGTATGCGAAACCATCCCAGTCAGACTCGTCCAGACCGTCTTCGATAGAAACGATTGGGTACTGTTTGGTCAGGTCTTCCAGGAAGTGGGTGAATTCTTCAGAGGTGAACGCTTTGTTGCCTTCGCCAGCCAGAACGTATTTACCGTCTTTGTAGAACTCAGATGCTGCACAGTCCATCGCCAGGGTGATGTCTTTGCCCAGCTCGTAGCCAGCAGCTTTTACCGCTTCAGCGATAACAGCCAGCGCTTCTGCGTTAGAACCCAGGTTTGGCGCGTAGCCACCTTCGTCACCAACAGCGGTGTTCATACCTTTAGCTTTCAGAACTTTAGCCAGGTTGTGGAACACTTCAGAACCCATGCGAACTGCTTCTTTCAGGGTTTTCGCGCCAACTGGCTGAATCATGAATTCCTGAATATCAACGTTGTTGTCCGCGTGCTCACCACCGTTGATGATGTTCATCATTGGTACTGGCATGGAGTATTTGCCTGGGGTGCCGTTCAGTTCAGCGATGTGCTCGAACAGTGGCTGGCCTTTCGCAGCGGCTGCTGCTTTGGCGTTTGCCAGGGATACGGCCAGGATTGCGTTCGCACCGAAGTTAGATTTGTTTTCAGTACCGTCCAGATCGATCATGATCTTGTCGATGCCAGCCTGGTCTTTGGCGTCTTTGCCAAGGATCGCCTGAGCGATAGGACCGTTTACAGCGCCAACCGCTTTCAGTACGCCTTTGCCCAGGAAACGGGATTTGTCGCCATCGCGCAGTTCCAGCGCTTCGCGGGAACCAGTAGAAGCACCTGATGGAGCAGCTGCCATACCGACGAAACCACCTTCCAGATGAACTTCAGCTTCAACGGTCGGGTTACCACGGGAGTCGATGATTTCACGACCGATGACTTTAACGATTTTGGACATTAGATTTTCCTCAGTACAAGTTAAACTAAAACTCCAGACAAACAACGCGTACCAGGGGTACGCGTTGTCGCTCTAACTTTTTACTTCGCCTGACGCTTTTGGTAGTCGCTGGCGGCTTTTACGAAGCCTGCGAACAGCGGGTGTCCATCACGTGGCGTTGAAGTAAATTCCGGGTGGAATTGGCAGGCAACGAACCACGGATGGTTAGGCACCTCAATGATCTCGACGAGCTGGTCGTCCCCGGAGCGGCCTGCAACGCGCAGACCCGCAGCTTCAATTTGTTTCAACAGCATATTGTTGACTTCATAGCGGTGACGATGGCGCTCGGTGATGGTTGGCTCGCCGTACAGCTTGCGAACCACGCTATCGTCGGACAGCTGGCAGGCCTGTGCGCCAAGACGCATCGTGCCACCCAGATCGCTCTTCTCAGTACGGACTTCAACGTTGCCGTCTTCGTCACGCCACTCGGTAATCAGCGCCACAACAGGGTACTTACAGTCTGGCACAAATTCCGTAGAGTTCGCGTTTTCCATTCCCGCTACGTTGCGCGCAAATTCGATCAGCGCAACCTGCATACCCAGGCAGATGCCGAGGTACGGAATATTGTTTTCACGCGCATAGCGCGCGGTGGCGATCTTGCCTTCTACGCCGCGGTAGCCGAAGCCGCCAGGGATCAGAATCGCATCCAGATCTTTCAGGATTTCAACGCCGCGCGTTTCAACATCCTGCGAATCAATCAGCTTGATGTTCACGGAAACGCGGTTCTTCAGACCACCGTGTTTCAGCGCTTCGATAACGGACTTGTAGGCATCCGGCAGTTCAATGTACTTGCCGACCATACCGATAGTCACTTCGCCCGCCGGGTTCGCTTCTTCGTAAATCACCTGTTCCCATTCTGACAGGTTAGCTTCCGGACAGTTCAAGCTGAATCGTTTACAAATATAATCGTCCAGGCCCTGTGATTTCAACAGGCCAGGAATTTTATAAATGGAATCGACATCTTTCATTGAGATAACGGCTTTTTCCGGCACGTTACAGAACAATGCAATTTTAGCGCGTTCGTTCGCAGGGATAGCGCGATCGGAACGACACACCAGGATGTCTGGCTGAATACCGATAGAAAGCAGCTCTTTAACGGAGTGCTGGGTCGGTTTGGTTTTCACTTCACCTGCGGCCGCCATGTAAGGCACCAGCGTCAGGTGCATGAACAGCGCGTTTTCACGGCCAATATCTACCGCCAGCTGGCGAATCGCTTCCAGGAACGGCAGGGATTCGATGTCACCCACGGTACCGCCGATTTCAACCAGCACCACGTCGTGACCTTCGCCACCGGCAAGGACGCGCTCTTTAATGGCGTTAGTGATGTGTGGGATAACCTGAACGGTCGCACCAAGATAGTCTCCGCGGCGCTCTTTACGCAGAACGTCGGAGTAAATACGGCCCGTCGTGAAGTTGTTACGACGGGTCATTTTGGTGCGGATGAAGCGCTCGTAGTGGCCAAGATCCAGATCGGTTTCAGCGCCGTCTTCAGTAACGAACACTTCCCCGTGTTGGGTTGGGCTCATGGTGCCAGGATCGACGTTGATGTACGGATCCAGTTTCATCATGGTCACATTGAGGCCACGGGCTTCAAGAATGGCTGCGAGGGAGGCTGCGGCAATGCCTTTACCCAGAGAGGATACGACCCCGCCGGTCACAAAAATATAGTTCGTTGTCATGCTGAACCTGAGAAGTTAGGGTGAAACGATGGAATAACCAGGACGGGAAAGTAGTATACCCGAACACGGCGAGCGCCACAAACATTCATTCTCCGTCTCCATCTCAGGTCACGACAAACATAAGGAGTGAGAAAATAGCCCCTTTTGGGTAAATGTTTTTGACGCAAATCAAGCGCTTGTCATTTAAAAAATCACACAAATAGCGCTTGATCGCAAAATTCCGTTAGAGATCAGATTCCTGGCGTTTTACTTCCTGCCATACCTCTTCCATCTGTTCGAGGTCGATTCCGGTCATTTCCAGGCCGCGTGAGGCCACGATACGCTCGACTTCGCGAAAGCGGCGCTCAAACTTGATGTTCGCTTTTTGCAGCGCGGTTTCCGCTTTCACGCCCAGGTGGCGAGAGAGGTTGACGGTGGCGAACAACAGGTCGCCCATCTCCTCTTCCAGCTTCGCCTCATCCACCACGGCCTGCTGCGCTTCGTGCATCACTTCGTCGATCTCTTCGTGCACTTTGTCCAGCACCGGGCCAAGGGAGGTCCAGTCAAAGCCCACGGCGGAGCAGCGTTTTTGGATTTTATGCGCGCGCATCAGGGCGGGCAGGTTCAGCGGGATGTCGTCCAGCGCGGAGTGCTGGGATTTTTCCGCGCGCTCGGCGCTTTTAATCGCTTCCCAGCGCGCCAGCACCTCCGTGCTGTTGCCCGCGGTGGCATCGCCAAAAATGTGCGGGTGACGGCGCTCCAGCTTGTCGCTGATGGCGGCGCAGATATCGTCGAAGTTAAAGCGCCCTTCTTCCTGCGCCATCTGCGCATAAAACACCACCTGGAACAGGAGATCGCCCAGCTCGCCGCGCAGGTCGTCAAAGTCCTCGCGGGAGATGGCGTCCAGCACCTCGTAGGTCTCTTCGAGGGTGTACGGTGCGATGCTGGCGAAAGTCTGCTCTTTATCCCACGGGCAGCCGTTTTCCGGATCGCGCAGGCGTTTCATGATGCCGAGCAGGCGGTCGATTTGAGTCATAGTTCTGTCCTGATGGAAAAATGCCGGGCGGCGGCTTCGCCTTACCCGGCCTACATAGAGGGAATTTAACCGCCGTGCAGACGACGCGCGTCAATCACGTCCGGCACCTGGTTCAGTTTGCCAAGCACGCGGCCCAGCACCTGCAGGTTGTAGATTTCGATGGTCATATCGATGGTGGCAAGCTGCTCGCGGGTATCGCTGCGGCTGGCGACGCCCAGCACGTTAACCTTCTCGTTGGCGAGAATGGTCGTGATGTCGCGCAGCAGGCCGCTGCGGTCGTTGGCGGTGACGCGCACCACCAGCGAATAGCCCGCAGAGTAGCTTTCACCCCAGACGGCTTCCACGATGCGCTCAGGCGCGTGCGACTGGAGCTCCGCAAGCTGGTCACAGTCCGAGCGGTGGATGGAGATCCCGCGCCCCTGGGTGATAAAGCCGACGATATCGTCGCCCGGGATCGGCTGGCAGCAGCGGGCGATGTGGTGCATCAAATTGCCCACGCCCTCGACCACCACGCGGCCATTGTCCTTGCTGCGCTGCTGCGGCGCGTAGGTTTTCTGCTGCAGCTGCTTCAGCGCGGCCGCATCCTGCTCTTCGGCGCTTGGCTTGTTGAACTGCGCCTGCAGGAAGTTGACCATCTGATTGAGGCGGATATCACCGCCGCCGATCGCGGCCAGCAGCTCGTCCAGCTCGTTGAAGTTGTAGCGCGGCAGCAGGAATTTCTCAGCCTCTTTCAGGCTGATGCCGACGTGCTCAAGCTCGTCGTCCAGGATCTGACGTCCAGCGAGGATGTTCTTGTCGCGATCCTGCTTGCGGAACCAGGCGTGGATCTTGGAACGCCCGCGGCTTGTCGTGACGTAGCCCAGGTTCGGGTTGAGCCAGTCGCGGCTTGGGTTTGGCTGCTTCTGGGTGATGATTTCAATCTGGTCGCCCATCTGCAGCTGATAGGTGAACGGCACAATGCGCCCACCGATTTTCGCGCCGATGCAGCGGTGCCCAACGTCACTGTGGATGTGGTACGCAAAGTCGAGCGGCGTCGAGCCAGCCGGAAGGTCGACAACGTCGCCTTTCGGGGTAAAGACGTACACGCGGTCGTCGAAGACCTGGCTGCGGACCTCATCGAGCATTTCGCCGGAATCCGCCATCTCTTCCTGCCACGCAATCAGCTTGCGCAGCCAGGCGATGCGGTCCTCGTGGCCGGAGCGCGCCCCGCCAGAGGTGCCTTCTTTGTATTTCCAGTGCGCGGCCACGCCCAGCTCGGCGTCCTCGTGCATCTGTTTGGTGCGGATCTGGATTTCAACCGTCTTGCCGCCCGGGCCAAGCACCACGGTATGAATAGACTGGTAGCCGTTCGGTTTTGGGTTCGCGACATAGTCATCGAACTCGTCCGGCAGGTGGCGGAAGTGCGTGTGCACGATCCCGAGCGCGGCGTAGCAGTCCTGCAGACGCTCGGCCACGATGCGCACCGCGCGCACGTCAAACAGCTCGTCAAAGGCGAGATGCTTTTTCTGCATTTTGCGCCAGATGCTGTAGATGTGCTTCGGACGACCGTACACTTCCGCGCGCACGTTCTCTTCCTTCATCGACTGGCGCAGCCCGCCGACGAACTCGTCGATGTAGTGCTCGCGGTCAATGCGGCGCTCGTGCAGCAGCTTGGCGATGCGCTTGTATTCCGCCGGGTGCAGGTAGCGGAAGCAGTAGTCCTCAAGCTCCCATTTCAGCTGGCCAATCCCTAAGCGGTTCGCCAGCGGAGCGTAGATGTTTGTACACTCTTTGGCGGCCAGCACGCGCTCGTCTTCCGGCGCATCCTTCACTTCACGCAGGTGGGCAATACGCTCGGCAAGCTTAATGACCACGCAGCGGAAATCATCCACCATCGCCAACAGCATCCGGCGCACGTTGTCGACCTGCTCCGACGAGACGGAGTCCGTGTGCGCCGCCTTAAGCTGGCGAATAGCCGCCATATCACGCACGCCGTGGATCAGTGCCACCACGGGCTTGCCTACGCTTTCGCGCAGAACGTCCTCGCTGACGACGTCAGCGTCGGCAAGCGGAAACAGAAGCGAAGCCTGCAGCGTTTCGATATCCATGTTCAACATGGATAAGATTTCAACCATCTCCACGCCGCGCCACAGAAGGAGGTCGGCGTCCGGATGGCCCGTGGTGGTGCGCAAACAGTAGGCCCAGGTTTCGGTTAAGCGTTCACACGACTGCTGGCTGGAAATCCCCAGACTTACGATCCATTTTTGTGGGTCAAACTCACCAGCTTTATTAAGATGTGCACTTCTTACCGCAACCATCGTCCTCTCCTTTAGGGACAAGGGCCTGTCGAAGTCGACAAGCCAAACTCATTAGATGTGCTCAAACAACACCATCGATTCCAGATGCCCAGTGTGCGGGAACATGTCCAGCATTGCCAGACGCTGAATCTGGTAACCCGCCGCTGTTAATGCCTCGCTGTCCCTGGCAAGCGTTGCCGGGTTACAGGAAACATAGACCACGCGTTTTGCGGCGAGTTTAATAATATGTGCCATTACGCCCGGTGCGCCCGCACGCGCCGGATCGAGAAGAATTTTGTCGAAGCCCTGCTTCGCCCAGGGCTGCCTGGTGACGTCTTCCTCAAGGTTCTGATGAAAGAATGTCACGTTCTGCAGGCCGTTCTCTCGGGCATTTTCCTGCCCTTTCGCCACCAGCGCCTCGACGCCTTCAACGCCCACTACACTCGCCGCCTTTTGCGCCAGCGGCAGCGTGAAGTTGCCCATGCCGCAGAAGAGATCCAACACGCGGTCAGTGGGTTGAACGTCCAGCCACGCCAGCGCCTGCGCAATCATCTGCTGGTTCACGCCGTCGTTCACCTGGATAAAATCTCGCGGGCTGAACGTTAAGCGTAGCCCGTTTGCGGCATACCAGGGCGCGTCTCCCGTTAGCTGCTCCAGTATCTCGCTTTGCGGCGCGAGGAAAAGCGCGAGCTCCTGGGAATGCGAAAAGCGTTCCAGTTTTTGCCGATCTTTATCCGACAGCGGTGAAGTATGGCGTAAAACCATCAGCGGGCCATTGTTCGCCAGCACCAGCTCAGCGTGGCCGAGATGGCGAACGCCCTCCAGCGACGCGAGGCAGGCGCGCACGTCCGGGAGCAATGCCTCAAGGCGGGGCACCAAAATGGGGCACTGCGGGATGTCGACGATATCGCTGGAGCCCGCCTGGCGAAACCCCATATCCAGACGCTCGGTCTTCGGAGAATAGTTCAGGCTCAGGCGCGCGCGGCGGCGGTAGCCCCACGGCTGGTCGGCAATAATGTCATTGACGTCGTGCTTGAGCAGGCGCGCCAGCGCGCGGCTTTTGCTCTGCTGCTGCAGCGCGACGCTCGCGTGCTGCTGCTGGCACCCGCCGCAGACGCCAAAGTGCGGGCAGCGCGGCGCGGCGCGTTCAGGGCTATCATTAAGACGACGCTTAACCCGGCCGCGAGCGTACTGGCGTTTGTCTTCGGTCAGCGTAACGTCAGCGCGCTCCGCTGGCAGCAAACCAGTGACAAACAGTGCCTTACCGTTGTGGCGTGCAACGCCCTGACCAAAGGGGTCGAGGTCCGTTGCTTCAACAGTTATGATCTGACGCGTCGTCACGCGTCGCTTTGCAGAGTAGAATTGCGCCATCGCCGAGATTTTTCTCAAATATACATAATTATCCTAATTGTCCCATAACGGAACGCCATGACCAACTACAGCCTGCGTGCTCGCATGATGATTTTGATCCTCGCCCCCACCGTGCTAATCGGTTTGCTGCTGAGCATCTTCTTTGTGGTGCACCGCTATAACGACCTGCAGCGGCAGCTTGAAGACGCGGGAGCGAGCATTATCGAACCGCTCGCCGTCTCCAGCGAATACGGGATGAACCTGCAAAACCGCGAATCCATTGGCCAGTTAATCAGCGTGCTGCACCGCCGTCACTCCGACATCGTGCGGGCCATTTCCGTGTATGACGAACATAACCGCCTGTTCGTGACGTCAAACTTCCATCTCGACCCGGCGCAGCTGCAGATCCCCAACGGTACGCCGTTCCCGCGCCATCTGAGCGTACTGCGCCGCGGGGATATTATGATTCTGCGCACGCCGATTATCTCCGAGAGCTATTCACCCGATGAATCCGCCACGTCCGATGCCAAAACCGGCAATAATATGTTGGGATATGTGGCGCTGGAGCTGGATCTCAAGTCGGTGCGGCTGCAGCAGTACAAAGAAATTTTTGTCTCCGGCATGATGATGCTGTTCTGCATCGGCATTGCCCTGATTTTCGGCTGGCGACTGATGCGCGACGTGACCGGGCCAATCCGCAACATGGTGAACACCGTTGACCGCATCCGCCGCGGGCAGCTCGACAGCCGCGTGGAAGGGTTTATGCTCGGCGAGCTGGACATGCTCAAGAACGGCATTAACTCGATGGCGATGTCGCTGGCGGCCTACCACGAAGAGATGCAGCACAACGTCGATCAGGCCACCTCCGATCTGCGCGAAACGCTGGAGCAGATGGAAATTCAGAACGTCGAGCTGGATCTGGCGAAAAAACGCGCTCAGGAAGCGGCGCGCATTAAGTCCGAGTTCCTGGCCAATATGTCGCACGAGCTGCGCACGCCGCTCAACGGCGTCATCGGCTTTACCCGCCTCACGCTCAAGAGCGAGCTGAACCCCACCCAGCGCGATCATCTGCACACCATTGAGCGCTCGGCCAACAACCTGCTGGCGATCATTAACGACGTGCTGGACTTCTCCAAGCTGGAAGCGGGCAAGCTGATCCTGGAAAGCATTCCGTTCCCGCTGCGCAGCACGCTGGATGAGGTGGTGACGCTTCTCGCCCACTCCTCGCACGACAAGGGGCTGGAGCTGACGCTTAACATTAAAAACGACGTGCCGGATAACGTCATCGGCGACCCGCTGCGCCTGCAGCAGGTGATCACCAACCTGGTGGGGAACGCCATCAAGTTCACCGAAAGCGGCAATATCGATATTCTGGTGGAGAAGCGGGCGCTCAGTAACAACAAGGTGCAGGTTGAGGTGCAGATCCGCGATACCGGGATTGGTATTCCGGAGCGCGATCAGTCGCGCCTCTTCCAGGCGTTCCGCCAGGCGGATGCCAGCATCTCGCGCCGCCACGGCGGTACCGGGCTGGGGCTGGTGATCACCCAAAAGCTGGTCAAAGAGATGGGCGGAGATATCTCGTTCCACAGCCAGCCTAACCGCGGCTCCACCTTCTGGTTCCATATCAATCTCGACCTCAATCCAAACGTGCTGACGGACGGCCCGATGACCGGCTGCCTGAAAGGCATGCGCCTGGCCTACGTTGAGCCTAACGCCGCGGCGGCGCAGTGTACGCTGGATATTTTAAGCACCACGCCGCTGGAGGTTATCTACAGCCCGACCTTCTCGGCGCTGGCGATCGATCACTACGATATTCTGCTGATGGGCATACCCGTTACCTTTACCGGCGAGCTGACCATGCAGCAGGAGCGGCTGGCAAAGGCGGCCTCAATGACCGACTACCTGCTGCTGGCCCTGCCGTGCCATGCGCAGATAAACGCCGAAGAGCTGAAAAACGACGGTGCCGCAGCCTGCCTGCTGAAGCCGCTTACCGCCACGCGGCTGCTTCCTGCGCTGACGGAATATTGCCGCCTGAGCAAGCACGCCCTGCCGCTGATAGAGGAAGAGAGCAAGCTGGCGATGACCGTGATGGCGGTGGATGACAACCCGGCGAACCTCAAGCTTATCGGCGTGCTGCTGGAGGATCAGGTTCAGCACGTTGAGCTGTGCACCAGCGGGGCGCAGGCAGTTGAGCAAGCCAAACAGATGCAGTTCGACCTGATTCTGATGGATATTCAAATGCCGGGCATGGACGGCATCCGCGCCTGCGAGCTGATCCGCCAGCTGCCGCACCAGCAGCAGACGCCGGTGATTGCCGTTACCGCCCACGCGATGGCCGGTCAGAAGGAGAAGCTTCTCAACGCCGGGATGAACGATTACCTGGCGAAACCGATAGATGAAGAAAAGCTGCATAACCTGCTGCTGCGCTACAAACCCGATCGGATTGGCGGGTCATACACGTTTTCAGCCCAGCCGAGCGAACCGGCTCAGGATATCAACCCTAACGCGACGCTCGACTGGCAGCTGGCGCTGCGCCAGGCCGCGGGTAAAACCGACTTAGCGCGCGAGATGCTGCAAATGCTGATCGCCTTCCTGCCGGAGATCCGTAACAAGGTGGAGGAACAGCTGGTGGGCGAGAACCCGGAAGATTTGCTGGACGCCATCCACAAGCTGCACGGCAGTTGCGGCTACAGCGGCGTGCCGCGGCTGAAAAACCTCTGCCAGCTGCTGGAGCAGCAGCTGCGCGGCGGCACGCCGGAGGCCGAGCTTGAGCCCGAGTTTCTGGAGCTGCTGGACGAGATGGATAACGTGACGCGGGAAGCGAGGAAGGTGTTGGGTGGGTGACACGAGAGAGCGGCCTGGGGGGGGGGGGGGGGGGGGGTCACCCGTGCGCGGGCCCCCCCCCACCCCCAAACCCCCCCCCCCTTGGGGGTGAGGGGACTGCACCGAGCCGTCTTTACCCCCTCGCCCCTTTGGGGAGATACCGTCTTGCCGGTTATCCGGCAAGCGGTATTTCAGCATTAAATTCGCGCCCGGATTTCACCACTCCATACGCCAGTTGCAGCAGTTTTCGCATTCCCGCGCACACGCGTTCTTTTCCTGTCTTCCCTCTCGCTGCCAGCCTCCCCATCAACTTTTTCACCACTTCATTACATCTTCCCGCCACTATCGCTGGCATATACAGCACGCTGCGCAGTTCCGCGTGACCCACTTTTGACAGCCTGCTTTTCCCTTTCCACATTCCTGACTCGCTCCGACGTGGGTTCAGGCCCGCATACGCCACCAGTGCCTTGCTGTCGCTGAACCTTCGCAGGTTTCCCGCGAACGCCAGCAGACTCACGCTCAGCATGTCACCTATCCCGGGGATACTTTTCAGCAATGCCCTGTCCCGCTTCAGGTCCGGGTTATCATCGATGTGACGGTTGATTTTCTTCCGCGTTTCTTCAATCAGTTCGTCCAGCATCGCGACGTGCTCGTTCAGGGAGGGAACGATAACGTCATCGGCTGCCTCAAGGCGGTTCACCTCCATCTGACGCATTTCCTCCAGGTTACGCAGATGGCGCACCAGAGCCGTCAGCTGCCGCTCGCTCAGCGGAGCTGGATGCCAGGGGGCGGGCTGATACAGAGCGCAGTAACGGGCTATCAGCGCCGCATCGCTTTTGTCGGTTTTGTTGCGGGTCAGTTCCGTGTTGCCAAATGCGTGTATACGCGCCGGGTTTTCGAGACTGACGCAGCAGCCGTTATCGGCCAGCAGTGTGGCCAGCTCAGTGCTGTAGCAGCCCGTGGCTTCCATGCAGATATGGCAGTCGCCAAAGCGAGTCAGCCAGTTAAGGAACTCACGGCATCCGGCAGGCGTGTTGGCGAATTTTTTGGTTTTGTACTTCTGATTTGGCAGCAGGACAGCAACATCAAATTTAAGTTTGGCGATATCAACGCCGACGGGGACAAGATTCATGATGGCACTCCGTAACCTTATGAATAATATCGCCGGACCATCCTTATATGTGGGTGCTCGGGGCACAGGATACCGTTCGGTCTTGAGGCGACAGGGAAACAGGTTACCGGGGCATAATCTCTCCCGCGGGCTCAGGGGCACCAGGGCCGGGTGATGCTCACCGGTAACCTCCCGATGATCAGTCGGGGATCTTCTCCACCTGAGTGGAGAAGATCAAGACATAAGGGCCGGGGTGAGGGGAATTCCCCTACAACCCTTTCCCAACCTTCAGCACCGCCGCGATATTCCGCGCGGCCATGCGCAGGTTCGCCTGGGCATTCCCCAGCGCGTCTTCAAGGGAGCAGATGCTGTAAAGCACGCTAAATACCGCGTCGATACCGTGTTGATGGACCACGCCGACGTCTGCCGTCAGGCTGCCCGCGATGCCGATCACCGGCTTGTTGTAGCGTTTTGCCACCTTCGCCACGCCCACGGGCACTTTGCCGTGAATGGTCTGACTGTCGATGCGGCCTTCACCGGTTATCACGATGTCAGCGTCGGCAACCTGTTCATCCAGACGCAGGGCGTCGGTCACGATTTCAATGCCCTGGCGCAGCGTCGCGCCGCAGAAGGCGTAAAGCGCCGCGCCCATTCCGCCCGCCGCTCCGCCCCCCGCTAGAGAGAGCACGTCGATATCCAGATCCCGGGCAATGATCTTTGCATAATGCCCCAGCGCGTCATCCAGCGCGGTGACCATCTCGGCGGTTGCCCCTTTTTGCGGCCCGAACACCGCTGTGGCCCCTTCAGGCCCGGTTAAGGGGTTGCTGACATCGCAGGCCACCTCAATGCGGCATTCCGCCAGGCGCGCGTCCAGCTCGCTAAGATCGATCTGCGCCAGCGTGGCCAGCTCCCCGCCACCGTAGCCAAGCGGCTGCGCCCGGTCGTTCAGCAGCTTCGCGCCCAGCGCCTGCACCATGCCCGCGCCGCCGTCGTTGGTGGCGCTGCCGCCGATACCGATGATGATATGGTTGACGCCCGCGTCCAGCGCGTGGCGGATCAGCTCGCCCGTTCCCCACGAGGTCGTGTTCAGCGGGTTACGCGCTGAAGCAGGAACAAGCTCCAGACCGCTGGCGGCCGCCATCTCAATAAAGGCGCTCTGCTTATCGCCGGAGATGCCATAAAATGAGGGGATGCGCGTTCCAAGCGGGCCCGTAACCTCTACCTCCACGCGCTCGCCGGAGGTGGCCGCCACCATGGCATCCACCGTTCCCTCCCCGCCATCGGCTACCGGGATTTTCACATATTCCGCATCAGGCCAAACTTCACGGAAACCGTCCTCAATAGCCGTCGCCACCTCAAGGGCGGTCAAGCTTTCCTTCCAGGAATCCGGTGCGATAACGAGTTTCATATAGCATCCTTACGCATGTTGACTTTGTTAAGCATACATCAGGGAAAACGACCGCTCATGGGAGCGGTCCCAATGCCTTTAGCGTACCATGCACGGACGCTTATTGTCGAATGTCCAGTCAGGGATCAGATACTGCATGGCAAGCGCATCATCGCGCGCCCCCAGGCCGTGTTTTTGATACAGTTCATGCGCCTGCATCACCCGATCCATATCCAGCTCCACGCCCAGACCCGGCGTAGAAGGAACCTGAACCATACCGCCCTTAATTTCGAACGGCTGCCTGGTCAGGCGCTGATTTCCCTCCTGCCAAATCCAGTGGGTATCAATGGCGGTAATGTTGCCCGGCGCGGCGGCCGCGACGTGGGTGAACATCGCCAGCGAAATATCAAAGTGGTTGTTGGAGTGTGAGCCCCAGGTCAGGCCAAATTCGTGGCACATCTGCGCCACGCGCACCGAGCCCTGCATCGTCCAGAAGTGCGGGTCCGCCAGCGGGATATCGACCGACTGAAGCGAGAGCGTGTGCCCCATCTGACGCCAGTCGGTGGCAATCATGTTGGTGGCGGTCGGCAGGCCGGTGGCGCGGCGAAACTCCGCCATCACCTCGCGGCCGGAGAAGCCCTGCTCCGCACCGCACGGATCTTCCGCATACGCCAGCACGCCTTTCAGCTGCTTGCCAATGGCGATCGCTTCGTCGAGTGACCAGGCCCCGTTCGGATCCAGCGTGACGCGCGCCTGCGGGAAGCGTTTTGCCAGGGCAGAAACCGCTTCCGCCTCTTCCGCGCCGGCCAGCACGCCGCCCTTCAGCTTGAAATCGTTAAAGCCATATTTCTCGTAAGCCGCTTCCGCGAGGCGCACCACCGCGTCCGGGGTCATGGCTTCGTCGTGGCGAATGCGATACCAGTCGCACGCCTCGTCCGGCTGGCTTTGATACGGCAGCGGCGTCTGCTTGCGGTTGCCGACGAAGAACAGATAGCCCAGCATTTCTACTTCGCTGCGCTGCTGGCCTTCGCCGAGCAGCGAGGCCACGTTAACGCCCAGATGCTGGCCCAGCAGATCCAGCATCGCGGCCTCAATGCCGGTCACGACGTGGATGGTGGTGCGCAGATCGAACGTCTGCAGGCCGCGCCCGCCCGCGTCGCGGTCGGCAAAGGTGTTACGCACGGCGTTCAGGACATTTTTGTATTCCCCCAGCGCTTTGCCGACTACCAGCGGAATCGCCTCTTCCAGGGTCTTGCGGATCTTCTCGCCGCCGGGGATTTCCCCCACGCCGGTGTGGCCGGAATTATCTTTAATGATAACGATGTTGCGGGTGAAAAATGGCGCGTGGGCTCCGCTCAGGTTCATCAGCATGCTGTCGTGTCCGGCAACCGGCACAATCTGCATGGAGGTAACGACGGGAGTGGAAAATGTGCTCATGGTTCAATCCTTTTATCAGTGACGTCCAAAAACAGGGCGCTTGCGGTCAAATGTCCAGCCAGGGATAAGGTACTGCATCGGGCCCGCATCGTTACGTGCGCCACCCGGCAGTTTTTTATAGGCTTCATGCGCCTGATGGATCTGGTCCCAGTCAAGCTCTACGCCCAGCCCCGGCGAATCCGGAACGGCGATGGTGCCGTTTTTAATCTCCAGCGGATTTTTGGTCAGACGGGCTTCTCCCTCCTGCCAAATCCAGTGGGTATCGATGGCGGTCGGATTACCCGGCGCGGCCGCGCCTACGTGGGTAAACATCGCCAGCGAGATATCGAAATGGTTATTGGAGTGGCAGCCCCAGGTCAGGCCCCAGTCGTCGCAGAGCTGCGCCACGCGGACCGCGCCTGAAAGCGTCCAGAAGTGCGGATCGGCCAGCGGGATATCCATCGCGTTGAGCATCACCGCGTGGCCCATTTCGCGCCAGTTGGTGGCGATCATGTTGGTCGCGACCGGCAGCCCGGTGGCGCGGCGAAATTCGGCCATCACCTCGCGGCCGGAGAAGCCCTGCTCGGCGCCGCACGGATCTTCCGCGTAGGTCAGCACGTCGCCCATCCCTTTACACAGGGCGATGGCCTCATCCAGCAGCCACGCGCCGTTGGGATCGACGGTGATCCGCGCCTCCGGAAAGCGTTTTTTCAGCGCGTGGGCGCTTTCGATTTCCTGTTCGCCCGGCAGCACGCCGCCCTTCAGCTTAAAGTCCTTAAAGCCGTAGCGATCCTGCGCCGCCTCCGCCAGGCGGACAACCGCCTCGCTGGACAGCGCTTCCTGGTGACGCAGGTGATACCACTCATGGCTGCCGGGAGAGCGCGCCAGATACGGCAGATCGGTTTTATTGCGATCGCCGATGTAGAACAGATAGCCCAGCACCGTTACCGCGTCGCGCTGCTTGCCCGGCCCCAGCAGCTCACACACCGGGACGTTTAGCGCTTTGCCCAGCAAATCGAGCAGCGCGGCTTCCAGCGCGGCCACCGCGTTGACGCGCAGCTCGAACGTCCAGGCGCCTTTGCCGAAGGTGTCGAAGTCTGCGGACTGGTTGCCCTTGTGCACCCGCTGAACCACCTTGTTTAAGCGGGCAATCTCCTGCCCCACGACCTGCGGGATCGCATCCACCAGCGTCTGGTAAATGACCTCTCCGCCGGGCGCCTCGCCGACGCCGGTGTGGCCAGCGCTGTCGGTGAGGACCACGATGTTGCGGGTAAACCAGGCGTTATGCGCGCCGCCGATATTGAGCACCATGCTGTCCTGTCCGGCCACCGGAATGACCTTCATGTCCGTCACGATCGGGCTTGATTGGGTTGTCATCATCCGCGCTCCGCAACAGGTTTAAGCTCGACGCGCTTAATGTCGCCCACCAGCACCAGGTAGCTCAGTACGGCCACCAGCGCGTGGACGCCCACGTAAATGAGCGCGCCGTTGAACGAGCCCGTCGTGCCGACGATGTAGCCGATGGCAATCGGCGTCACGATCCCGGAAATGTTGCCGAACATGTTGAACAGGCCGCCGCTCAGGCCGCTGATCTCCTTCGGCGCGGTATCCGCCATCACCGCCCAGCCCAGCGCGCCAATCCCCTTACCGAAGAACGCCATCGCCATAAAGCCGATAATCATCCACTCGGCGTTAACGAAGTTGCAGAACACCATGGACATTGAGAGCAGCATGCCCAGCACGATAGGCGTTTTGCGGGCGATGTTCAGCGAGCCGGTACGGCGCATCAGCCAGTCGGAGATCACGCCGCCCAGCACGCCGCCGACGAAACCGCAGATGGCCGGAACCGAGGCCACAAAGCCCGCTTTCAGAATCGACATGCCGCGCGCCTGCACCAGATAGACCGGGAACCAGGTGATGAAGAAGTAGGTCATGGCGTTAATGCAGTACTGGCCAAGGTAGATACCGATCATCATGCGCGAGCCCACGAGCTGCTTGATCTGCGCCCATTTCTGGCTGAACGGCACTTTGGCCTTTTCGGTTTTCAGATCCATGTTGATCAGCGCGCCGCCTTCGGCAATGTACTCCAGCTCTTTCTTGTTGACGCCGGGATGCTGATTCGGCTCGTGGATCACCTTAAGCCAGATAAAGCTGATGACAATCCCCAGCCCGCCCATGAAGAAGAAGACGTGCGACCAGCCCACCTCATGCGTCAGCCAGCCCATGACCGGTGCAAAGATGACGGTTGCGAAGTATTGTGCCGAGTTAAAAATGGCGACCGCCGTTCCCCTCTCCTGCGCCGGGAACCAGGCCGCGACGATTCGACTGTTGCCGGGGAATGAAGGCGCTTCCGCCAGCCCCACCAGGAAGCGCAGGGTGAAGAGCGCAATGATAATGCCGAAGCCGCTAAAGATGTCGACAAAGCCCTGCAGCAGGGTAAACATCGACCAGATAAAGATGGACCAGAAGTAGACGCGCTTCGAGCCGAAGCGGTCAAGCAGCCAGCCGCCAGGAATTTGGCCGATGACATAGGCCCATGAAAATGCGGAGAAAACATAACCCATACCGACCGGATCGAGCCCGATATCTTTTGCCATCTCGGAACCGGCAATCGACAGCGTTGCGCGGTCCCCATAGTTAAAGGACGTGACGATAAACAGCATCACCACAATCCAGTAGCGAGCGTTGGTGCGCTTTTCAGCGCCGCTCGCCGCTTGGCTTAATGTACTCATTGATGCACTCCTGAATCATAGCTTTCGCCTGGTTCATTCTGTAAAGCACCTGTAGGGTAATCAGAATGAGAGGTTAGCGGTTGGCAGTTTTGGTACGGCTACGTGCCGTTTTATAGTGACGGGAAAAGTATATGTAAGGGGGCGTGGCTCCCTCACCGTGCAGGAACACAACATTGAAGGGAGTGTGGAACGTTGTTTGGGGCATAAGCCCAAAGCGATGGAAGATGGTTCACGGAATTGGCGTTTGGCGCGGGTGGTGCAGGCCCGCGCAGGCGGGCCAGACGTTATTTGAGGAGCGTCGCCCAGTGCTCAACCCACGGGTTGGATTCGCTTTCAGGCTCCGGATGTTCGCCGGCGTCGATCAGCAGCATTTCACCCACGCGCTGGGCGCTCTGCTCCTGCAGGAGCGCGTCGAACTGCTTGCCGCCGCCGCAGAAGTTAGCGTAGGAGCTGTCGCCGAGCGCGATGATCCCGTAGTGCACGTCGGGCTGGTAGCCCAGCTGGTCTTTAATGCCCTGGAACAGTGGGACAATGCTATCCGGCAGATCGCCCTGCCCCGTTGTCGACGTCACGACCAGAATGAATTTGTCCTGATACTTTTCCCAGTCGGCCAGCTCCGGATCTTCATAGACCGTGGCTTTATGGCCCTGACTGGCGAGGATCGCTTCGGCTTCTTCCGCCACCAGCAGCGAGTTACCGTACATCGTGCCGACAAAAATACCCACTTCAGCCATGCTTTGCTCCGTTGATTTTTACTGTTGCCGTTCATCCTGAACGTTGCCCGCCGCAAACTCAACCCTTTCATTTTCGGGGAGTTGCCCCAGCCAGCCAAACTGTGACAGCGCCTGCATCCAGACGTCGTCCAGCCCTGCGTGAAGGGTCAGCGGCCTGCCGGTGAACGGGTGCGTCAGGCTCAGTTCGCTGGCGTGCAGCATCAGGCGGTTAAGGCCAAAGTGCTCTGCCGCACTGCGGTTCTGGCGTAAATCGCCGTGCTTGCTGTCGCCGATAATCGGGTGACGAAGGTGCGCGAGGTGGCGGCGAAGCTGGTGCTTGCGCCCGGTTTTGGGCAGAAGCTCAACCAGGCTGTAGCGCGTGGTGGGAAATTTGCTGGTCGCCACCGGCATTTCCGCGGTGGCCATACCGCGATAGTCTGTGACCGCGGGCTGCGGGCCTTTATCATCGCGGGCGAATTTATCCGCAATCTTGTCCAGCTCTTCGACCAGCGGGTAGTCAAGCCGGGCCGCGTCCGTCAGCCAGCCGCGCGCAATCGCGTGATAGCGCTTTTGGATTTGATGCTGTTCAAACTGCTGCGACAGCAGGCGGCCCGCTTCGCTTGAGAGCCCCATCAGCAGGACGCCGGAGGTCGGCCTGTCGAGACGGTGGGCGGTGAAGACGTGCTGACCAATCTGGTCGCGTACGGTCTGCATCACCACCACCTTCTCGTCACGATCGAGCCAGCTGCGGTGCACCAGCCACCCCGACGGTTTATTCACCGCCACCAGCCACTCGTCCTGATAGAGGATTTCAATCGTCATGCACCGGCACCGGCAAAAAGCGCGTCCAGGCGAGCCAGCTCGACGAGCACGACCTCGCGCGCGGGATGGTTTTCCTCAAGCGCCATTTCATAATAGGGGGAAACGGCGAACGCCTGCGGCAGCGGGTGACCGCCCTCCAACAGCGCGTGCATGCGCGGGATTAACACCCACTGCAGCCACTCAAACGGTGCCAGGGTGTCGAGGCAAAATGGCTGCGTACTGGCGAACGCTTCGGGATGCGGCGCGGTTTCCTGCCAAAGCTGGTGATGGCGAAGAAGGGCTTCGATGGCGTGCAACTGCGCACGAACGCTTTCGTGATGCGTCATGATAACCTCAACTGAAAATCTGAACGGCGCGCAGCATAGCATTGCAGGAAGCAGAAATAAAAAAAGGGAGCACTGTATAAACAGTGCTCCCGGTTCGTTTCGCAGCATTCCAGCTACAATTCGTGCTCCCTGCTCGTCCGTGACAACTTTTCCTGCGCCCGAGGGCGTGTTCATCCGTTAACCTTTGCATCCTGCTCACATCGTCCTGACGTGATTGTTTCATCCTGAAACGTCCTGGCCTTCCTGACCCACCGACCATCCTGACCGGCTCTCATTCTCCTTCCTGGAGGTGTCCCTTACGCGTCCTGCGTTATCCTCTTTGCTTCATCCTGAAGCCTTCCTGCAGCGCCTTCCTGACGTGTCCTGTGTGAAAAACGTCATCATCCTGATGTTCGTTTTTCGTGTCGGCTTCCTGTCGACGGAGAAATAATCCTCTATTCCGCTTCGTCTTACAACCCACCTTATTCGTGGTGTAAGCCTTAAGAAAGGCCATTTGACGGCCTCATAATCAGTTAACTTACTAATATTTATGGTTATTAAATTCTAAAAATATTAAGGCAATACTGAAAGTGACGTCGATCTCCTACAAACCTTGTAAGAGATCTCTCACACGCCTGATGGCATCCTGGATTACAGAAGGGGCTCAAGTTGAGTGAGGAAATCCGCAAGAGAGGGAGCGAGCACGTCGCGATTGCGGGTACCAATGGTCTCTTTAACCACTTCACCTGACAGATTGCAGACGGAAATGACGTCCAGCTCGCTGTCGAGCGTGGCGATAAAGAGCGTCGGTGAAAGCTTAAGGCGTTTTTGCGTGACCAGGTGACCAATCAGGTTCTCCTGAACGCGCTGGAGATCGTCTTCACTCCAGGTTTGCAGCAGCGTGAGCGCTAATCCTGCAAAACGCGCGGGCATATCACCGGCAAACTGGGTGGTATAAAACGCGTGAACCGCTGGTTGTACCACAAGGTCCATTGCGCGTTCAACCGCATTTACATTCTGCTCGTCCGTAAAGGGCTTGGGCTGCCAGATAACGCTATCGTCCAGGGAAGAGACAATGCACGGCGAAGGCACACCATGTAATTCAGCACTTTGCGGCCACGTTCCCTGTTTTTCATGCCACGCATCGCAGTAGCGGGTCGTGAAGTTCGTCAGGGCATTTGCAGTTTCGATATCCACCGATTTCTCTCTTCTTGTAAGACAGGATAAACTCAGCCCATAAGTGTACCTGCAAAGTGGCTATGAAACATGTCTTACGAAAATCATCAGGCGTTAACGGGCTTAACGCTGGGTAAATCGACCGATTACCGCGACACCTACGATGCCTCGCTGCTTCAGGGCGTTCCGCGCAGCCTTAACCGCGATCCGCTGGGCCTGCACGCCGACGCGCTGCCGTTTGTCGGCGGCGATATCTGGACGCTGTACGAGCTCTCCTGGCTTAACGCGCGCGGCCTGCCGCAGGTCGCCGTCGGCCACGTAGAGCTGGATCACGCCAGCATTAACCTGGTGGAGTCGAAAAGCTTCAAGCTCTATCTCAACAGCTTTAACCAGACGAAATTCAGCAGCTGGGACGACGTCCAGCGCACGCTGGAGCAGGATTTACGCGCCTGCGCGCAGGGGGATGTCTCCGTGTCACTGTACCGCCTGCACGAGCTGGAAGGTCAGCCGATCGCCCACTTCAGCGGGACCTGCATCGACGATCTGGACATTGAGGTGGACAGCTATGAGTTCAGCACCGACTACCTTGAAAACGCCGCGGGCGGCAAGGTGGTGGAAGAGACGCTGGTCAGCCACCTGCTGAAGTCCAACTGCCTGATCACCCACCAGCCCGACTGGGGCTCCGTGCAGATCCAGTACCGCGGCCCGCAGATCGACCGCGAGAAGCTGCTGCGCTATCTGGTGTCATTCCGCCACCATAACGAATTTCACGAACAGTGCGTGGAGCGCATCTTTAACGACATCCAGCGTTTCTGCCAGCCGGAAAAGCTGAGCGTGTACGCGCGCTACACCCGCCGCGGGGGTTTAGACATCAACCCGTGGCGGACCAACACCGACTTTGTGCCCGCAACGGGCCGCCTGGTGCGCCAGTAATATAAATATTTTCACAATATGCGCGGTCTATTCCGCGCTTATAGTTGTGAAACGTCATAAGCCAGGGCTATTGTAATCAACAGGGAAAGACGATTTTCGTCCCGTAAGGAGCTCACTTGATTACACATATTAGCCCGCTGGGCTCAATGGATATGTTGTCGCAGCTGGAAGTGGACATGCTTAAACGCACGGCCAGCAGCGATCTCTATCAACTGTTTCGCAACTGTTCACTTGCCGTCCTGAACTCCGGAAGCCTGACCGACAACAGCAAAGAGCTGCTGTCCCGCTTCGAAAGCTTTGACATCAACGTGCTGCGCCGGGAGCGCGGCGTGAAGCTTGAGGTGATCAACCCGCCGGAAGACGCCTTCGTTGACGGGCGCATTATCCGCTCGCTGCAGGCCAACCTGTTTGCCGTGCTGCGCGACATCCTGTTTGTTAACGGACAAATTCATAACGCCGGGCGCTTCCAGCATCTGGATCTTGAAAGCTCTGTCCACATTACCAACCTGGTATTCTCTATCCTGCGTAACGCCCGCGCCCTGCACGTCGGCGAAGCGCCGAATATGGTCGTGTGCTGGGGCGGTCACTCCATTAACGAAACGGAATACCTGTACGCGCGCCGCGTGGGGACGCATCTCGGGCTGCGCGAGCTGAACATTTGTACCGGCTGCGGTCCGGGTGCGATGGAGGCGCCGATGAAGGGTGCCGCCGTCGGCCACGCGCAGCAGCGTTACAAAGAGGGGCGCTTTATCGGCATGACCGAACCGTCGATCATCGCGGCCGAACCGCCGAACCCGCTGGTCAACGAGCTGATCATCATGCCGGACATCGAAAAACGCCTTGAAGCGTTTGTCCGCATCGCCCATGGGATCATCATCTTCCCGGGCGGCGTGGGAACGGCGGAAGAGCTGCTCTATCTGCTGGGTATTCTGATGAACCCGGCCAACAAAGATCAGGTCCTGCCGCTGATCCTGACCGGGCCGAAAGAGAGCGCCGACTACTTCCGCGTGCTGGACGAGTTCATCGTGCATACGCTGGGCGAAGCGGCCCGCCGCCACTATCACATCATCATTGACGATGCGGCTGAAGTGGCGCGCCAGATGAAGAAAGCCATGCCGCTGGTGAAAGAGAACCGCCGCGATACGGGCGATGCCTACAGCTTTAACTGGTCGATCCGCATTGCGCCGGATCTGCAGATCCCGTTTGAGCCGTCGCACGAGAATATGGCGAACCTCAAGCTTTACCCCGATCAGCCGGTCGAAGTGCTGGCCGCCGACCTGCGGCGCGCCTTCTCCGGGATCGTCGCGGGCAACGTGAAAGAGGTTGGCATTCGCGCCATCGAGGAGTTTGGCCCGTACAAAATCCACGGCGATCAAGAGATGATGCGCCGCATGGACGACATGCTGCAGGGCTTCGTTGCTCAGCACCGCATGAAGCTGCCGGGCTCAGCGTATATACCGTGCTACGAAATCATTAAGTAACGGCTAAAAAAATCGCCTCAGGCCGGATAACGAACGATCGTTATCCGGCTTTTTTATTCCTGTTCTCATTCATAGCCGTCCTCTATATCAGATGCAAACTTCGCCCAAACGCAAACGATTACCTCTCCTGACGAACCGGAAATAATCGCCCTTAATCCAAATTCTCCGTCAGAAAACACTAAAAACCCGCTTTTTTACAGCAAAAGGCGCCTATCTCAGAATGCAGCCTTCCAGGCTACATGTTGTTAATGGTAGCCTTCGCGCCCGTAAATTCTCTTTGACGTTTTTTTAGTAGATAAATGGTCTAAATATATCCATATCAAAAGTGGATTATTGCATTTGGGATCGCGATCACTGAAGGATTCATAACTAGAATGTATCTTTCCGCCCGCCAATAGTTACGGGCAAAAATTATTAAAAAACCGTCACTGAACGAATTTCATATTACCGTCAGGCACTTTTTCATCGGATTTGACTAGAAACCTGACAATTTGCTTCCTCCAGGAGATATAGATGGAAACCACTCAAACCAGCACCGTTGCTTCGATTGATTCCCGAAGCGGTTGGCGCAAAACGGATACCATGTGGATGCTTGGCCTGTACGGCACGGCAATCGGCGCTGGTGTACTGTTCCTTCCTATCAACGCAGGCGTCGGCGGCCTGATCCCGCTGATCATCATGGCGATTATCGCCTTCCCGATGACCTTCTTCGCACACCGTGGCCTGACCCGCTTCGTGCTGTCCGGTAAAAATCCGGGCGAAGACATCACCGAAGTGGTTGAAGAACACTTTGGCGTAGGCGCAGGCAAGCTGATCACCCTGCTCTACTTCTTCGCGATTTACCCAATCCTGCTGGTGTACAGCGTAGCGATTACCAACACCGTTGAAAGCTTCATGACCCACCAGCTGCAGATCACGCCGCCACCGCGCGCCATTCTGTCGCTGATCCTGATCGTGGGCATGATGACCATCGTTCGCTTCGGCGAGCAGATGATCGTAAAAGCGATGAGCGTACTGGTATTCCCGTTCGTTATCGCGCTGATGGTGCTGGCCTGCTACCTGATTCCTAACTGGAACGGCGCAGCGCTGGAAACCCTCTCATTAAGCAGCGCGTCAGCAACCGGTAACGGCCTGTGGATGACCCTGTGGCTGGCGATCCCTGTGATGGTGTTCTCCTTTAACCACTCCCCTATCATCTCCTCCTTCGCGGTTGCGAAGCGTGAAGAATACGGCCAGGGCGCTGAGAAAAAATGTTCCAGCATTCTTGCCCGTGCGCACGTGATGATGGTTCTGACCGTTATGTTCTTCGTCTTCAGCTGCGTGCTGAGCCTGTCCCCGGCGGACCTGGCAGCAGCGAAAGAGCAGAACATCTCCATTCTGTCTTACCTGGCGAACCACTTTAACGCACCGATTATTGCGTGGATGGCGCCAATTATCGCGATTATCGCTATCACCAAATCCTTCCTGGGCCATTACCTGGGCGCGCGTGAAGGCTTCAACGGTATGGTGATTAAATCTCTGCGCGGTAAAGGCAAGAGCATTGAAATCAACAAGCTGAACAAAATCACTGCGCTGTTCATGCTGCTCACCACCTGGGCGGTAGCGACCCTGAACCCAAGCATCCTGGGCATGATTGAAACCCTGGGCGGCCCGGTTATCGCGATGATTCTGTTCCTGATGCCGATGTACGCGATTCAGAAAGTGCCGGCGATGCGTAAGTACAGCGGTCATATCAGCAACGTGTTCGTTGTCGTGATGGGTCTGATTGCCATCTCCGCTATTTTCTACTCGCTGTTCAGCTAATACCTCCCGGGGGGGGGGGGGGGGGGGGGGGGCGCCGGCGCGGGGGGGGGGGGCAGGGGGGCGGCAGGGTGGTGTGGTGGGGTGTGTGTGAAGAGGGGTGTGGGGGGGGGGGGGGGCGCCCCCCGG
>NZ_JBGKEB010000016.1:0-100456 GCF_041399425.1 Enterobacter sp. KBR-315C3_2022
CGACCTCGGCCTGCTGCAGGCGGGGGCGGGCGTGAAGGGCGAGTTCGAGCAGCGCCTGAAAAACATCATTGAGGCGGTGCAGCAGTCGCCGCTGCCGGTGCTGCTGTTTATCGACGAGGCGCACACCATCATCGGCGCGGGCAACCAGGCGGGCGGCGCGGACGCGGCCAACCTGCTCAAGCCCGCCCTGGCGCGCGGCGAGCTGCGCACCATCGCCGCCACCACCTGGAGCGAGTACAAGCAGTACTTCGAGCGCGACGCCGCGCTGGAGCGCCGCTTCCAGATGGTCAAGGTGGACGAGCCGGACGACGACACCGCCTGCCTGATGCTGCGCGGCCTCAAGTCCCGCTACGCGGAGCACCACGGCGTGCACATCACCGACGAGGCCGTTCGCGCCGCCGTCACCCTCTCACGTCGTTACCTCACCGGACGCCAGCTGCCGGACAAGGCGGTGGACCTGCTCGACACCGCCTCCGCGCGCGTGCGCATGAGCCTCGACACCGTGCCCGAGCCGCTGACCCGCATGCGGGCGCAGCTCACCGCGCTGGATATGGAAAAACAGGCGCTGCTGGAAGACATCGCGGTCGGAAGCCACTCCCACGGCGAGCGGCTGGCGGCGATTGAGCAGGAGGAGGGCCGCATCCTTCTGGCGCTTGAGGCGCGGGAAGCCCAGTACGGCGACGAGCTGACGCTCACGGAGCAGCTGCTGGCCTGCCGCCAGGACATCTCCCGCCAGGCGGACATCACCGATTTGCAGCGCCGGCTTGAAGGCGTGCAGCAGGGCAACCCGCTGCTGGGGCTGGACGTGGACGCCCGCACCGTGGCGACGGTCATCGCCGACTGGACCGGCGTGCCGCTCTCCTCGTTAATGAAGGACGAGCAGACGGAGCTGCTGAGCCTGGAGGAGAGCCTGGCGACGCGCGTGGTGGGCCAGGACGCGGCGCTGAACGCCATCGCGCAGCGCCTGCGCGCCGCCAAAACCGGCCTCGCGCCGGAGAACGGCCCGCAGGGCGTGTTCCTGCTGGTCGGCACCAGCGGCACCGGCAAGACCGAGACCGCGCTGGCGCTGGCCGACGAGATGTTCGGCGGCGAAAAATCCTTAATCACCATCAACCTCTCCGAGTACCAGGAGCCGCACACGGTTTCCCAGCTGAAGGGCTCCCCGCCGGGCTACGTCGGCTACGGCCAGGGCGGCATCCTCACCGAAGCGGTGCGCAAGCGCCCGTACAGCGTGGTGCTGCTCGATGAGGTTGAGAAGGCGCACCGGGACGTGATGAACCTGTTCTACCAGGTCTTTGACCGCGGGTTTATGCGCGACGGCGAGGGGCGCGAAATCGACTTCCGCAACACGGTTATCCTGATGACCTCCAACCTCGGCAGCGACCATCTTATGCAGCTGCTGAATGAATCCCCGGACGCGACGGAGGCAGACCTGCACGAGCTGCTGCGCCCGATCCTGCGCGACCACTTCCAGCCCGCGCTGCTGGCCCGCTTCCAGACGGTGATTTACCGTCCGCTGGGCCAGGCGGCGATGCGCACCATCGTCGGCATGAAGCTGAACCAGGTGAGCAAACGCCTGGCGCGCCACTACGGCATGAAAACCGTCATTGCCGACGGCCTGATGGACGCGCTAACCGACGCCTGCCTGCTGCCGGACACCGGGGCGCGCAACATCGACAGCCTGCTGAACCAGCAGATCCTGCCGGTGCTGAGCCAGCAGCTGCTGACGCACATGGCGGCGGGGCAGAAGCCTGAGTCGCTGAGCCTGGGCTGGGATGAGGAAGAGGGGATTGTGCTTGAGTTCAGCACAGGAGAGGCACCATGAGCACAAACCCCGTAACCCGTTTTACCCACAACCACCACCTGCTTTCGGTAAAGGACTGCCCGTCCACCACGGACGTGCTGGCGTTTACCGGCAGCGACGCGCTGAGCGTGCCGTTCAGCTACCGCATTGAGTTCACCAGCGATAACCACGCCATCGGCCGGGAGATGATGCTGATGAAGCCCGCGTCGCTGACCCTGCAGGCGCCGGTGGACCAGGGCTTCGGCATCAGGATGCAGCAGCCGGTGCGGGTGATTCAGGGGGTGGTGAGCGGGTTCGAGCGGCTCGGCACCTCGAAGGACGAGACGCACTACGCCCTGACCCTGCAGCCGCGCCTGGCGCTGCTGTCGCGCTCGCACCAGAATGCGATTTACCAGGACATGTCGGTGCCGCAGATAGTGGAGAAAATCCTGCGCGAGCGGCACGGCCTGCGCGGGCAGGACTTCCTGTTCTCGCTTTCAAAAGAGTATCCGCGCCGTGAGCAGGTGATGCAGTACGGCGAGGACGACCTGGGGTTCATCACCCGCCTGCTGGGCGAGGTGGGCATCTGGTTCCGCTTTACCACCGACACGCGGCTCAACATCGACGTGGTGGAGTTCTGCGACGGGCGGCAGGGGTATGAGAAGGGGCTGACGCTGCCGTCGGTGCCGCCGTCGGGCCAGCACGCGCAGGGCGCGGACTCGGTGTGGGGCATGCAGTGCCGCCACAGCGTGGTGCAGAAGCAGGTCAGCACGCGGGACTACAACTACCGCCAGGCGAATGAGGACATGAACGCCCTCGCGGACGTGACGGGCGGCGACGCCACCACCTACGGCGAGGCGTACCACTATGCGGACAACTACCTGACGGCGGGCGGCGCGTACGACCGCAGCCCGGCGCCGGAGACGGGGGCGTTTTACGCCCGGCTGCGCCACGAGCGCTACCTGAACGGGCAGACGCGGCTGTCGGGGGTGACCAGCAGCCCGGCGGTGGCGCCGGGGCAGGTGCTGACCGTGACGGGCGGGTTTGAGGTGGCGGAGGCGTTTGCACGCGGGGTGGTCATCACCGCGACGGAGAGCGAGGCCCGCCGGGACCGGGACTTTGAGGTGCGCTTTACGGGGATACCGGACGGCGCGGAGACGGCCTTCCGCCCGGAGCCGGGAAAACGCCCGGTGATGGCGGGGACGCTGCCGGCGCGGGTGACCAGCACCACGGAAAACGACGCCTACGGGCACATCGACAAGGACGGGCGCTACCGGGTCAACATGCTGTTTGACCGCGACGGCTGGGAGACCGGTTTCGAGAGCCTGTGGGTGCGCCAGTCCCGCCCGTACGCGGGAGACACCTACGGGCTGCACCTGCCGCTGCTGGCGGGGACGGAGGTGGCGATAGGCTTTGAGGACGGCAACCCGGACCGGCCGTACATTGCCGGGGTGCTGCACGACTCGGCGCACGGGGACCACGTCACCATCCGCAACTACAAGCGCAACGTGCTGCGCACGCCGTCGAACAACAAAATCCGCCTGGACGACGAGCGCGGGAAGGAGCACATCAAGGTCAGCACGGAGTACGGCGGCAAGAGCCAGCTGAACCTGGGGCACCTGGTGGACGGCGAGAAGCAACCGCGCGGGGAGGGGACTGAGCTGCGAACGGATGACTGGGCAGCCGTGCGCGGTGGTAAGGGGGTCCTTATTACTGCACAGGCTCAGCCTCAGGTGGCTGGTCAGCAGCTCAGTATGAACGAGATCAAGCAGCAGCTTTCCGATGCGCTTTCTCTGGCGGAATCACTGTCTGACGTGATGCAGACAGCACAGCTTGAACAGCTGGATAGCGGTACGCAGAAGAGTTTTCTTCAACAGAGCGTTGATTCTCTACAACAACCGGTCATTGTTGCGGGAGCCCCGGGGGGAATTGCCCTCTCCACATCGCAGCATATGCAGCTTAGTGCTAATGGTAACCAGATTCTGACAGCAGCGGGGAACACGGAAGTCTCCTCACTGAAACGGATGGTGCTGGCGGCAAAGCGTGGTCTGGTGGCTTTTGCCCATGAAATGGGGTTGAAGCTGATAGCCGCTTCTGGAAAAGTGACCATTCAGGCGCAGACTGATGCAATGGAAGTGACGGCAATGAAAGGCATCACCATCACCAGCACGCAGGATGAGATTGTGATCTCCGCACAAAAGAAAATCACCCTTCAATGCGGTGGCTCTTATGTGACCATTTCGCCGGATAAAATTGAAAACGGCACCAGTGGAGAATTCAAGGTGAAAAGCGCGAACTTCGATTATGCAGGAGGCGCTACCCTCAGCGCCACAATGCCAGGGTTTACGGCCTGTGAAAATACAGCTGCGGAGGCTGCTTCATCTGGTAGTGCTACTGTACCGCTAAGTTAAGGTTAAGATATGTTGCCCGAGAATTATCTTTCTGAACGTGCTGATTTTCATACACACCAATATGCATTAGTTGACCGCGTATTGTTTGAAAAATTACCAGATTCATTTCCTGCTATCGAGCTTGTTACCCCCTTAACGGCCCCGCAGGCTAAACTGTATCCCTGGTTAATACCGCTGCGGGAAATGAGTGGTTCTCAATGGCGGGATTTGATTAGCGATATTCAACGTGCTAACGATTCTGCAGAAATGCCGATGATTTGTCTTTTTTTGAAAAGCGAACTCCCTCCTGCTGTCATAAAAAACAGCTTATTAAGTATGATGTTCATGTTGGATGATCATAAGCGGAGACACATCCTACGTTTTTACGATCCGCGCGTTTTATTTCATATTCATTGGATGTTAAGTTCATGGGAGTTTCGCAGTAGATTTAATACGCGTGAGATCCCTTGCTGGACCTTCTGGCTAGAAGGGAAGTGGCATTCTCTGGCGTTTGAACAAACGCTTCCTTTTGATACAAACGTATCAAATTTTTCTTTTGAGAAAATCCAACGAATAAATTTGATCAATAAAGTGATGGCTGAACTGCCACAGGATAATAATAATACTGCCCGGCAAGAAATGAGTCGGCGAGTAGATTCTCTTCTGAAAGAATGCCCTCTTCAATCAGACGTGGACAAAATAGCATTTGCGACTCAGGGCGCGATATTTGGAGATGGGTTCTGGAATACGGGGAAAATTAAGGCGCTATTAAATGAATCCAGAAATGAACCAGGATATTACTCCAGAATAACATCAAGCTGGAACGATACTGACTGGCAAGAAATATTAAACAAAGATAATCATTGCACCTGAAGGAGCGAGACTGATGACAGACAGTAAAGGATGTACATTTTGTATCCGTCGTGGGTTACCGATCTTACCCGTTCGCCCGGCCCTCATGTCGCAGAATGAACCATTGCCAGTGTTACCCGGCACGATAGCCATGCCCGTCAGCCCGCAGGGAGAATCAGCCTATACAACGCGATTGTTACGAGAAGGATTCTTGTATATCTATGATGAAATGGTGAAAGGTTGGCTGGACTATTATGTCACCTCAGAAGGATATTATTATCCGTTACCAGTGAAAGGTCCGGTGCCGCCCGATTTGGTGGCAGGCAAGACAAAACCCTGTGCCAATAATCCTTCTGACCTTGCAAAAGCGTCTCTTATCACATTACCTGTGATGCCGTCAGGTAAGAAAAATGGTTTGTTCTGGTTCAGTTGGTCTCAGGTACAGTGGACGGATGAAACCCGTAAAAAACACGAAGATGCTGGTTATCGTGCAAGCCATATGCAACGGTTTGATATCGATGCATGGCTTAACACAGCGCAGGGAAAAAATGTACTCAAATTAGCCCAATTAAAAAACGTTGTAGCAGAGTACAGTGATTCTGCATCCAGCAGTAAAATTAGAGATTATTCTGGTACAACATGGAAGACATTTAAAAGCCAGGATGCTGACATGCTGCTTAATGAATCGCAGAAACTGTTACCCGATAAAGGTGCAATAGTTTTCTTGCAGGATCCCGCCGCTGTTTTACAAGATATTTCCTCATTAATCACATATCAGCTGGATAAAAATATTTATCAGCATCCAAAATATAAGCGTGAAGTGGCACTGTTATCATCCATCACGATGCTGAAAAAAACGCTTAGGGAACAGTTTGCCCGTGAAATGGTGCTTGAGAGTGAAAATTATGAAAATCTCGAGAGGAATTCCTATACGTACAGTGTCCCGGGTGATATCAGAGCGGATATTTCTGCCCGAAAATCCGATGCAACACTTAATGCCAGGGTCGATGCGAAATGGGCTGAATACGAAAAGTACTATGATACTGTAAAGGTGGAAGAATTCCGCAAAACTTTTGAGTCACTTCTGGCTCAATATAATTCCACCATTGTTGCACCAATGACGGAAATGTATCTGGACTGGATTCAGGGAAATTATATCCATAGTTACTTTCTGCATAACTTTGATCCAATGTCACCTGAAAATGGCATAGTGTACGTTGAAACGGTGAGCCAGTGTATACAGGGAATGCAGGATAAAATAGGAACGCAAGTCTATTTCCGAAAGATGCTGTTGGGCGATCCGAATGACACGACGAATATTGTTGCACGTGCGTTGTCACTGAATCAAAAAACGTTAATTGAAGCCACGCAAAAGGCGATGCAGGGCAGCCCTGACTGGATGTCAATTCAGTGGAATGCGATTGCAGATACCTATAAAACAACCCTGGACCGCATGGCGGAAAACACAGCGGGTGTAGTGGGCAGGCTGGTGGCCCTGCTCGGTGGCCCACTTATGGGGGCAATAGACAGCGCATTGTCTTCGGGCACGATGTTTCATGCCATGGTCTCTCTTGGGGCTCTGAGTAATAAAGCGATTGTCACATTAACTAAAACGGCAACCCGCAAAGAGTTTGTATCACAGGTCGTCAGACAATTGGCCATTGAAGGCGGAGTGAGTAGCCGTTCCGCCACGAGTTCGCTTCGTCACTATGTTGACCGGGAGCTGCGCCGTTTGCAGATTGATGGTTTGCCGCTTGATGGTGAGCAGTCGAAAAAGTTTATTGCGATGATCAATGTTGAGGATGCTACAAGATTACGCGCCCTGCCTGAAGCGGAGCGCGGCAAAGCCCTGGCTAAAGTCATCAGAACATCCGCTTCTGTTGAGGCCGAGCAGTTCACCCGCTGGCAGGGCAGCGTTACCCGAGGCATTCAAAATTCTCAGCAGGCTTTCCCCTTTTTGCTAGGGGCTATTTCTGTCGCTTTCCAGTCGTACGCGCTATATAGTTCAATGGATTATAGGAGCAATACGCTGACGCCAAACCAGGATGAGGCGCAGAAGCGCTTTGCAGGAAATGTTGCAGCTGGAGTTGGGACGATGTTCGGTATTGTTGAGTCGGGGCTGAAGAAGATGAACTGGCTGGGTAGTACGCCTTCAATGCGAAGAGTTATAGGGTATAAATCTGTGGAATGGGTTGGGAAGTTACTTGGTGCCGCGGGCGGAGCGGTGGCTGCATATTATGATTTTTCTCATGCAGTAGATGAATGGCAAAAGGGAAATGAACATCGTGGCCTTGCCATCGCTTATGGATTCCAAACCGCCGCAGATATAACACTTATAGTTGCTTGCATTATTACTATACCTGTATGGATAATTGTTGTAGCGGTTATAACAATATTATTTTCATCGATATATATATTGTTTAATTGTCAGACTAAAATTCAGGAATGGTTAGCATCTTGCCTATGGAGAAAGATTCCGGGAGGTATGCCTAGAGATAAATGGCCTGAGATCTGGCCTGCGGAAACTGAGATGCAAGAGTTGAAACTTGCACTGGAGGAGGGAGTATAAGATGGACTATTACGGGTTATATCCAAAGTTTAAAGTAAATCGTCCGCTTAATGAAAGTGAAAGTGAGTTTCAATTTGACCGGAAACAATCTGTTCAGTCAGTTTGTGCTAATGTCATGGTTTCAGATTGTTCGGTAGTAAAAATTAATTCTACCTATCTTGAAGTTGTTGATAAATATTATGAGCAAAAAGGCATTGTAAGTACTGTTACGGCGTTTGGTATATTCCTTCTTTTAGGAATGCTTTCTGCAATGATTTTCACCTCAATTACAAGAGCACATTTTGATTGGAGTGATATTTGGTATTTACTTGCATTATGTATACCAACCGTACCCGTTATCGTTCTTTGCATTATCATACTTAAAACGGAATGGTTTGCCTGGACACACTATCCCATTCGCTTTAACCGTAAAGAACAGCTTGTCCATGTCCATCGTCTTAACGGCACGGTTTTTACCGTCCCATGGGATAAGGTATTTTTCACCACCGGACTGAGCCACCCTAAGGGTCCAACCAAGGCCTGGTATATCAGCGGGCATGTGCTGGCCGATGACGGGATTACCGTGACGGAAACTTTCTGTTTGCCGGCATCACACCTGATCCGTGAAGAGCTGTTCCGGCACTGGGAGTTTATTCGCCGCTATATGGAGGAAGGTCCGGAAGCGGTGGTGGATGCCGTGGATATCTGCATGCCGGTTGACGGACGGCGGGAAGGGTATAGTTTTGGCCTGCTGCGTCTGCTGATGAACTTCAGCGGCTCTACTATTTTTCTTTTCCCTCTGACGTTTCCGGTGTGTCTGGTGTTAAGCGTCTCCCGCTACATTGCGATGCTGACCAGCAAAATACCGACGTGGCCGCAGGAAGTGGAAGCGCTGTGCCGGATTGACCCGGACGATCCCGTGAATCTTAGCGCAGCCACTAATTCCAGACATCTGTGGCGTGATTTGTTTACAAACCCACCCCGGCATGTGTACTAGAAAACGGATGAAGCGAGTCCCAAACAAGGAATGAAAATGGCTCAGTTAAAACTTGTACCATGGGAAGGCGCGTAAGATGGACTATTACGGGTTATATCCAAAGTTTAAAATAAATCGCCTGCTTAATGAAAGCGAAAGAAATCTTCAGCTTCATCAGAAACAAGCTTTTCATTTCACTAATGAACAGACCATAGTTTCGGATGTGTCAGTAATAAAAATGAATTCAACCTACCTGGAAATGGTTGATAAATACTATGGGCAAAAAGGGTTTTCGAGTATTTTTGTAGGCTTTTCAATATGCCTTCTTATCTACGGCGTGATATCTATATCATATATTATTGTTAATCGAGGCTGTTTTTATTGGGGAGATGTGGGGCTATTTTTGACTGTCGTTGGCAGTTTTATTCCAATTGCTCTTTTTTTATTAAAATTACTCAAAACGGAATGGTTTGCCTGGACACACTATCCCATTCGCTTTAACCGTAAAGAACAGCTTGTCCATGTCCATCGTCTTAACGGCACGGTTTTTACCGTCCCATGGGATAAGGTATTTTTCACCACCGGACTGAGCCACTCTAAGGGTCCAACCAAGGCCTGGTATATCAGCGGGCATGTGCTGGCCGATGACGGGATAACCGTGACGGAAACTTTCTGTTTGCCGGCATCACACCTGATCCGTGAAGAGCTGTTCCGGCACTGGGAGTTTATTCGCCGCTATATGGAAGAAGGCCCGGAAGCAGTGGCGGATGCCGTGGATATCTGCATGCCGGTTGACGGACGGCGGGAAGGGTATACGTTTGGCCTGCTGCGTCTGCTGATGAACTTCAGCGGCTCTACTATTTTTCTTTTCCCGCTGACGTTTCCGGTGTGTCTGGTATTAAGCGTTTCCCGCTACATTGCGATGCTGACCAGCAAAATACCGACGTGGCCGCAGGAGGTGGAAGCGCTGTGCCGGATTGACCCGGACGATCCCGTGAACCTTAGCGCAGCCACTAACTCCAGGCATTTGTGGCGTGATTTGTTTACAAACCCACCCCGCCATGTGTATTAGAAAACGGATGAAGCGAGGCCCAAACAAGGAATGAAAATGGCTCAGTTAAAACTTGTACCATGGGAAGGCGCGTAAGATGGACTATTACGGGTTATATCCAAAGTTTAAAATAAATCGCCCGCTTAATGAAAGTGAAAGAAACGATCAGCTTCATCAAAAAGAACCTTCCTATTTAACTGATCAGCAAATTATTATTTCAGATGCATCCGTAGTAAAAATGAATTCGACCTATTTGGAAATGGTTGATAAATACTATGCACAAAAAAGTGTATTAAGTTTTTTCGCTTTTTTGGGTGGGTGTATACTGACGTGCACATTCATCAGTTTGCTATATGTATTTTTAAGTAGGGGATATTTCGACTGGGGAGATATATGGGTACTGGTAATCGTAGCCATAGTTTATGCACCAATCATTTTTTTTTCATGGGTACTACTCAAAACGGAATGGTTTGCCTGGACACACTATCCCATTCGCTTTAACCGTAAAGAACAGCTTGTCCATGTCCATCGTCTTAACGGCACGGTTTTTACCGTCCCATGGGATAAGGTTTTTTTCACCACCGGACTGAGCCACCCTAAGGGGCCAACCAAGGCCTGGTATATCAGCGGGCACGTGCTGGCTGATGACGGGATTACCGTGATGGAAACTTTCTGTTTGCCAGCATCACACCTGGTCCGTGAAGAGCTTTTCCGGCACTGGGAGTTTATTCGCCGCTATATGGAAGAAGGCCCGGAAGCGGTGGTGGATGCCGTGGATATCTGCATGCCGGTTGACGGACGGCGGGAAGGGTATGGTTTTGGCCTGCTGCGTCTGCTGATGAACTTCAGTGGCTCCACTATTTTTCTTTTCCCGCTGACGTTTCCGGTGTGTCTGGCGTTAAGCGTTTCCCGCTATATTGCGATGCTGACCAGCAAAATACCGACGTGGCCGCAGGAGGTGGAAGCGCTGTGCCCGATTGACCCGGACGATCCCGTGAACCTCAGCGCAGCCACTAACTCCAGGCATTTGTGGCGTGATTTGTTTACAAATCCACCCCGCCATGTGTTTTAAAAGCTAGTGAAACGAGTCCCGAGGTCTAATTATTTTCAGTTAACAGTGAGTAATTTATTATTTCCAGACTTTCCATAATGAGGAAAGTTAATACCACTCTAATAAAATCGTATTTAGATGTGTGGACGTCGCAAGCCTACTAAAAGTAAATTCATAACAAGGAAAATACGATGAAAGGCATCATTCGTAAAAATGACAAATTGTCCAGCGGTGGGTATGTTGCGGAAGGTTCAACAACCATGAAGTTTGGCGGTATTGGTGTTGCGCACAAGGATGACCCGGTTAGTTGTCCATTGGAAGGCCATAATCCTTCTTTTATTGCCGAAGGCCATCCAACCTTTAAAGATAACGGCAGGCAGGTTGCCTTTCACGGCTATAAATGTACCTGTGGTTGTACGCTTATTTCTTCCCTCGGAAATGCCACGACGAGTAAATAATGCCAGTCGATCTCACTTGTATACCTGAGCGAGCTGAAAACCGACCAGCTCCCTCAATCAGACGCTGGCTAATAATGTTGACGGTGCTAGCGATCGCAAATGGGCTGATTGTCGCCTGGCTTTGGCCCAGCGGCGTATCCACGCGTATTCCGTTATTTTGGATCTATTTTCCGGGTGGGGCGATTCTTATCTGGTCAATGCTGATTATTTTTCGGTTCGCGGTTTTTCTTGCACCGGTATTCGACAACGGTGGCTGGAATGATGCGCGCGAAAACGATTTGGCACTGGAGATCCTGCGTGGGCAGCGTAGCGTGGCGATGCTGGCTCAGGTTGTCCAGCTTCCACATCTGGTCGGCTCCGGGTCGTTATCTGGTCAGTTGCTGCTGCCAGATGGGATCGCGTTACCTCCTGATATTGATAGCGTCACGCAGAATATCATTCATCAGGCCCGGTTTAATGATTCATCACTTGCGAGCATAGACAGACTACAAATACGGCTTCAAGAGCTGCTGTCAGACCACCTGCTGCAGAACGCTTTGCGTCGTCTGCCTGCGCAAAGCTCTCTTACTGTCGCATTGCTAACAAACCATCAGGAGTTGCCTACTCCGGAGCTTCAGCAGATAACAGAAAATCTTTTTAGAGAGATAACTGGATTGTCACTCCCCCTTTCTTTTATTGATGGCGTCGGGCTGGAGATTCTGGATTGCTGGCTGGACGAGTGGGAAACGACTCACCCTCTACTGGTACTTACGGTGAATCAGAGTGAAAAGGATAGCGATGGTATGGGCGAAGCCGCCGTTGCGCTGTTGTTACAGCAGGATGAACGCTTTATTGAGAACGCAGCGGTATCTGTACACCGGCCTGAGTTGACTCATCCAGAGCAAGGAATGGGGTATGCCTTGCAACAGGCATTGCTATGGGGGATGACCACGCCAGATGACATTAGACAAATTTGGCTGACGGGCACAGGAATTGAAAACAAAGCCGATGGGCTTTTTTCAACTGCGGGGGTTCGTTTCCTGGCAGCGGGACAGCCCTGCGATATTGATTTACGTACCGGGCAAACCGGATGCGCATCGGCATGGCTAGCGTTAGCTGTAGCAGCAGAAAATGTTGTAGCAACTTCATCTCCACAGTTGGTTATGTGTGTTGACGCAGAACGTCAGTCTCCATGGTTTACGGTGATCCGCTCTCCGTCCAACACCGACTAAATTCATCTCTTTTCACCGTTGCTTATTGCTGTAACAGGACAGTGTCTGCTGTCTGCCAGCTTTTGTGCAGGAGTAAACTTTAGTGAAGCGCTTTAGCTCATCATTAAATATTTTTAAAAATCCAGGTCTTCAGCTCTGGCTACTCTGCTTTGCCATTCTGGGATTGGGCGGCGGAATTTTTCTTATGCTGATGCTGCATCCTGAGTGGATCAGCTTAGAGCGAGACTCCGTCGTGTGGTGGGTCTCGGTAATTATCGTTGCATTTATCACCCTTTTTATATTTGCGGGCGTCTTGATTCTGATGTTTACCAGCAGAAGCGTAGGTGGACACCGATATTTAAAAGCGAAACAGCGGGAAGTGGGGCCTGGTAAAAATTCTCCCGACGATAAAACGATTATAAGTGAAAATAAACGCTGTTTTCGCAGCGTTATGGCCCATCTTCGCCGCCGCTATGGTGCATTATGGCGCCGTAAAGTCCGCCTTCTGCTTATTACCGGTAATACCGCGACAATAGAAAACCTCATTCCCGGCCTGCAAACCCACCAATGGCTGGAAGGCGATCGCACCGTGCTGATTTACGGTGGCAGCTTAAATGACGACATTGATTTAGACAGATACAGCGAACTGCGCAAGCTGCGCCGCGGTCGTCCTCTGGACGGCATTATCCGCGTAATTTCAGAAGCGCAACCGCTTACCCCGCAAATAAGCGATAGCGACCTGCGCGGTCTGGAAAAAATCAGCGAGGCGCTGCGTTACTCCGCGCCCGTCTGGCTATGGCAGGTTTGCGACAGCGCGTGGCCGCAAGCCGGGCGTGAGCCGCAGGCGGTCGGTATTACGCTGCCGTCGCGGGCCACGCCGGAATATGTCAAAGAGCAGCTAGAGCGACTGCTTCCTCAATTACGAGAGCAGGGGCTCTCTCAGGTGGCTGAAGAGCACCAGCATGATTTCCTGCTGCGGCTGGCTCAGCGGCTTGAGCACGGGGAAAGCGAACGCTGGGCGTCACGTTTGACGCCGTGGATGTTCCGCGCGCAACAGCGCATCCCTCTGCGGGGGCTGACGTTTAGCCTTGCGGACAAGCCAGAGCATAACCTTGAACGTGCAGAGAATAGCGGTTTTCACGGCCATAAAAACGCCCTGACGCTGCCGGAAACCTGGCAAGGCATCCTCACCGACTGTACCCGCGTGCGAGGCCGTCGGGTTGGCATGGCCTGGGAGCAGACGCTGGCGTGGGCCATCATGGCGGTACTGGGCGTCTGGGGCGCCGGGCTGCTGCTCTCCTTCGCGCTGAACTACAGCCAGATTTCCTCGGTTGCCGACAAGGCCCGCACCCTGGTCGATCACCCTTCGGTGTCGGACTACCAGCTGACGGCGCTCCACGATTTGCGTAACGATGCGGGCCGTCTCCAGCACCGTATTCAGGACGGCGCGCCGTGGTACCAGCGCTTTGGCCTGGATCATAACCAGCAGCTGCTGGGCGCGATGCTGCCGTGGTACGGCGTGGCAAACAACCGCCTGATCCGCGATCCGGCCAGCGCGGCGCTGATGCAGAAGCTGCAAGCGCTGGCAAACTCGGCCCCCAACAGCGACCAGCGCGCGCAGCTGGCGAAACCGGGCTATGACCAGCTGAAGGCCTGGCTGATGATGGCCCATCCGGACAAGGTCGACGGCGCGTTTTATGCGCAGACGATGCAGGCCGTACAGCCAACGCGGATGGGCATCTCCACCGCGCTGTGGCAAAGCCTGTCGCCCGACCTGTGGGCGTTTTACATCACCGGGCTTCCGGCACAGCCGCAGTGGAAAATCACGCCGGACGCGGCGCTCGTCGGCCAGAGCCGCCAGGTGCTGCTCCAGCAGATTGGGCGGCGCAATGCGGAAGGTACGCTCTACGAGAACATGCTCAAATCGGTGCGCCGCAACTTTGCGGACGTCTCGCTGGAGGATATGACCAGCGGCACCGATGCCCGCCGCCTCTTCACCACCGACGAGACCGTGCCGGGCATGTTTACCCGTCAGGCCTGGGACGGGGGCATTCAGCAGGCGATTGAGAAAGCCGCGAAGTCCCGCCGGGACGAGATTGACTGGGTGCTCAGCGACAGCCGCAGGACCGTATCAAGCGATCTCTCCCCGGAAGCGCTGAAGGCGCGCCTGACGCAGCGCTACTTCACGGACTTCGCTGGCAGCTGGCTGAACTTCCTCAACAGCCTGCAGTGGAATCCGGTGCAGAACATCGCCGACGTGACCGACCAGCTGACGCTGATGAGCGACGTGCGCCAGTCTCCGCTGATTGCCCTGATGAACACCCTGGCGTGGCAGGGGCAGACCGGAGAGCAGAGCGAAGGGCTGTCCGACTCGATCATCAAGTCAGCCAAAGATCTGATCGGCAATAAAGACAAGCCGGTTATCGATCAGCAGGCCGCCGGGCCGCAGGGGCCGCTGGATGAAACCTTCGGGCCGCTGCTGGCCCTGATGGGGAAAAACAAAGCCAGCAACGTGATGTCGGCGGACAACTCCCTCAGCCTGCAAACGTATCTCACCCGCATCACCCGCGTGCGTCTGCGCCTGCAGCAGGTGGCGAGCGCGTCCGATCCGCAGGAGATGATGCAGACGCTGGCCCAGACCGTTTTCCAGGGGAAAAGCGTCGATCTGACCGATACCCAGCAGTACGGCAGCCTGGTGGCGGCAAGCCTCGGGGAAGAGTGGAGCGGGTTTGGCAACACGATGTTTGTGCAGCCGCTGACCCAGGCATGGGAAACGGTATTGCAGCCGTCGGCGGCCAGCCTGAACGAACGCTGGAGCCGCTCGGTGGTGGCGAACTGGCGCACGGCGTTTGACGGGCGCTTCCCGTTTGCCGACAGCAAGAGCGACGCCTCCCTGCCGATGCTGGCCGAATTTATCCGCAAGGACAGCGGCCGCATTGACCGCTTCCTGACCACCGAGCTGAGCGGCGTGCTGCATAAAGAAGGCAGCCAGTGGGTACCGGACAACGCGCACAGCCAGGGGCTGACGTTCAATCCCGCCTTCCTGAAGGCCGTGAACCAGCTGAGCCAGCTGTCGGACATCCTCTTTACCGACGGCAGCCAGGGGATCACCTTCGAGCTGCAGGCGCGTCCGGCGCCTCAGGTGGTTGAAACGCAGCTGACCATTGACGGACAGAAGCTGCACTACTTCAACCAGATGTCGGACTGGCAGTCCTTCCGCTGGCCGGGCGAGACCTACAAGCCGGGCACCATGCTGACCTGGACCTCCACCAGCGCGGGCGCGCGCCTGTTCGGAGACTACACCGGCACGTGGGGCTTCATTCGCTGGCTGGAGCAGGGCAAGCGTCAACAGCTTGACCGCAGTCAGTGGATGATGAGCTTTACCGCGCCGGATGGCCGCACCCTGCAGTGGGTGCTGCGCTCACAGCTGGGCAGCGGTCCGCTTGCGCTGCTGGGCATGCGTAACTTTGCCCTGCCGGACAACATTTTTAGCGTGGATGCGTCTGCCGCCGCGCAGGCGCTGAGCACCACGGATAACTCCCCCATGGATGAGATGGAATAATGGCTGCATTACAGAATGTGCTCCACGCCTGCGGCGTGGATGAAAATACCCTGCTGAGCCAGGCCCGGGCGCGCTGCGCCGACTGGGAGCGCTGGCTGGTGCCCGTGCAGGAAAATCAGCCTACGGGCGACGATCCGGGCTATGACGACGACTTCCAGCGGATCCGCGAAGAGGTCAACAAGCTCTCCGGTATTGATACCGCGCTGATCTGCGAGCTGGCCGAAAAGCTGCTGACCACCACCTGCAAGGATGTGCGGGTCATTGGCTTCTACGCGTGGGCGCGGCTGCATCAGGACGGTGAAGCCGGTTTTGCGCAGGGCGTTGAGCTGCTGGCGGCAACGCTTTCGCGGTTCGGCAACGATCTGCATCCGCTGCGCGCCCGCAGCCGCAAATCGGCTCTGGAGTGGCTCGGCAGCAGCCGCATGCTCGACAGCCTTTCTCTCTATCCTGAGGTCGATATGTCGCTCATGCAGCGCATCGCAGGCGCGCTGCTGCTGGCGGAGCAGGCGTTTGAGACGCTTGACGAGGCGTCCCGCCCGGAGCTGGGCGGTCTGTATCTGGCCCTGGATAACCGGCTGGTTCAGAGCGGCGGCGCGAACTCGATGGTGCCGCAAACCAGCCGCGAAGAGAGCGCGGGGTCCTCCTCGGCGGCATCTTCCGCGCCGATGATGAATGCCGTGACGTCGGGGCGGGATCTGCTCGATCAGGCCAAAGTGCTGGCGAAATACCTGCGCGACCAGCCCGGCGGCTGGCTGGCGGGGCATCATCTGCTCAAAAGCGTCCGCTGGGACACGCTGACGGAGCTGCCCCCGCTGGATGCCGCCGGGCGCACTCGCCTGGTTCCGCCCAAGCCCGACAACAAGGCGCATCTTAAGCGCCTGTATCTGCAGAAAAGCTGGTCCGAGCTGCTTGAGCATACCGACACGCTGCTGGCGCAGGGCGTTAACCACCTGTGGCTGGACGTGCAGTGGTACGCCTGGCAGGCGCTGGTCAAGCTGGATGCCGACAGCGTGCGCGCCGACATCATCTGTCGCGACCTCAAGGGACTTCTGGCCCGCCTTCCCGGGCTGGAAGCGCTGGCCTTCAACGACGGCACGCCGTTTGCCGACGAGGTGACGCTGGCCTGGATCAACGAAAGCGTGCTGGACGACATCTCCGGCTGGCAGGATAAGCCGGTTTCAGCCGCGGCCGCGGGCAGCGATGACGTGCTGGCCCTCGAGCCTGAAGTGCTGGCGAAAGCCGACAGCGAGGGCATTGAGGCCGCGCTCGGCTGGCTTCAGGGGCAGCCGGGCTACGCCACGCCCCGCGAGCGGTGGCTAATGCGCCTGCTCATGGCCCGGGTGAGCGAACAGTACGGTAAAAACGACATGGCGCTGCATCTGCTGCGCGAGCTCGACGCCAGCGCCCGCTCGCTGACGCTTGAGCAGTGGACGCCGGAGCTGATGTTTGAGGTTAAGGCCCGCAGCCTCAAGCTGCTGCGCGGCCGGGCCGCTCGCGGTGAGGTCGATAAAACGCGGCTGCAGGCCGATATGGATACGCTCCTCTCCGGCCTTATCGCGCTGGATCCTGCGCGCGCGGCGGTGCTGTGCGGGTAACCCCTCCCTAATACCACGACTAACATCTTTAACGAGAATGGCATCATGGCTGTAAATACAAACGATCGTCGCCCCATCACGACGCGGGATAAAACCTGGGCCAAACAGAGCGCGCTGTGGCTAAAAAACAAAGGCGTCACGCCGAATCAGATTTCGCTGGCAAGTACGGGATGCGCGCTGCTTTCCGGTCTCTGCTTTTTGTTCGCCTTTAACTTCTCCTCGCTCATCATCCGGGATGGCATATTGCTGCTGGGCGCGGCGCTGATTCAGGGCAGGCTCATCTGCAACCTGCTTGACGGCATGGTAGCCGTGGAGGGCGGGCTGGCAACGCCCGCCGGGCCGGTCTACAACGAATTGCCGGACAGGGTGTCCGACACGCTGATTCTGGTGGGCGTGGGCTATGGCCTGAGCGCGATCCCCTTCGCCGGCACGCTCGGCTGGATAGCGGCGCTGCTGGCGCTGATGACCGCCTACCTGCGCCTTCTGGGCGGAACCTGCGGCCTACGTCAGCATTTCCTCGGGCCGATGGCCAAACAGCACCGAATGGCGTTCCTTTGCGGCGGCGCGCTGCTGGCGCTTTTCCTGCCCGCGGCCTACGGCCAAAGGCTGCTGTTTCTGTGCCTGATGGTAATCAGCATTGGGTCACTTTTCACCTGCTGGCGGCGCGGGAAATGCATTCTGGACGAGCTGCACCTGAACGCGGTGACGCAGGAGGCAGCGGATGAATAACGTGCCTGAGACCACCCTGAGCAGCCGCCTGGTGAGCGGGTGCCTGATTCGCATATGTCGGCTGCTTACCGGCGTGCGCGCGCGCTGGCTCGCGCCGGTGCCCGACAGCGCATCGGTCAGAATTTACTATGCCAACCACTCCAGCCATCTTGACGGCATTGTGATTTGGGCCAGCATGCCCGCCCGGCTGCGGCCTACCGTTCGCCCCGTTGCGGCGGCGGATTACTGGGAAGCCTCGCCGCTGCGCCGCTACATCGCCCGCCGCATTTTTAACGCGGTGCTGATTAAGCGTCGGCCTTCCGCGGAGGAGGGGAGTCAGCCAAATAACGCGCTTGAGCTGATGAGCGAGGCCCTGAACCACGCGCAGTCGCTGATTATTTTTCCCGAGGGGACGCGGGGAAACGGTGAAGATATCTCCGCGTTTAAGAGCGGCCTCTGGCATCTGGCGCGAATGAACCCCGGCGCTCAGCTGGTGCCTGTCTACCTTGAAAACCTCAACCGCGTTCTGCCGAAAGGCTCTCGTCTGGTGGTGCCGGTTTTATGCTCCGCGACCTTTGGCGAGGCGATCTCTCCGCCCCAGGACGGAGAAGAAAAACAGGCATTTTTACAACGCGCCAGGGAAGCGCTGGAGGAACTTAAGTCATGAATTTTCAGGATCATGCCCTGATCGCGCTGCTGGTCGGTCTCTTTGGCCTCCTGCTTTTTGCCAGCATTACGGGCTTCATTATTGAAAAAGCCAAAGGCAGAACGCCGGTCATTATTAACCTCAACGCCCGCATCCGCGCGTGGTGGGTGATGTGCCTGCTCTCCGTGGCGGCGATGCTGTGCGGCCCGGTTGGCTCAACGCTGCTGTTCGCGATGATGTCGCTGCTGGCCTTAAGAGAGTGCATCACGCTGACGCCAACGCATCGCGGCGATCATGAGGCGCTGTTCTGGTGCTTCTTTATTCTTCTGCCGCTGCAGTACGTGCTGGTGGGGATACAGTGGTACGGCACCTTTGCCATTTTTATTCCGGTCTTCGCCTTTTTATTCATTCCAACCCGCATGGCGCTGGCCGGGGATTCAAAAAACTTTCTCGAGCGCAGCGCCAAAATCCAGTGGAGCATGATGATTGCCGTGTACTGCATTAGCTATGCGCCAGCGCTGCTGATGCTCCCCATTCCGGGCTATGAGCATCAGAACATTAAGCTGCTGCTGTTCCTGATGATCGTCGTACAAATCTCAGACGTCCTGCAGTACGTCTTTGGCAAGCTGATGGGCAAACGCCCCATCGCGCCTCGCCTGAGCCCGAATAAAACCGTTGAAGGGTTCGTGGGCGGCATCGGCACGGCGACGCTGGTGGGAACGCTGCTCTGGTGGATCACGCCCTTCGCGCCGTGGCAGGCCGCGCTGATTTCACTGGCGATCACGCTGCTCGGCTTTGCCGGCGGGCTGTGCATGTCTGCGATTAAGCGTGACCGCGGCGTGAAGGATTTTGGCGCCACGATCGAAGGCCACGGCGGCATGATGGACAGAATTGATTCCCTGTGCTTCGCCGCCCCCGTTTTTTTCCATATCGTTCGGTTTTGGTTTACCTGAGCCCCGACAGACACTAAGCCTCGCACAGAGAAATTATGGACGACTTAACCCTGCGTTATTACGACGCCGAAATGCGCTACCTGCTTGAAGCGGGCGAAGAGTTTGCCCGCGCGCATCCCGAGCAGGCGGCGATGCTTAACCTGGATAAAGCGGGCGCGCGCGACCCGTACGTAGAACGGCTGTTTGAAGGCTTTGCCTTCATGATGGGGCGGCTTCGCGAAAAGCTTGATGACGATCTTCCCGAGCTGACGGAAGGGCTGGTCAGCCTGCTGTGGCCGCACTATCTGCGCACCATTCCGTCGATGTCCATCGTGGAGTTCACGCCAGACTGGCGCGGAATGAAGGAGCCGATGCGCATCGCGAAAAGCTTTGAGGTGCTCTCGCGCCCGCTCGGCGAAAAAGGGACGCGCTGCCGCTACACCACGACGAAAGCGATCGACCTGCAGCCGCTGGCGCTGGAGCAGGCTCGGCTTACCACCGATCCCGATGGGCGCTCGGTGGTGACGCTGCGGTTCACCTGCAGCGAGCTGGCCGACTGGAGCCGCGTCGATCTCAGCAGCATACCGCTGTACTTCAACGCCGACGCGCCGCTGGCCTGCGCCATGCACGAAGCCTTTACCATGAATACGGCGCGGATGTGGCTGCGCCTGCCAGGCGATCGGGACAGGCGCCCGCTTGACGGCCGCTTTACCGCGCAGGGCTTTGGCGACGACGATACCCTGTGGCCAAAGGGCAGCAGCAGCTTCAGCGGCTATCAGCTGCTGCTGGAGTATTTCACCTTCCGCGAGAAATTCATGTTTACCGCGCTGCGCGGCCTGGAGGCGATCCCGCTCCCGGCGCAGCTGCCGTGGTTTGAAATTGACCTGGTGTTGTCAGAGCGCTGGGAGCATGACTTCACCTTTACCGAAAAGAATTTACGCCTTAACTGCGTCCCGGTGATTAACCTCTTCCCGCTGGAGTCCGACCCGCTGACCCTGAACTCGCTGCAGACCGAGTATCTGCTGCGGCCGATGCGCGTGCAGGACGGGCACACGGAAATTTATGCCGTGGAATCGGTGATGTCATCCAGCCAGCACGTCTACGTGCCGTTTTCCAGCTTCCGCCACAAGGGAGGGATGATGCGGCACGACGCGCCGGAGTATTACTACCATACCCGCGTGCGCCGGGGGCCGTCCGGGCTGCACAACACCTGGCTGATCCTCGGCGGTGAAGCCTTCGACAACCATACGGTGCCGGAGGATGAAAGCCTCTCCCTGACGCTAACGGGCACCAACGGCCAGCTGCCGCGCCGCGCGCTGCAAAGCACGATGCTGGACACCGTGATGAAAACCACTTCCGCCAGCATCGCGGTGCGCAACCTTTGTGCGCCAACGCTGCCCTGCTATCCCCCGGCCCGGGATCGCTTCCACTGGCGCGTGCTGAGCCACCTTGGCAGCGGCTTCCTCTCGATGATGGACAACGCCGAAGTGCTGCGCGGCACGCTGGCGCTGTATGAGTGGACCGACAGCGAGATGAACCGCCGCCGCCTGGAGGCCATCATCGACGTTAAGCACAGCGAAACGGAGCGTTTCGAGCAGGGGTATCTGGTGCGCGGCGTGCAGATTGAGGTGACGCTCGATAGCCACGGCTTCGCCGGACGCGGGGATATCTGCCTGTTTGGCGAGATGCTGAGCCGGTTTTTTGCCCTCTATACCGATATTTATCTGTTTAACCGACTGATTATTATCCTGCAACCCACCGGAGAACGCCTTGAATGGGAAGAGAAACACAGCCGTCGCATTCCCGGCTGACCCCGCGGCTGGAAGCCGACCTGCATCGGATCAACTTTTACCGTTTTTGCCAGCTGCTTGAAAAGCGCCAGCCCGGTAAGGCTCTGCTGGGCGCGACCAGCCATCCCGCTGACGATCCGGTCCGCTTTTGCCCGCATCCCGGCATGGGCTTTCCCGCCAGCGAGCTTAAGGCGGTGGAGTACGATGAAGAGGATGACGGCAGGCCGCCCGTTATTCGCACCACCTTTATGGGCATGTACGGCGTCGACTCGCCTCTGCCGACGGCGTATCTGGATGACATCACCCAGCGCCGGGAAGGGCACGAGGCGCTGCAGGGCTTTCTGGATATTTTCAGCCACCGCATCCTGACGCAGTTTTATCGCATATGGCGCAAATACTCCTATCCGGCCTCGTTCGAGCCCGGCGGTTCGGACGCTATTTCGCAGTCGCTGCTGGGGCTGGTGGGGCTGGGCATTCCCGGCACCGCCGACCACATCGCCACGCCGGTATCGCGCTTTCTGGCGCTGCTCGGCGTGCTGCGCCAGCCCGGCAAAACGCAGGAGGGCATGCAGGCGCTGGTTAGCCTGCTGGCGCCGAACACCCGTGTGAACGTCAGCCCTTACTGCCTGCGCCCGATTGAGATCCGCCAGCCGCTGGGGTTTTATGCCGATGCGGACTTTATGCTCGACGGCAATACGCCGCTCGGCGACGAGGCGATGGACGCCAGCAGCCAGCTGCTGATCGCGCTATCCACGGACGATGAACGGGAAGCGCAGGGCTGGAAGCCGGATGGCCTGCTGTATCAGGATTTTCTGGTGATGCTGCGGGTCTATCTGGGCTGGCGGTTTAAGGCCCGAATCACGCTGACGGCGAAAACCGCCCTGCTGACCGCTCCCCCGCTGGGAGAGGGGGCGTTCTGGCTGGGCATGAACGGCGTGCTGGGCGCGGAAAAGGAACCGCTTTCGGACGATATTCCGCCAACCTTTACCACAGAGCTGGGCTACTACACGGGCCTGGAGCCTGCTATTACACAACAAGGAAATCGACGTGTTACGTACAAGTTTGACTAAAACCGCCCGCTGGCTGCTGCCCGCGCTGGCGTTCGGCCTGGCGGGCTGCGGGCTGACGCAGAGCGTCACGGACGGTACAAAATCGGCCTTCACCTCTGTTTTCTATAAAAAAATTAAGACGCTGCATCTGGATTTTACCGCGCGCGAAGCGCTGAACACCGACGCGCGGGAAAACAATTCGCTATCGGAGTCCGTCGTGCTGCGCGTGTATCAGCTCAAGGACCGCAAGTCGTTCGACAAATCGGTCTATCAGCAGCTGCTGAAGGATGACGATGCGGCGCTGAAGGGCGATCTCCTGGCAAGCCGGGACGTCATCGTGAAGCCGGGCGGAGATGCGACCCTCGATATGCCAATGGAGGCGGACGCGCAGTTTGTCGCCATCGTCGGGTTATTTCGCCATCCGGACATGGAGAACAACACCTGGAAAGTGGTGTTACAGCGCGAGGAGCTCGATCCGGATGCCGCGCGCGTTCTCGAAGCCGGGAATAATCAGCTCACGCTACAGCCCGTTAAGGAAAAATGATGCCGCAGGGATATAACACGCCGTCGCTGTATGAAGTTCTGTATGGCAATTTTGCAGGCGGCCTTGAACTGAACCAGGTCAGCGAGGCGAATCAGGTGATTCTGTCCGTGCTGGACAACATGCAGCGTATCCTGAACTGTCGGGCGGGAACGCTGGCGCACCTGCCGGACTACGGTCTTCCGGACATGACCCGGATCCTCCAGGGCATGCCGGGAACGGCGCACCAGCTGATCACAACGCTTTCGGCGGTGCTGCTGAAGTACGAGCCGCGCCTGAGCAAAATCATGGTCGTGATGCTGGAACAGACCCAGCCCGGAGAGCTGCGCTACGCTATCGACGCCGAGCTTAAAGGCATCGGCCTCGTGCGCTACGGCACCGAGTTTATGCCGGAGGGGCGGGTGCTCATCCGGCACATGAAACAGCAGCAGTATCTCGACGCCCGTTCTGCAATTTAGCGCCCACTCTGGCGGATATCATCATGACGACACAACCTGAACGTAGCCTGAAAACCGGCGGCGACCCGCGCACGCTTGTGGATTACGCGCGCCTTCGCGATGAAATCAATAAACTTTCCCATCCGGCGCGCCCGGACGTGGACTGGCACTTAGCCGAGACGCTTTGCCTGTCGCTATTCGAGCAAAACGGCGTTGAGCTACAGACCGCGGCCTGGTATACGCTGGCCCGCACCCAGCTTGCGGGGCTGTATGGCCTGAATGAGGGGCTGGCGATTTTGTCTGCGCTGGTCTCCAGGCAGTGGGGCAGTTTCTGGCCGCAGCCGGTTCATGCGCGAATGGAGATCCTGAGCGCGCTCAGCAAGCGTCTTCAGCAGCACATGCGCACGCAGACCCTGACCTATAGCGATCTGAGCCAGCTTTACCAGGCGGAAGCGCACCTGAAGTCGCTCGATGACGTGCTGCAGCGTCTGGAGCTGAAGCATGCGGGGCAGATGGAGGCGCTGCGCACGCTGCTGCACAACGCGTCGGTGAGGCTGGAAAATAGCGCCCAAGACGCAGCACCGGACGGCGGGCACGGGATCGCGCTTCCGGCGGCGGCAGGCGGCCCGCCTGAAGGCGCGAAGTGGGTTTACGTGGCGCAGCCGGAGCCGCAGCCTAATATTGCCGTTCAGGAGTCGATGCCGCCGCCGACAAAGCCCTGGAAGCCGTTCGCGGCAGGAATGCTGACCATGCTGGTGGTCGCGGGCGCGGCAGCGTGGGGCTGGCAGTACCTGCATCAGCCCGATCCGCTGCGGGAGCAATTTTCTGCCTCTATCTCGTCCTTGCCCGCACCGCTTTCCGCAGCGCAAATTCAGTCCGTCAGGGAGAAAGGATTGCCAGCGGAGGAGGGGATTACCGAGACGCAAAGGCAGTTGGCGCGGCTCGCTCAGCTGAAGCCAGACTGGGCGATACGCTACGGCGACAGCCTGGTGCAGCAGGCCCAGGCCCTGTGGCCCGAGCAGGCGAAAGCGCTTGCGCAGCAGTGGCAGCAGCAGATCGCCGCCCAGGCAATGCCGGAGGAAAATCTGGAAGGCTGGCATCAGGGGATGGCGCAGCTTGAGCAGCTGGCTAACCGCCTGAACGCGCTGGACGAGCAGAAGGGGAAATACATCACCGTGAGCGAACTGAAATCCACGGTGTTCACCACGATGCAGTCTTTTAACCGCGCGGTTCCGGCAGAAGAGCAGCTTCGCCAGCTGGCTATACTGCCTGACGAGAAGCCCTGGCCTGCGGCGCAGAAAAGCCAGCTTGAGCAGCACCTGAGACAGTTATTGGTTCGCTATGCCCTGTTGGATCGGAAAACAGCGGACTAACGCAGTAGATTAAATATCACTATGACACAGGGAGGAAAAGTGTCTGCAAGAGAGCGTTTTTTTGAAAAAGTTAAGCAAAACCAGGATGCCGTTCCGCCAGGGAAAAATACCGTCGAAGCGGAAATTCAGACGTTCCGTTTAAGGATGGACGCTCTGGCGCAGCAGATTGACGAGTGGTTCGCGGGCTCCGGGATTGAGATCGTACAAACGATCAAAAATATCCATGACATGAGCACCGTCGGCTATAGCCTCAGCAGCGGTATCTGTCGCTACGGCATCACTGCCATCCATTTGCAAAATGGAGAACGCAGCGTCAGCATTTCGCCGGAGCGGCTTTGCTGCGGCGCGGAAAGAGGCTACGTCACCCTGCGCGTGGTGGACGCCAGCGGAGCGCTAAGCGACCTGGCGTTCAATATGAGCATGGCGCCCGACGCCGGCTGGTACATATGGGGAGAGCATCAAATACCCGAGGCAAAAGTTCTTATGACGGAAGACGTGTTTTTCCGCGCGGTGGAGAGGCTGGCCTGACCTTCTGAAGGTCAACAAATAAGCCCGCAGGGTTTGCGCCCTGCGGGCTTTTTGCTGGTGTGCCGAGCAGGTTTGAGCTTTGTCCTGGTTTGATAAATATCTGTTACCTGAATTAAAGGGGGCATATATCGGTTCATTCGAATGCACATTTTGCGTCGATTATGTGATACAGCGGCTTAATAGTGCGGAGGGGGGACTGGTACGACGTTCAGTATACGGACAGCCTGTGCGAGGGGGCACAGGCTGTCCGTTATAACAAAGGCTAAAAAACTGAAATGGGTCTACATGCTGATTTTACTTGTAAACTTCAGCTGTCGCATCAAAGTTTGGGCCATGTTCACGAGCGGCTATGATAACGTAGTACTTGCCACCTTTTTCATCGGCTAATTTTGAAAGCTGCTCGTGCAGGTCAGACGGTGAAGAGAACTGGCCACCGGAAGGCCCTACAGAGATATCACCGATGTGAGTAAGTTTAAAGTGTGCCACCTCTTCCTTGGTAATTAACTGAGAGGCGGAGGCGCCAAAAGCAATAGCGGATAAAACCAGTGCAGCTAAAATCTTTTTCATTATAGTATTTCTCCAGAGAAAAGTTTATCGCAAGCGTTTTCAGTCTCTATCAGGTTGCCGTATAAAGTATAGTTTAAGAATGGGCCTAAGACAGAAATATTATTCATTTTAAGAACGGACGTACCAAACCTATATCCCCTGGCTACGTCTGCGGTGAGCCGCGTAATTTCCCCGTCACCGCAGCATATCAATTCTGCAAATTCACCCGCAGCGGGGAGTCGTATAAACGGCTAACGTGGACTCTTCGCTCGAATCAGAAACCTTATACTTCTGACAACGCCGTTTTATGCCTGAACATCCATTCCCTTAGCCCTGGATTTTCCCCTTCATGCGCAGCGCATCAACAACGAGTGAAAACGCCGGGGAAGGCTGCTTGCGGCTGGGATAGTAAAGGTAGTAGCCCGGAAAAGGATGGCACCAGGGCTCCAGCACGCGCACGAGTCGGCCTTCTTTGATGTGCGAACCAAACTCTTCTTCCGGTAAAAAGGCGATGCCTAACCCCGCCAGCGCCGCGTCGACAACATGTTCCGACGTGTTAAACGTCAGCTGTCCGTTAACCCGGACGTTCAGCTCCCCTCCCTCGTGATCGAATTCCCAGACGTAAATCCCCCCCGAGCGGACCATGCGCATATTGATGCACTGATGCTGCGTCAGGTCATGCGGCGTCAGCGGGACCGGATACCGCTCGAAATAATCAGGTGAAGCCGCTGCCGCCATGCGCAGCTTCGGGCCGATGGGCATCGCGATCATATCTTTATCGATCGTATCGCCAAGCCGCACGCCCGCGTCAAAACGATCCGCCACGATGTCCCGAAAACCGTGGTTAGCATCGAACTCGATTTGAATATCCGGATATTCCCGCAGCAGCGGCGTCAGCTTGGGCAGCAGCGTCGTTTTCAGCACGTTCGGCCCGCAGGTGATGCGGACGGTTCCCGCAGGCTTGTCCCGCAGCTCGGTCAGCATGTCCAGCTCGGCCTCAATCTCGTCAATGCGATGGCCCACCGACTGCAGCAGGCGCTCCCCGGCGGCCGTCGGCGATACGCTGCGGGTGGTTCGCGTCAGCAGGCGGATTTGCATCCGCTCTTCCAGCCCGGAAATCGCCTGGCTTAGCGCGGGCTGCGTCACGCCAAGCTGCGCGGCGGCACGCGTAAAGCTGCCTTCCCGCGCCACGGTGACGAAAGAGAGTAAATCGTTGAGGTTGCGTCTGGCCATCTTCGTTCCCGTCTATTTATAAATTTTACTTATAAGGCTATTAAGAATTCATTAGCTAGTTTTGCCGCTGCCTATTGGTAACAATAATGCGATGAAAAAGTCAACGCTAACCGACCGGCAAACAAGCACCGTGACGCGCTGCTGATGCCATAACGATCGTTTCCAACTAACAACGTTCCTTATCCCCGACATCCCGGGGAGGGCATCGTATTCTCTGAAGATAAGAAAGGCTAAATGCGTAATCAGAAAACTGACGCCAAAAACCACGGCGGAGTAAGTGAAAAACAACGGGCGCACTGGGGCGGCGTGTTTGCTATGACGCTGTGCGTCTTCGCCCTGATCGCCTCCGAATTTATGCCGGTCAGCCTCCTGACGCCGATGGCGCAGTCCCTGAACGTCACCGAAGGCATGGCCGGGCAGGGGATCGCCATTTCCGGCGCGTTTGCGGTGGTGACCAGCCTGTTCATATCCCGGCTGGCTGGCACGCTTAACCGCAAAACCCTGCTGCTCGGCCTGACGTGCATCATGGCGCTTTCCGGGGCCGTTATTGCGATGGCGCCAAACTACCTGACCTACATGATCGGGCGGGCGCTGATTGGCGTCGTGGTCGGCGGGTTCTGGTCTATGTCGGCGGCGACGGCGATGCGTCTGGTGCCGGTGCACCGCGTTCCGCTGGCGCTGGCTATTTTTAACAGCGGCAACGCGCTGGCGACCGTTGTGGCCGCGCCGCTGGGCAGCTGGCTGGGTTCGGTCATCGGCTGGCGGGGAGCCTTCTTCTGCCTGCTGCCCGTCGCCATCGTCGCGTTTATCTGGCAGCTGCTCAGCCTGCCCGCCATGCCGGTGACGCGTCAGACTGCGGGGGCCGGCAACGTCTTCGCGCTGTTTCGCCGCCGGGTGGTCACGCTGGGCATGCTGGGCGTTGGGATCTTCTTTATGGGGCAGTTCACGCTCTTTACCTATATCCGGCCCTTCCTTGAGGCGATCACGAAGGTGGACGCCTCAGCGGTGACCCTCATCCTGCTGGTCATCGGCATCGCGGGCTTTATCGGCACCACGCTGGTTAGCCGGGTATTGAAGCGCGGATTCTACCCGACCCTGATGGCGATCCCCGTGCTGATGGCGTTCGTGGCGCTGGCCCTGATCGTCTTCGGCAGCCAGGCGGCCATCGTGACGGCGCTGCTCGGAATATGGGGACTGATTTCAACCGCCGCCCCCGTGGGATGGTGGGCGTGGGTTCCGCGCACGTTTCCGCAGAATGCCGAAGCGGGCGGCGGGCTGATGGTGGCGATGGTGCAACTGTCCATTGCGCTGGGCTCCACCGTGGGCGGCCTGCTGTTTGACCATCACGGCTACCAGAGCACCTTCTTCGCCAGCGCCGGGATGCTGATTATCGCAACCGTACTGATTTTCCTGACCTCACGCGCAGACGCCTCTGCCGGTGGTCTTTCATCACGCTCGTCCTGATAAGGTAACCATCATGAACAGATTTACATTAGCCCTGGGGATGCTCATCAGCGCATTTGCCGCCTCCGCGGCGGATATGTCCAGAGGTGCGGATAACTTTTATAAAAGCGACAAGGTGACGCAGCAGAAGGTCACCTTTAAAAACCAGTATCAGATGAACGTGGTCGGCAATCTGTTTATCCCGAAAGCGATCGGTCAGAACGCCAAAACCCCGGCCATCGTCGTGGGCCACCCGATGGGCGCGGTCAAGGAACAGAGTTCAAACCTGTATGCGCAGAAGCTGGCGGAGCAGGGGTTTGTGACGCTGGCTATCGACCTCTCGTTCTGGGGGGAAAGCGAAGGCAAGCCCGGGCACCTGATTTCCCCGGAAATCTACGCGGATGATTTCAGCGCGGCGGTTGATTATCTCAGCACCCGGCCGTTTGTTGACCCGCAGAACATCGGCGTGCTGGGCATCTGCGGCAGCGGGAGCTTCGTTATCAGCGCCGCGAAAATCGATCCGCGCATGAAGGCCATCGCCACCGTCAGCATGTATGACATGGGGTCCGCGTTCCGTAACGGCCTTAACCATTCCCAGACTCTGGAACAGCGTAAGGCCTTAATTCAGTCGGCCATTGAGCAGCGGTTTGCCGAGTTCAACGGGGCAGAGACCGCCTACATTCCGGGCACCGTGAATAAACTGGACGCCTCCACGCCGGAAATTCAGCGCGAGTTCTATGATTTCTACCGCACCTCACGGGGCGGCTACACCCCGCAGGGGGAGAAAGAGGAGCTGACGACAAAACCGATGCTGAGCAGTATCGGCAAGTTTATGAACTTCTACCCGTTCAACGATATTGAAACCATTTCACCGCGCCCGATGCTGTTTATCACCGGCGATCGGGCCCATTCAAAAGAGTTCAGCGAGGACGCTTTCAAACGCGCCGCTCAGCCTAAAGAGCTGTATGTCGTCCCGGGAGCAGGGCACGTCGATCTGTATGACCGCACGGACGTGATCCCCTTCGACAAGCTGACGGACTTTTTCCGTAAAAACCTGAAATAACGCCTTCAGTTAAGGAGCACGAGACATGAAATACAAACATCTGGGCCGAACGGGCCTGCGGGTGAGCCGCATCGGTCTTGGGACCATGAACTTCGGTGAACTGACGGATGAGCCGACCAGCTTCAGGATCATGGATGAGGCCGTGGACGCGGGTATCAACTTTTTCGATACCGCCGATGTTTACGGCGGGCCGCAGTCGCCGGATATGGCAAAGGGGTACGGGACATCCGAAGAGATCATCGGTAATTGGCTCGCGCGCAGCGGCAAGCGTGACCGGATCGTGCTGGCTACGAAGGTCTATCAGCCGATGGATACCGGGCCGAACGATAAGTATCTGTCCGCCTACCATATCCGCCGGGCATGCGAAGCCAGCCTGAAAAGGCTCAAAACGGATCATATCGATCTCTACCAGATGCACCATATCGACCGGAACACCCCCTGGGAGGAGATCTGGCAGGCCATGGAACAGCTGATCCGCGAGGGTAAAATCAGCTACGTGGGCAGCAGCAACTTTGCCGGCTGGGACATTGCCACTGCACAGTGCAAGGCTGACGCGCGCAACCTGCTGGGACTGGCATCCGAGCAGAGCCTGTACAACCTGACCCAGCGCACGGTTGAGCTGGAGGTCATTCCGGCGCTGCGCCACTACGGCATTGGCCTGATCCCGTGGAGCCCGGTCGGGATGGGAATGCTGGGCGGCGTGCTGCGTAAAATGGCGGAGGGGCGCCGGGCCGCACCGCACATGCAGACGCGAATCAATCACCTGCGGCCACAGCTGGAAGCCTGGGAGCAGCTATGCGATGAAATGGGTGAAACGCCAGCAGACGTTGCGCTTGCCTGGCTACAGCAAAATCCGGTCGTCACAAGCGTTCTTAGCGGGCCACGCACGGTTGAACAGCTTCGCCAGAATCTTAACGCGCTGTCCGTAACGCTAACGCCTGAAACGCTTAAAAAACTGGATGCCATCTGGCCCGGACCGGGCGGGGAAGCGCCTGAAGCCTACGCGTGGTAAGCATTTATCAGCGTTAACAATTACCGGCCTTCGGGCCGGTAAGCTCGTTATTTCAGTTAAAATTATTTATTACATAGCGCTAAAATATTAATAGAATGACCTGAATTATCTGATAAAGACGGTAATTTACCTCATAAGGTCGGTCATGAAATCCCTCAGCTTGCCAGACATTTATCGTTCAACAAATTTAAACACCATTGGGATGTGGGAAGATAATGCTGGGATCGGGAAAATCAGAGAGGAAAACTACTACGACCCGGTAAAACACGCTCTGGCAACAGGCATAAAGCCGCCTGTGCCATGTTCGGTCTCGCAGCTTATTGATGAATTGAACGAGCTCACAAAGGGCGATCCCCTCGCCGACATCCTGCCAGCACACAGTTTCCATTTCACCTTCTTACCGCTGACTCTGCCACTCTATGAGGCAAACGAGCGATTGCCCACGAAAGTTGAGCAATTGAAAAAGATCTGGGCTGCATATCATTCGAAAAGGATTGCGATCGGGAACCTTCGTTTAATCGCTTTGCCCAGCCAGTTGTTACTGGCGGGTATCCCAGATGAGCCAGCGATAGCGATGCGTCAGTCATTCTGCGAGAAAATTCTGGAATCTGACTGGAAAGATGAGCTGCTGATGCGGCACGGCAGCAGTCCGTTACCGGCACCGTTCTGGCACAGCACGATCCTGCGTTACAGCGCTGCTTTTATACCCGCAACCGTGCGGGAGTTTTTTTTGGAGCGTCAGGAAATTGATTACGGGGATGGCGTCGGAGAATTGACGTTAGCGAGGATAAATTATAATTGGGAAAAATTTTATCCATTAGAGGTTTAGTATTGGCGACGTAGCTACATGCCGGATGAAATTGATGTATTCCGCAGTGAAAACGGGCAAGCTTAGGTTCGCTCCTCACGTAACGCAGTACCTTGCCCCCGCCCGATTTGATAAGTCAGCCATCCCTCACAGAATGGCTGCATATTTTTTAATTTAGTGAAATACGAACCACGCTATCCGGGCCTTTCGTCGTGTTGTCGTCCTTAAAGTCCTGCTTTACCGTTACGTATAACGTTTTACCGTCCGGTGTTACCAGGAGGCTGTTTGGACGGCTGTTGAACGTCCAGCTGTTTTTCACAGCATAACTGCCGGCGTCAAGCTGCAGCACCTTCTTTGACTCGCGCTGGCTAATGAAAATTTCGTTGCGCCTGGCGTCAAACTTAATCCCCAGAGCATCCCCCTCAAGGCGCTTAATAACTTTCCCGCTGCGCTCATCAAATACCAGGGTGGTTTTGGCCTTTGAATCATCGGTCACGAACAGGCGCCCGGTGGCCGGATCTTCTGCCATATTCAGGAACAAATACGTTTTTTTATCGCCTGGCGTCCAGCGCTGTTCGATTTTATGCGTGTCCGGGTTAATCACCAGAATTTCACCTCCGCCATTGGCGGCATAAATGCGGTCCGTTAGCGGCGAATAGATAATCCCCGTCACCCATTTTCCGGCATTCTCGATGCGGGTTTTTAGCGTCATGGTGCTGGCATCAACCACGGAGATAAACCCAGGGTCGGCAACGCCGCCGATAAACAGTAGCCCCTTGTGGAAGAGGATTTCACGCGCACCAACCGGGTCGCCATCCTTATCTTTACCTTCAAACATCAGGCGCTGCAGCACCTTGCCGCTTTGCACGTCTACTTTCGATACCCCGCCATCCAGGGTGTTGGTTGTGTAGTAGACCTTGCCATTATCGTCCGCCGCCATGCCGAAATTTTTCAGGTCGGTATGGGTTTCACCTTGCGTGGCAAGCGTTGTGGGATCCAGCTTATAGAGCACCCCACCGTTGACGTTTTTGAAACTCTGCGCGCTCGCGACGTACAGCGCATTTGCCGCTGGGGAGTAAACCATCTCATACAGACCGTCAGCGAGTTCGCGCTGCTTGAGCGCAGCAGCATCCAGGGAAGCTGCTGACGCCGTTACGCTGAGGGTTAGCGCCGCAGTAAGAACGCTGAAGCCCCATGCCTTTCCTTTTAACCATTGAGAGTTGTTCATTTTTTGTTCCTGCCTTACGAGACGCGGTAATTTTTTATAAATATACGTTTATTTACATTTAACTTACAAAATGACCTGTGCATAATAAAGCAAATAATTATCATTTCCATTCTTATTTAGATAAATGATTTGCAAAAACGACAACTACTGACAGGTAACATGATGATTCTTAAAGGCAGGGTTAATCGCGCGAAAGCGTCCGCAGGGCTCATTCCTTCTCCCTTCTCACTATCACTCTTTGCGCTGGCGATGTACGCCGTCATGCATCCGGCACAGGCGGATGACAATACAAATGAACAAGAAATGGTTGTCTACGGCGACGGGAATGGAAGCGCCGACTCGGAACAGGATTATGCGGTAAAAACAACGCGTTCAGGCACCAAAATGCTGCTGACGCCGCGCGACATCCCCCAGTCAGTAAGCGTCGTAACACGCCAGCGTATGCAGGATCAGGATCTGCAAACCATTGACCAGGTATTAACCAATGCTACCGGCGTTTCGTCGCAGCAGGTTGATAGCGAGCGTTCGAGCTACTTTTCCCGCGGCTTTGAGATCACCAACTTCGCCTATGATGAGATCCCCACATCAATGGGCGACGCGTGGAACTTTGGCGATGCGCAGGAAGATACCGCCATTTACGATCGTATCGAGATTGTGCGCGGCGCGAACGGCCTGTTAACCGGCGCTGGCGACCCGGGTGCAACGGTGAACATGGTGCGCAAACGTGCCGACAGCAAAACCTTCAGGGGCAACGTCAGCGCAAGCTATGGAAGCTGGAACAAACAGCGTTATGTGGGCGACATCTCCGCGCCGCTCAATTCCGACGGCAGCCTGCGCGGGCGCGTAGTGGCAGGGTATCAGGATCAGGACAGCTGGCTCGACAGATATGGCAAGCGCAAAAAATTTCTCTATGGCGTCATTGAAGGCGATGTCACGGAACACACGACGGCCTCGCTGGGCTGGGATTATCAGCAAACAAACACCGCCAATCCGACCTGGGGCGGATTACCCAGCCTGTACAGCAACGGCAGCCGCACCCATTACGATCGCAACGTCAACACCTCGGCGGACTGGACGGGGTACCGCGTTGAATCACGTAAAGTATTTGCTAACCTCACCCACAGCTGGGATAACGGCTGGTCGGTTCGTTTCAATGGAACCCACGGCGAGCAAACGTTCAACGACACCCTGCTCTACGTGATGGGCAATCCGGATGCCACCACCGGTGAAGGTGCATCAGGCTGGGGAAGTAAGGATCGCGGCAAGCGCACCCTGGACTCCTTTGATACTTACGCAAGCGGGCCTTTTGAACTACTGGGGCGTCAACATCAGTTGATGGCCGGGGCCAACTATAGCCGACAGCACAATGCCACCTTCAGCGAAGACGGGCCGATGGACAGCGCTCGGATTGGCATCTTCAACAACAGCTGGGACGGCAGCGTGGCCGAGCCGGAGTGGGGCGACTGGTATCAAAATGCGGATGATATCGTGCGGCAAAAATCGGCGTATACGGCGACACGCCTGTCGCTGGCGGATCCGTTGTCGCTGATCGTTGGCGCACGTTATACCCAGTACAGCTCAGACGGCAGCAGCGGCGATATGCGTAAATACAACACCACGCCTTACGGCGGGCTGGTGTATGACATCAACGACAGCCTTTCCGCCTACGCCAGCTATACCTCAATTTTTGCTCCGCAAACCAAACGTACGAAAGAGGGAACATGGCTCTCTCCCGTCACCGGTAAAAACTATGAAACCGGCCTGAAGGCAGACTGGATGGACGGTCAACTAACCACCAACGTTGCCGTATTCCGCATCGAACAGGAGAACGCGGGGGAGGCCATCAGCGGAGAATTTGTTAATGGATCCAGCGAACAAGCTTATCGCGCAACCAAAGGCGCAGTGAGCAAAGGGGCGGAATTTGAGGTAAACGGTGCCTTGACCGACAACCTGCAGCTTACCTTCAGCGCGACCCGCTACGTTGCCCGTGATTCAGATGGCCGTTTCAACAGCTTCGCGCCGCAAACGCAGCTGAAGATGTTCAGCCGCTACCGCGTCCCGACGCTTCCGGAGCTGACCGTAGGCGGCGGCGTGAACTGGCAGAATAGGGTGTACAAAGATGTCACCGGTCCTGACGGCGAGACGCAGCGCCTCTATCAGGGCAGCTATCCGCTCGTCGATTTGTTCGCGCAGTATCAGCTGACGAAACGGCTGGCGGTGCAGGCAAACGTGCGTAACCTGTTCGACCGCGAATACTACTCCTACCTCGATGACTCTGCCGTGTATGGCGAACCGCGTAGCGTCTCGGTAAGCATGAATTACACATTCTAATGTAGTCAGCGTATCGTTTTTCCGGCTATTACCTGTTCCGAGTCTACCGGCCTTCGGGTCGGTAGTGAGGCCGGGACTTTGCTGAGCCACCCGTTTTTTCAGCGCCGGGGGCGTATTTGAAGTTCCTAGACGCTCTACCGGATGGCTTATCAGCAGGGCCATTTAGCCGCTATCGCGGAGTCTATTTTCAGTCTGGAGAGGGGATGTTGAGGGGAAATGCGAATGAATGCTTTAAAAGCATCACTGTCGGATGACGGCGGAAAAGCGTTAATCGCACTAACGAATGCGATAATATGCGCCATCACTTAGCGGAAATTTTCTTACACAGGACCAGAGGGATATCATCCTGCCGGATTAGATAGCTTCCTTCATCCTGCTGCTGAAGCTGATAGAGATAATCAACATTTTCACTGGTAACAGTGAAGGGAAGCAGGTAAGGGAAATCATCACTGATTGCTTCCTTCCCGAGAGAATTCTTGAGGCCCGTAAAGCGAACGTGGTAATCCTGACCGTCAGCCTGATAAACAACACCGGCGATTAATTTTACCGGTACGGTTACACCCGCCGGCGAAATATAGTCTCCTATGATTTGCAAACTCCCTTTTTCCCGGTACAGATAAAGAATGACTGCGGCATGCAGGCGGCTGCTGTTAACCTGGCTGTCAAAGGCCGATCTGCAGTGGATAATTTTTCCGGCTTCGCTGTTTTTCATATTCTGCAGAACATGAATGGAATAAATTAATATCAGCAAGCTGACCGCCAATACGGCTATTCTGATAATCGTAGATAGCCTGTTTTGCATACCCTGTCAGCCTTATTTTTGTTGTCGCACGAAAGAAGGAAAATACTGAGATGATTACGGTAGGAAGATATATATATCAGTGGTAACGAGCCACAGTCGGCCGTAACGTAAGACCATTTTTTCAGAAGTCGTTCAGTTTCTCCGCCGGTAAGCTGTTGCTGCTTATTAGTGTAAATTTCACATCCATTATGTTTACCGGAAAATACATAGTCTCCGGTGAAATCATCTTGACGGCTTAATCCATATTTACTGTATGCGATAAAGAATACCACCACCGAAAGAACAATCAGGAGCAAAGAAGCAGGCATAAGAAGACGGACCGCCAGAGAAGGTGCTGTTCGTCTAATCATCGTATTATCGCCATCGAAACGATGAAATTGGTCCCGGCGTTCATCCGGGGAAAAAACAGGATTATTATGGCCGTCAGCGATCGTCACCGACAGCGCTTCATTAAAGCGGAAGCCCTGTCGAGGGACGGTGATGATAAAATCATCACTGCTTTCTGCAACCTTCCGGAAAGCCTTGCGGGCGAGAAGAATATTCTGATACAGGGTGTTTGGCGAGACGTCCTTACTGCCTTCTCCCCAGCCGGCTTTATATAGCTCCTCCTGGCTGACGATATTTCCCTGCGCCGCCAGCAGCGCTTCAAGACAGCGGGCACAGGGCTCATTCAGTACTTCCGAAAGGTCTGGGTGAAGCAGGTTGGCCAGTGCGTTCTGCCCGCTGTGAAAGACTAACCTGCCGTCGATCAAAAACGTTTTATCCATGACTCCCTGCCTGCCGACTGAATTTCTACCCCTTCCGAGCTTAGTCCACCCTTTCTCCTGCTGCTATAAAAAACTTCAGGTATCTTAACCTGCATCAGCGAATATGGTTTTTTTGCTATTTATTTCAGTGAATTACCCGTCATGCACTCTGGCAAAGATTCTCATCAGTCTTAATTAAGGTGTTGATCCCTTTACCCGGGTGCTGCAGGTGCTAAGCTGCGGTCAGAAAGAAAAATCCTGGCCGCTTCGGACAGCCAGTTTAACTGAAACCGAATGAAAAAGGGGTAAAGCTCGACAAAAGGAAAAAAAATGGCATAAAACACTTCATGAAATTTATGGGCTATTTAAGAGAAAGGAAAAGCTAAGCTGATATGAATCCAGTATGCCAGACTGAAAATATAACTTATATCAGAGTTAATGCCTGGTGAATCCATGGTTATCAGGTAAGTGTTTTTAGTAAAATATTTCGTTTGATATTATGTGTTTAATTTAATTACTATACTGTGAGGAATTGTGAATTAGGCTCGGCGCTATTGCGGGAATGCAGGGTATGAATATGGAGATGCCTACCTTTGAGAAAATTTGGTTATATTCTGGGTGATGACAAAAATGGAGTGATAGTTCTGCGGGAAAACCGAGTCTTGATATCGTTAAAAATCCAGAAAAATATTCAGAGTCATGTTTATCTGAGGCAAACAATGTTTCGGTTGCTCGAGTTTTTGCTGGAAAAAGGAAAGTCTGGCCTGCTCCTTGATGAAATAATCATGAAAGCCGTATGGGAAGGCTATGGTCTCAGATCCTCAGCGCCACGCCTATGGCAGGTGATGCACGAATTAAGGAAGAAGCTCGATGAGCTTGGCGTTGAAGATAATTTTATCCTACGCGTGGAAGGTCGGGGTTATATAGTGAATGCCGCAAGTTATGAGCCCGTCTATATCAGAGCATCCTACGATCGTCTGAGTCGATTTGTATTGGCTCGTCAACAAAACACAGATACAGTTAAACGATTGAAGTAAATTACTGTACTTCGGACATCATACCCCTTTAGTGCTAGTTACGGCGCGTTAAAGAACATTTTTTAGAATGCAAGCCAAAAGGATTTAATTATCTTTTTTCAAACCACGCTCATATCACCTTCGTGAGGGAACTCTACATATTAGAAAAATTTAAGCATCTCATATTTCTTACCTCAATATTTTATTTCACCAATACCAAAGGAACGCCTTATGCATACCTTATTTAAAATGAAGTATCTGGCTTTGCTGGTTGCTGTCTCTTTTAGCGCTTCTGCAGAAATTATTTTTGCAGGAGATACAAAACAAACGAATATTAACGGCTCATTAACATCTTTTAAAGGGAATATTGTTGTTGGCAGTGCGGATCCCAGTGGTACCCCTGAAGCGCCTGCCGGGGAATTACGTGTAAACGAGGGTAGCCAGGCCACAGGAGACAGCAGCCTGTATATCGGAAATTCCTCGGGCGCTACAGGCCTTGTTACCCTGACAGGTGCGGGAACGTCTCTTACTATGGCTAAAAATATTTTAGTCTCTGTTATGGCGGGATCGTACGGAAGATTAAATGTGCTTGATGGTGCAGCATTGACATCTGAATTTTATGGCTCAGGTGCCGGCAGCGTCGGTTATATGCGGGATTCCACCGGGGAGGTCAACATCTCTGGACAGGGCTCAGTCTGGAACAGCAATGGAGCACTAAACGTTGGGGAAAACGGAAACGGTACCTTAACTATCGACAAGGGCGGCGTTGTTAATGCTAAGCAGGTTTCAGTAGGGCTCTATGCTGGCTCTCAGGGGCTTGTCAATGTTGATAACGGAACGCTGATATCGTCCGGTTACACTGTTATTGGGAATAATGGTACCGGTGTGATGAATGTTTTAAATGGCAGCCAGGTCACAAACTCCTTTACCGTACTCGGTAACGTCAATGGGCGCGGGGAACTGAATGTTTCAGGTCCGGGCACAGTCTACAACAGCCTGGATCACGTACATGTTGGTTCTAACTCTCAAGGCAGCGGGATCCTTACAGTATCCGATGGGGCCACATTAAACACGTCGTTATCCGGCACCTCGACAATCGGCGAATCGCTGGAAGTGGGGCGTCTTGCCAAAAATACTACGGGTAAGGTACTCATTACCGGTAATAATTCAAAGCTCGACACCAACGGGGGCCGGACCATAATCGGTAATATGGGCAGCGGAAGTCTGACTCTTCAAGAAAAGGGAGAACTGATGACTGAGGATATTACACTCGCCGCCAGCGTAGGGTCAGTTGGCAAGCTTAATATTGGTGCTGCGGCCGGTGAAGCAGCAGCGTCAGCGGGGCTCCTTAATCCGTCTGCAGATATCAATTTTGGCGAAGGTGAGGCCACTCTGAATTTTAACCATATTAACAGTGATTATATCTTTGGGAATACAATTCAGGGAACCGGTAACGTTGATGTTAATAATGGCGAGACCGTATTGACTGCGCAAAATACCTGGATTGGAGCCACAAATGTTAATAATGGTATCCTCAAAGCCGGTGCCGAAAATACCTTTAGCCGCAATGCGACCTATCGGATTGCTGAAGGTGGCATGCTCGATCTGAACGGCTATAGCCAGACGATTGGAAGCGTAACAAACAGCGGAATTATCAGTTTGAGTCGTGAAAACCCTGGCACCGTTTTGACCATTAATGGAGATTATGTTGGTGATGGAGGTCTCCTTAGCCTTGGGGCCCGCCTGGGTGATGACAGCGCCTTAACGGACAGGGTAGTGATTTCGGGCAGCACTTCCGGGAGCAGTGAGGTTGCTGTGACAAATCTCGGTGGATCCGGGGCGGCGACGCTCAATGGAATTGAAATTATTTCCGTGGCCGGAGACTCAAAAGGTGATTTCACCCAGCAGGGACGTATTGTTGCTGGGGCCTGGGAATACACGCTTGCGCGTGGTATGGGTCAAAATAATGCCAACTGGTATTTATCCAGTACGGCAGAGGTAGTACCGCCTGAGGGGGGAGAGGAGCCCGGTCCAAAACCCGCTCCAGAACCTGTGCCAAACCCTGATCCTGAGCCAACCCCAGAACCGGTACCCAATCCTGAACCTGAGCCAACCCCAGAGCCTGAACCCGGCAATAATGGCGGCGAACCTGGTACCGATACAAGCGCTGGCGGTGACAGTGGCAAAGGGATTCATATCCTGAGACCTGAAGGAGGCGCTTACGCTGCGAATGCCTATGCTGCTGATAATATGTTCATTACGACGCTTTCAGATCGACTGGGTGAGACTGAATACACTGACATGATGACCGGCGAACGCAAGTGGACCAGTCTGTGGATGAAGCACTCCGGAGGTCATACCCGGTTCAGTGATTCCACTGGGCAGCTCAAAACGAAAAGCAATCGCTATGTCCTGATGCTTGGTGGTGATTTAGCGACAGCTTATTCCGATGACGGTGCCGCTTTCCGCTTCGGCGCACTCGCAGGCTACGGATACAATCACAGTAACACCCGGTCAGGTTTATCAGGCTACCATGCTAAAGGTGTTGTTAATGGTTATACGACGGGCCTTTATGGCACATGGTATGGTGCGGGAAATAGTGAAAGGGGCGCCTATGCCGATGGCGTTTTCCAACACAGCTGGTTTAACAACAGCGTAAACGGTCAGCAACTGGCGGAAGAAAAATATAGCGCTAAGGGTTTCAGCGCCTCCCTCGAGACAGGTTATGTATTCCCGATGAGTGAAGGGACGCAATCAGTCTCCTGGTTTGTTCAGCCAAAAGCAAAGGTTCTCTGGTCAGGCATTAAAACGAATGATTTCAGAGAAACGAACGGAACCGTTGTAAAAACAAAAGGTGAAGACAATCTTACGACCAGTCTTGGATTAAAAACGTTCCTTAAAGGGCATCATGCGATTGATAACCATAAAGAACGTAATTTTAAACCATTCGCTGAGGTGAACTGGATCCATAACGTTAATAACCGCGGCGTTGATATGGATGGCATTAACGTCAGTCAGTCAGGAACACGTAACATGGGGGAACTGAAAGTGGGAGTAGAAGGGCGGATTGCGCCGGATCTGAATATTACTGGATATGTTAACCAGCAGATTGGCGGATACGGATACTCTGACACCTCTGCATCGCTTGGTATCAAGTACTCGTTTTAAATAGTTAAGGCAGCCCTTAAAGGGCTGCTTTTTTTATAACTGTTCGCCGGATAATTATAAAAGTCAGAAGCATGAGCTTTTCTGAATGCCAGGGGACTTTTTAATCACCACAAATTTATCGTTAAAAAGATACTTATCTAATCTGTATTTCCACTATTTTAACCCTCTAACCGGACGGAGTCAGTCAGATCGGACGGGCGCATCACCGGCAACTCAATGCCCACCTCAGGGGGAGGAACTGAACCCGCAGCCTGCTGAGCTGGGCATTATTCTCTCGTGCCTTGTTACGCTATGCATCCCGGGTAGGGAAGGTTGTGCTGTTGATGAGCGTGGATTAACGGATGACTGTGCGGCGCTGCTGCCACTGGCGGAGTTCAGCGGCATCAAAAACCACCTGTCGGGAAGAGAGGTGGACGGGGCGGGGAAAGTCGGTGTTTTTAATCAGGCGGTAAACCGACGATGCACTCATCGCCAGAAAATGGACCACCTGCCGCATACGCACGTTACCGCTTCTGCCGTCAGCTTTGAGCGAAGAGCTGGCATCGCTGTTAACGTATTAACCAGACTGCCACCCAAAAGTGTGCTTAAATCAAAAGGATCCCCCTAAAAAACATACTGTTGGCCTGATAGCTCAGGAGATAAAATTGCGTATTCAAACAAATCGATTATACCTTCGCCCAGTAATCTCATCAGATGTAGACGATCTTTTTAAAATCTATGGTGATCCCGCTACGAATACGTTCAATCCTGCGGGACCCTATCCGAATATTGACCATGCAAAAACGGTTCTGAACGGCTGGCTCGATCACTGGCAAACTCGTGGGTTCGGAAACTGGGCAATTTCGCTTCTTGCTGACCCAGAAAAAATTATCGGTTTTGGCGGGCTCAGGATCCGTAGTTATGGGGATCTCATTGTTAATAATCTTGGATATCGATTATCTACAGAGGCCTGGGGGAGAGGCTTGGCCACTGAATTTGCTTCACACGCGATAAAATTTGGATTTGAGGAGTGTAAACTCACGGAAATTTCAGCGGTTGTCCGAGAGAACCATCTGGCATCGCAGAAAGTGCTTCAGAAAACGGGGTTGAGATTTATCAAAAAGATCCATGACGTTAAAGATGCGCCGCCAAGCCTTCTGTATTCAATAAAAATGAATGAATGGTTAAGTAACTTACCGTGAACACATACATTTAATATTCACTTAAGGTTCATCCGCGGATTTCACATACTCATTTGGGGTACGTACGTTTTTAAAATATTTTTTCTTATGTTAATTCATTCTTACCTGAGCTCAAAAACGCTTTCTTCACAACGAAAGGCCATAAAATGAATATCGAAGCATTTGCTTTTGGCACTACCAACTGGGGTGAAGTCGAAAAAACAGAACATCCAGGGGAAACAGGTATGGCCTACTGGCGCACACAATTTTTCGGTCACAAGCCGAACCAAATCCGTGTGCGAATGGTTGAATATACCCCTGGTTACCTTGCGGATCATTGGTGCAGTAAAGGCCATGTCCTCTTTTGCCTGGAGGGAGAGCTCGAAACGCTGCTCGCCGATGGCCGTAAATTCACTTTAACTGCGGGGATGAGCTATCAGGTTGGTGATAACGCAGAACCACATCAGTCCAGAACCGCGACAGGCGCCAAACTCTTTATTGTGGACTGACGGATTCGTCGTTGTTGCGATTGCGACGTCGGGTTCTGGTACAGAGCGGAGAAGCTAACCACTATCAACCGCCTCTCGATAATTGCGGACAAAGAGAACCGGACTAGCGCATTGTATTTTATAATTTTTCGGCATCAGTTGTAGTAGTTGCTACATGAACAGACGTCTTGTGGACAAGCTTATACTTGCCGTACGCATTGTTTGCATTAACTGAGGAAGTTGATCCGGGCGGATGCCTGGCATGTTTTGTTCTGCGGTTTCTCGAATGCTTTCCCGATGTTTACGCTGGGAACCGCAGCAATCAGGCCTGTATTCTGCGCATAAATCATGACTTCGTTAATACGCTGACAAAGGCGTCGAACAGTCTCTAATGCACCTCTGGCCTGAACTGGCTGAACTGCTTTAACCAGAGTATGAGCTTTAATCTCAGTCACACTCATATCACCGATTGCTGGAAAAACATCTCTCTCAAGCGAACGCCAGATATCGTCGGCATAGTCCTCTGTTACGCTGGCTTTCTTCACATTCCACAATGCTCAGCAACTAACAGGAAAGTGTTGGTTTGGCCTCCTGAGAATTTCTTACCTGTTCTTTCTGATGTTCCTGAGGATCAATGTCTTTCGCCAATAAAACTCGAGAATCGGCTCTGAGTTTACGCGCATCAGAACGTGAGACGGCAGGGTAAACACCGAAGCTCTGCTTGGTTCGCTGCTTTGTCAGAGATCGATAGTAACGGAACTGCCAGAGCTTACTATCACTGGACTTGATTAACAGAGTAATCCCGTCATCGTCTTACATCTGGTAATCGGCATCTTTAGGTTTGGCGGCTTTTATTTCCGTATCGGTTAACGGCTTGGTTTTTCTTGCCATTGGGAGTCTGCATGCGTTTAGGCCCAACGAAAACCATAGAGCTTTTCGTTGGGCCTAAAAGGTTCGGATTTAATTAGTTGGCATCAGAGTTCGCGGGACAAATTGAGGGCACAAAAAAGCCCGCAGGGCTTGCGCCGTGCGGGCTCTTAGGACTTCATCGGATGACTCTGGTAATCACCGATGGAGAATTTTGGTGGAGCTGGCGGGAGTTGAACCCGCGTCCGAAATTTCTACATCCTCGGTACTACATGCTTAGTTTGTCTTTACATTCGCACGTCAGCTGCGAACAAACACGCCACTAACGAACTAGCCTGATTAGTTTTAACGCTTCAACCCCAGGCAGGGCTTCCACGCGATCTCTTTTGGGTTTGACCTCTCTTTGATCCCCGTCTTAAGAGCGGAAGCTAGGGAGAGAGGGCTCAGAGCAGGTTATTAAGCTGCTAAAGCGTAGTTTTCGTCGTTTGCGACTATTTTTTTGCGGCTTTTTACGAGGCAAACCGCCCCTCGGCATGCACCTTGGGTTTCGCAAATCCCGTCGAATCCAGAATCAGCCCCAATAGTGTTGAACTGAGTATACCAGATTTTACATCCTGGATACCAGCCCGAAACGCTAACTTATTGAATAGTACAATAAGTGTGCAGAATCAACGTCCTGCATTTTTCATAATGCGCGCTTTATCCAGCTGCCATTCGCGTTCTTTCAGATCCGTACGTTTGTCGTGCTGTTTTTTACCTTTCGCTACGCCGATTTTGACTTTGCACCACGCGTTTTTCCAGTACATAGAAAGCGCAACCACGGTGAAGCCTTCACGGTTAATACGTCCGTAGAGGGACTCCAGTTCACGTTTGTTCAGCAGCAATTTACGGGTGCGCGTAGGGTCGCAAACGTAGTGTGAAGAGGCGACGGTCAGCGGCGTAAAGTTCGCGCCAAACAGGAAGGCTTCGCCGTCTTTCAGGATCACGTAGCTATCACCAATGTTTGCCTTCCCGGCGCGCAGCGATTTTACTTCCCAGCCCTGCAGTGCAAGGCCAGCTTCAAATTCTTCTTCAATGAAATACTCGTGGCGAGCACGCTTGTTTTGCGCAATGGTCGCCGAGCCTGGTTTATGTGCTTTTTTCTTCGTCATAAGTGTCGTAAAGCCGTCGGTAATCTGATTTCAAAAAGTCACCTCATTGCGTCCCGTGAGGTCTAACGCGCTATCTTAGCACGAGATACGGCTTAGCGTTTTTTTAACAGGTGATAAATGTTATTATTTGTAGGTTGTGTGACCATGGAAAACGCTATGCCTCAGATTAGCCGTACTGCGCTCGTGCCTTACAGCGCGGAACAAATGTATCAGTTAGTGAATGATGTCCAGTCTTACCCAGACTTCATTCCTGGATGTACGGGAAGCCGGGTGCTTGAATCTGGCCCGACGCAGATGACCGCGGCGGTGGACGTCTCTAAAGCGGGTATTAGCAAGACGTTTACCACGCGTAATACGCTGACCGATAATCAGAGCATTTTGATGCATCTGGTGGATGGTCCGTTCAAGAAGCTCATGGGAGGCTGGAAGTTCACGCCTCTGAGCGCAGACGCCTGCCGCATCGAATTTCATCTGGACTTCGAGTTTACCAACAAGCTGATTGAGCTGGCGTTTGGCCGTATCTTTAAAGAGCTGGCCTCGAATATGGTTCAGGCGTTCACGACCCGCGCCAAAGAGGTTTACAGTGTCGCATAGAATCGCTGTGGAAGTGGTGTACGCCCTGCCGGAGAAACAATATCTTCAACGCGTAAACCTCGAGGAAGGGGCAACGGTTGAAGACGCTATCCGCGCCTCCGGCCTGCTAGAACTCCGCCGTGATATCGATCTGGCAAAGAACAAAGTTGGCATCTACAGCCGTCCGGTTAAGCTAGTCGACGAGGTAAAGGACGGCGACAGGGTTGAGATTTATCGCCCGCTGATTGCCGACCCAAAAGAGCTGCGTCGCCAGCGAGCGGAGAAATCGGGTAAGTAGCGCTTTTTTCCACCTGCGGCGCTGCGCGTGGTGGGGCTACAGTTCTGTACTTGTGTTCAGATACAAAAAAGGTGCTCATTGAGCACCTTTTTGCTTTTCTGCGACTGATTATTTGGTCAGGGCAGGCTTGTTGTCGATGTTAGTTAACACACCGCTGCTGTTAAAGGTCAGCGTCAGGGTTTGCTGGGTCACGTCTTCGTGGCCAGGCTGCTGACGGAATACATAGAACCAGGTGTTAGTGCCGAACGGATCGGACATCATCGGGGTTCCCAGTGCATAAGCGACCTGCTGTTGCGTCATACCCACACGGATTTTTGACACATCGTTAGGGGTGAGATAGTTCCCCTGGTTGATGTCAGGACGGTAAACCACTTTCTCCAGAGTGGAACAGCCTGCGGTCAACATCAGAAGAACCGCTGCGGCAGCGGTCAGCATTTTACAACGCATAGTGATTTGATTCCTTTTCGGGCCCGAGCAGAACGCGGCTCATATGTAATATGCCGATGATAATAGACCTTGCCCCACTTTGAAACCGGTCTGGCGGCGTTTTTATTGTTCTGTATGACCCTGAGATCCCGAAAAAGTTTACGCTGCCAGCAGTTCTTTCGCGTTTGCGAGGGTATTGCGCGTGACTTCGCTACCGCCCAACAGGCGTGCCAGCTCTTGCAGGCGCGCGCGTTTATCCAGCGGTTTCATGTGCGTTTCGGTCATTTCACCATCGGTTTCTTTGCTGACGATAAAGTGATGATGACCACAGCCTGCAACCTGCGGCAGGTGGGTGACGCACATCACCTGGGTCGACTCGCCCAATTGGCGCAGCAGTTTACCTACCACGGCTGCGGTTGGGCCGCTGATGCCTACGTCCACTTCATCGAAGATCAGCGCCGGGGTTTCCATTTTGCGTGCGGTAATGACCTGGATGGCCAGGGCAATACGCGAGAGCTCACCGCCGGAGGCCACTTTGGAAATAGGCTGCAGGGGCTGGCCTGGGTTTGTTGTAACGCAAAACTCAATGCGATCTGCCCCTTCCGCCGTCAGATGATTTTCTTCAAGGCGAACGTCGATGGTGAATACGCCGTGCGGCATCGCCAGCGTGCGCATGCTATCGGTAATATGCTGGCTGAGCTCCTGGGCATGCAGCATGCGGACATCATGGAGCTGTCTGGCCGTTACCAGCGCCTGCTGGTGATGGAGATTTACCGCCAGCGATAATGTTTCGAGAGAATCAGCCTGATCGTCTAACTGCCGTTGCTCCTCCAGCAGGGACTGGTAGTAGACCGGCAGCTCTTCCGGCGTAACGTGGTGCTTGCGCGCCAGCGAAATTTGACGGGAGATACGTTGCTCGAGTTCAAACAGGCGGTTCGGATCGAGATCCAGACGTTCACAGTAGTGGCGCAGCTCATCCCCGGCTTCGGAAATCTGAATGGCGGCTTCTTCCAACATATCCAGCACGCCGGAGAGCTTATTGTCCATGCCTACCAGTTCGGTTAAGAGCTGGCGAACGTTATAGAGCTGGCTCTGCAGGTTTACATCTTCACCATCCGCCAGCATGTTAAGCGCGGTCTGGCTGGTTGAGAGCAAATGACCGCTGTTAGCCAGGCGTTTGTACTCTTCATCGATCTGCTCAAACTCGCCCGGCTGCGGGTTGAATTCGTTCAGCTCTTTTAGCTGGTACTCCAGCAGTTCAGCCCGCGCGGCGCGCTCCTGGCTTTGCTGCTGGTGCTGCGCGAGTTCGCGGCAGCTCTGGTGCCACTGGCGGTAGTGTTCTGCCATCAGCTGAGTAAGCGCATACTCACCCGCGTAACCATCGAGCAGGGCTTTTTGATGTTCAGGCTTGACCAGCTGCTGGTGAGCGTGCTGGCCGTGAATCTGGATAAGCAGCTGGCCGAGTTCGCGAAGCTGAGAGAGCGGAACCGCGGTGCCGTTGATGAAACCTCGAGAGCGCCCATCACTGCTGATCACACGGCGAAGTAAACACTCACGTCCGTCTTCAAGCTGATTCGTCTCAAGCCAGCGCTGTGCGGCAGGGGTATCTTTCAGGGAGAAGCGTGCGCAGAGATCCGCGCGCGCTGCGCCGGCACGGACCATATCGCCCTCTGCACGGCTGCCGAGGCACAGACCAAGGGCATCGATAGCGATGGATTTACCTGCACCGGTTTCGCCGGTGATGGCCGTCATGCCGCTGTGGAAATCGATTTCGAGCTCGCGAACAATGGCGAAATTGCTGATGGTCAGTTGTGCCAGCATAATTGTTTTCCTGTATGAAAAACCATAACTGTGTTTTCATACAGTATAAACTGGTTTTTTATACAGTAAAGCGCTGGATGCAAAATCAGAACAATTTTTTTGACCAACCAAGTTTTGAGCTTAACGTATTGAAATAGCTGTAATCTTTTGGGTGTATGAGGTTCAGGTGGTAGTCGCAGCGGCGAATTAACACGTCTTCGCCTTCCTGGATTGGCAGCGCTATTTGGCTGTCGCAGCTGATCTCCAGGTCGTTACGGCGGTGCGAGAACCGCAAACGTATCGTGCTATCGCCATTGATGACCAGCGGGCGGGCAGAGAGCGTGTGCGGAAACATCGGGACCAGCGTGATCGCGTCCAGAGAGGGCGTCAGTATCGGACCGCCCGCCGAGAGCGAGTAGGCGGTCGAGCCGGTGGGCGTGGAGATAATCAGCCCGTCGGAACGCTGGGAGAAGGCAAAGATTTCGTCGATATAGACCTCGAACTCAATCATGTGCGCCACTTTGCCGGGGTGAAGCACCACCTCGTTGATGGCGGTGCTGATGCGCTTTTGGCAGTCCTGCTGGCACACCTGCGCTTCCAGCAGGAAGCGCTTTTCGCTGATGTAGTGGCCTTCCAGCACGTCCGCCAGCTGCTGCTGCGCGTTGTCCGGGTCGAGGTCGGTCAGAAAGCCAAGATTGCCGCGGTTGATGCCGATGACTTTGATATCGTAACGCGCCAGCGTCCTCGCTGCGCCCAGCATATTTCCGTCGCCGCCGACCACCACAGCGAGATCCGCCTGCTGGCCAATCTCCGCCAGCGTGCCGGTTTTTACGCCCTTGAGCTGTAGCTCCTGGGCAATTTGTTGTTCGACCATCACTTCATAGCCTTTGCCACACAGCCAGCGATACAACATTTCATGTGTCGTCAATGCGGTAGGGTGACGCGGATGCCCGACGATCCCAATACACCTGAAATGATTATTCATTTTCTGGAGGTCCTTGTGCCTGATGAATGATGACAATCTGTCTTGTTCCCTTGAATCCCGGAAACTGATCCCCATAATAAGCGAAGTTAGCGAGATGAATGCAGAAAAACGCGGAGAAATTCATGAGTAGTAAAGAACAGAAAACGCCTGAGGGGCAAGCCCCTGAAGAAATTATCACGGAACAGCACGAGGAAGTTGAGGCTGTAGAGCCTGACGCTTCTGCTGAGCAGGTGGACCCGCGCGATGAAAAAATTGCGAATCTGGAAGCTCAGCTCGCTGAAGCCCAGACTCGTGAACGCGACGGCGTGCTGCGTATCAAAGCGGAAATGGAAAACCTGCGTCGCCGCACCGAGCTGGACGTTGAGAAGGCGCACAAGTTTGCGCTGGAGAAATTCGTCAACGAACTGCTGCCGGTGATTGATAGCCTCGATCGCGCGCTGGAAGTGGCGGATAAAGCCAATCCGGACAACGCGGCGATGATCGAAGGTATTGAACTGACGCTGAAATCCATGCTGGACGTCGTGCGTAAATTCGGTGTGGAAGTGATTGCCGATACTAACGTTCCGCTGGATCCAAACGTTCACCAGGCGATTGCGATGGTTGAATCTGAAGAGATTGAAGCCGGTAAAGTGCTGGGCGTGATGCAGAAAGGCTATACCCTGAACGGCCGTACCATTCGCGCTGCGATGGTGACCGTGGCAAAAGCGAAAGCGTAATTTGCTATCCGTAGTGCCGGGTGGCGGCGTTCGCCTTACCCGGCCTACATTTTACTCGGCAATACTTTCCCGAAGTGGCTTCACGGGCAGGACCTTCACCTGCTTAATCATATTGTCCTGCACGTCCAGAATATCGATGTCGTATTGCTCAATACGAACCCGCGTTCCCGCTGCCGGGATCTCCTCCAGCGCCTCAAGGATCATGCCGTTAATGGTGCGCGCCTCGTCTTCTGGCAGATGCCAGTTGAAGGCTTTATTCAGTTCGCGAATGTTTGCGCTACCGTCGATCAGCACGGAACCGTCGTTCTGCGGGGTGACTTCCTCCGCCAGAGACGGAGACATCGAGGTCGTAAAGTCGCCCACGATCTCTTCCAGAATATCCTCGACCGTGACCAACCCCTGAATATCACCGTACTCATTGACCACCAGACCGACTTTCTTCTTGTTGCGCTGGAATTTCACCAGCTGCGTGCTGAGCGGCGTGCCTTCCGGCACGTAGTAAATCTCGTCGGCGGCGCGCAGCATCACCTCTTTGGTGAACTCTTTTTTCTCGGTCATCAGGCGGTAGGCTTCCCGCACGCGCAGCATGCTGATGGCATCGTCGAGCGAATCACGGTACAGCACGATGCGCCCGTGCGGCGAGTGCGTCAGCTGGCGAACAATCGCCTTCCAGTCATCATTGATATCAATACCCACGATTTCATTGCGCGGCACCATGATGTCGTTAACGCTGACCTTTTCCAGATCCAGCACCGAGAGCAGCATGTCCTGGTTGCGGCGGGAAATTTGCGAGCGGGATTCGTTCACGAGGGTGCGCAGCTCGTCTTTGCTGAGCGCGCTGCTGATGGTGACGTCCGCTTTGATGCCGACCATGCGCATCAGCAGGCGGGTGACCATATTCAGCAGCCAGACCAGCGGCATCATCAGGATCAGGAGCGGTGCGAGCAGAAAGCTGCTCGGATAGGCGACTTTTTCCGGATAGAGCGCCGCGATGGTTTTGGGCAGCACTTCGGCGAACACCAGCACCACGAACGTCAGCACGCCGGTGGCAATGGCGACCCCGGCGTTACCGTAAAGCCGCATGCCGACGATGGTCCCGAGAGCGGAGGCAAGAATGTTTACCAGGTTGTTGCCGATAAGTACCAGGCTTATCAGCCGATCCGGTTTTCGCAGCAGTTTTTCTACGCGACGTGCGGCACGGTTTCCCTGCTTGGCGCGATGGCGTAACCGATAGCGGTTGAGCGTCATCATGCCGGTTTCCGAGCCGGAGAAATAGGCGGAGATGACCACCATGACGATCAGCGTGACGATCAGCGCGGTGGTTGAGATGTGTTCCAGGGGGAACTCCTTTTATAACTTAGCCAGCAAATTGCTGAATGAAGCGGCTGCCGAAATAGGCAAGGGTGAGAATGCCTGCGCCCGCGACGTTGAACCAGACTACGCGACGACCGCGCCAGCCCTCATGATAATGGCCCCACAACAGCACAATATAGACAAACCATGCGACGATGGAGAGCACCGCTTTATCGATATTTTCAACGCTGAACAGGTTTTTCATATAAAACAGGCCGGTGCAGAGCGTTAGCGTCAGCAGGACCACGCCCACCTGCGTGATATGAAACATTTTACGCTCTATCACCATCAGCGGCGGCATTTCATGGCTGAAGGCCAGCTTCTTGTTTTTCAACTGGTAATCAATCCACGCCAGCTGCATCGCGTAGAGCGCGGCGATGATAAGCGTGGCATAGGAGAACAGCGACAGGCCGATATGCACCAGCATGCCCGGCGTTGCCTCCAGGTGCGTAATAAACTCGTTGGGCATAAAGGTGGCCAGCGCCAGGTTGATCAGCGCAAAGGCGTAGACAATCGGCAGCAGCAGCCAGCCGCGGTTTTTGGACGCAACGATCGTCATGACCGTGCAGATCATCAGGCTGACCAGCGAGCCGACGTTGAGCACGCTGAGGTTTTGCACGCTGCCGTCGCCGGGGATGATGCGCGATTCCAGCGCAAAGGCGTGGCTCACCAGCGCGATGACTGCCGAAAGAATAGCCATGCGCCGCCAGCCGCTGTTTTTTTGCAGCAGGCCGGGAATGATCAGCGCGAGGCTGACAGAGTAGGCAACAAGGGCGATCAGTGCGAAAACAGGCATATAGGCGTCGACGGTTGTCTAATTAAGAAAGAGAAGCAGTATAACGTTACGTGACGCCTGCTCCAACCGTTGCATAACAACAAAGCTGCCTTCATGTTATACTCCGGCAAAATTCTGTGTATGTGTCGCTTAAGCGACCCAACGTTTCTACCCCCAGGCGAATGACAATGTTTGATAATTTAACCGATCGTTTGTCGCGCACGCTGCGCAACATCAGCGGCCGCGGACGCCTCACCGAAGAGAACATCAAGGAAACGCTGCGCGAAGTGCGCATGGCGCTGCTCGAAGCAGACGTCGCGTTGCCGGTTGTACGTGATTTTATCAACCGCGTGAAAGAGAAAGCGGTTGGCCATGAAGTGAACAAGAGCCTGACCCCGGGTCAGGAGTTCGTCAAAATCGTTCGAAACGAACTGGTTTCGGCGATGGGCGAAGAGAACCAGGTGCTTAACCTGGCCGCGCAGCCGCCTGCCGTGGTGCTGATGGCGGGCCTGCAGGGTGCGGGTAAAACCACCAGCGTCGGTAAGTTGGGTAAATTCCTGCGCGAGAAGCACAAGAAAAAAGTGCTGGTGGTTTCGGCCGACGTTTATCGCCCGGCGGCGATCAAACAGCTGGAAACCCTGGCAGAGCAGGTCGGCGTGGATTTCTTCCCGTCGGACGTGGCCCAGAAGCCTGTCGACATCGTTAACGCGGCGCTGAAAGAGGCGAAGCTGAAGTTCTACGACGTGCTGCTGGTGGATACCGCCGGTCGCCTGCACGTTGACGAAGCGATGATGGACGAAATCAAGCAGGTGCATGCCTCTATCAATCCGGTAGAGACCCTGTTTGTTGTCGACGCCATGACCGGTCAGGATGCGGCCAATACGGCGAAGGCGTTTAACGAAGCGCTGCCGTTAACCGGCGTGGTGCTGACCAAGGTGGACGGTGACGCCCGCGGCGGTGCGGCGCTCTCGATTCGCCATATCACCGGCAAGCCGATCAAATTCCTCGGCGTGGGTGAAAAAACCGAAGCGCTGGAGCCGTTCCACCCGGACCGTATTGCCTCCCGTATCCTCGGCATGGGCGACGTGCTGTCGCTGATCGAAGATATCGAGAGCAAGGTTGACCGCGCGCAGGCCGAGAAGCTCGCGAGCAAGCTGAAAAAAGGCGACGGTTTCGATCTGACCGACTTCCTTGAGCAGCTGCGCCAGATGAAAAACATGGGCGGCATGGCAAGCCTGATGGGCAAGCTGCCGGGCATGGGCCAGATCCCTGACAACGTGAAATCACAGATGGATGACAAAGTGCTGGTGCGTATGGAGGCGATCATCAACTCGATGACGCTGAAAGAACGTGCGAAGCCTGAAATCATCAAAGGTTCGCGTAAGCGCCGTATCGCCGCCGGTTGCGGTATGCAGGTGCAGGACGTAAACCGCCTTCTGAAACAGTTCGACGACATGCAGCGCATGATGAAGAAAATGAAGAAAGGCGGCATGGCGAAGATGATGCGTGGTATGAAAGGGATGATGCCCCCAGGATTCCCCGGCCGCTGATCGGCCTGGCTTGTTTGCCATTTCGGCACCGGGGTGTGCTCGCCATCCTCACGTACTGCGTGTACGCTCCGGTGGCTGCGCGCACGCCGGTACCGAACTGGCCGCACCGCCGACGGCCTTTTATAGCAGACTTATCAACTGTTGATTGCAATTTCCCCAGAAATCAGTAAAATTTTCGGGCTTTTAATATGACACCCGGGCTCCGTTCCTCGATGGGGCCCGGTTGTTTTATTCACACAAGAGGATGTTATGGTAACTATTCGTTTAGCTCGTCACGGCGCTAAAAAGCGTCCGTTCTACCAGGTTGTTGTTACTGACAGCCGTAATGCACGCAACGGTCGCTTCATCGAGCGCGTTGGTTTCTTCAACCCACTGGCCGCTGGCGCAGAAGAAGAAACTCGTCTGGATCTGGATCGTATCGCTCACTGGGTTGGCCAAGGCGCTACTGTTTCCGATCGCGTTGCTACGCTGATCAAAGCAGCAAACAAAGCAGCTTAATCTGTCACGGTGGTCATGATGAGCAACAAAGCACCTGTTGAACCGATCGTATTGGGAAAAATGGGTTCTTGCTACGGTATCCGTGGTTGGCTCAGAGTGTTTTCCTCCACTGAAGACGCTGATAGCATTTTTAATTACCAGCCCTGGTTTATCCAGAAAGCCGGTAAGTGGGAAGAGGTCGAGCTGGAAAGCTGGCGTCACCACAATCAGGACATCATCATCAAGCTGAAAGGCGTTGACGATCGTGATGCCGCGAATGCGCTGACTAATTGTGAAATTGTCGTGGATTCGTCGCAGTTGCCACAGCTGGAAGAGGGCGACTATTACTGGAAAGACCTTATGGGTTGCCAGGTGGTCACTACCGAAGGCTACAGCCTGGGGAAAGTCATCGATATGATGGAAACCGGGTCCAATGACGTTCTCGTCATTAAGGCAAACCTGAAAGATGCATTTGGCATCAAGGAGCGGCTGGTTCCGTTCCTCGATGGACAGGTTATCAAGAAAGTCGATCTCACTACTCAAACGATTGAAGTAGATTGGGATCCTGGTTTTTAAATTCTCCGGATAAACGGTAAAAGACGGCGCTATGTGGATTGGCATAATTAGCCTGTTTCCTGAAATGTTCCGCGCGATTACCGATTACGGGGTAACTGGCCGGGCAGTAAAGAATGGCCTGCTGAGCATCCAGAGCTGGAGTCCGCGTGACTTCACGCATGACCGGCACCGTACCGTGGACGATCGTCCTTACGGCGGCGGACCGGGGATGTTGATGATGGTGCAACCCTTGCGGGACGCCATTCACACAGCAAAAGCCGCGGCAGGTGAAGGCGCAAAGGTGATTTATCTGTCACCTCAGGGACGCAAGCTTGATCAAGCGGGCGTGAGCGAACTGGCAACGAATCAAAAGCTGATTTTGGTCTGTGGACGCTACGAAGGGATAGATGAGCGCGTAATTCAAACCGAGATTGACGAAGAATGGTCTATCGGCGATTACGTTCTCAGCGGTGGTGAGTTACCAGCGATGACGCTGATTGACTCCGTTGCCCGGTTCATTCCGGGTGTACTGGGCCATGAAGCTTCGGCAACGGAAGATTCCTTTGCTGATGGATTGCTGGACTGCCCACACTATACTCGTCCTGAAGTGTTAGAAGGGATGGAAGTACCGGCAGTATTGCTGTCTGGAAACCATGCCGAGATACGTCGCTGGCGTTTGAAGCAGTCGCTGGGCCGAACCTGGCTTAGAAGACCTGAACTTCTGGAAAACCTGGCTCTGACTGAAGAGCAAGCAAAGCTGCTGGCCGAGTTCAAAACTGAACACGCGCGACAGCAGCATGAACATGATGGGAATGCGTAATACGCTCCCGAATATCAGTTTACCCAGGATAAGAGATTAAATTATGAGCAACATTATCAAGCAAATTGAACAAGAGCAGATGAAGCAGGACGTACCTTCCTTCCGTCCAGGTGACACCGTGGAAGTGAAAGTATGGGTTGTTGAAGGTTCCAAAAAACGTCTGCAGGCATTCGAGGGCGTGGTTATCGCTATTCGTAACCGCGGTCTGCACTCTGCATTCACTGTTCGTAAAATTTCCAACGGCGAAGGCGTTGAGCGTGTCTTCCAGACTCACTCTCCGGTAGTTGACAGCATTGCTGTTAAACGTCGTGGTGCTGTACGTAAAGCTAAACTGTACTACCTGCGTGAGCGTACTGGTAAGTCTGCTCGTATCAAAGAGCGTCTTAACTAAGATTCGCTTAAGCGACATCCTGTTAGAAAGGGCTGGCCGAAAGGCTGGCCCTTTTTTTATCCCATCGCATCTCTCGCGTTAACTCTTTTGTCATAAATCATTTACAATGCTTGCCTCTTGAATGGAGGGGAAGTGGATAACGCACTGCATCAGCACAAACGGAAACGCGCAGCGGCATTGACCGCGCTGTTTGCGATCCTGCTGATCGTCGTTGCGCCGCTTATCTCCGTCTCCCTGCAAAAAGATCCCATGAGCGCTATGCCGGGGATGCACCATCACGACATGAGCACGATGTCGATGGATGAACACCACGGCGATACGCCGCACGCTATGCCTGTCGATCACGCGGAAGCGTGCGGCTACTGCGTGCTGCTGGCCCACGTGCCGGGCGTGATGCTCGCGCTTATCGTGCTGCTCAGCGCGGTGCTGCTGAGAACTCGCGAGAAGCCGCCTCGCCATACGGTCAGCCACTGGCACTTCTCCCCCTGGCTTTACCCCGACACCCGCGCGCCGCCGCGGCAGTCTGCTTATTCCCTTTAAAAAAATACATCGCTAACTTTTTGCCTTAAAAGGAAAAGTATGACTACCTGCACTCCGCGCGCGGCATGGGGAAACCTGCTGCGTCGACTTCATTTCTATATTGGGCTGTTCGTCGGCCCGTTTATCTTCTTCGCCGCGCTGACCGGTACGCTGTACGTGGCGACACCGCAGCTGGAAGAGGCGATATACCGGCACGCCCTGCACGCTGACTCCGCGGGCGAGCGTCAGCCGCTGGCGGAACAGATCGCGGCGGCGGAAAAAATCGCGGGCGGCGAACTGCGCTTGCATGCGGTTCGCCCCGGTCTTGCCGGAGGAGACACCACGCGCGTTATGTTTGCCGATCCCGCGCTCGGCCCGTCAGAGCATCGGGCCATTTTTATCGATCCCGTTAGCCTCGAGGTGCGTGGCGACATGACGGTGTACGGCACCAGCGGGATCTTGCCGCTGCGCCAGAAAATTGACTACCTGCACACCTCGCTGATGCTTGGGGACGTCGGGCGGCTGTACAGCGAGCTGGCGGCATCATGGATGTGGGTCGCCGCGCTCGGCGGGATCGCGCTGTGGTTTTACACCCGGCCAAAGCGTCGTATCCACAATCGTTTTCAAAACCGCCGTCGCCTGCACGTGACGCTGGGCTGGGTTCTGCTGGGCGGAATGCTGCTGTTTTCCGCAACCGGATTAACCTGGTCCCAGTGGGCCGGAGGTAACGTCGACAGGCTGCGCGCGCAGATGAACTGGCTGACCCCGCAGGTGAACACGACGCTTTCCGGCCAACGGGAGATCGTGGATGAACATGCCGAGCATCGGGGTCATCATGGTGGAATGATGATGCCGGAAATGGCGATGGATTTGACGCAGTTTGACGGCGTATTACGCGCTGCCCGTAAAGCAGGGATTGACGCTAACAGGCTGGAGATCCGCCCTGCGAAAGCCGCGGATCGGGCCTGGACGGTAACGGAAATCGATCGCCGCTGGCCGACCCAGGTGGACGCCGTTTCCTTCGATCCTCACTCCATGCAGATCCTGGACAGAACCCGCTTTGACGATTTTCCGCTAATGGCAAAACTCACCCGCTGGGGCGTGGATTTCCATATGGGCATACTGTTGGGCCTGGCGAATCAGCTGCTGCTCATCGCCTTCGGCACCGCGCTGTGCGTGCTGATTATCTGGGGCTACCGGATGTGGTGGATGCGTCGCCCTGCGATGCCCGGCGGAAGTCCCGTACAGACGCTGTGTCAAAGTTGGCTGGGGCTGTCGGGCTGGGGAAAGACAATCACGGCGGTGGGCAGCGTGCTATTAGGGGTTGCGCTACCGGTCATGGGCGCAAGCCTGGCCGTGTTTGTGCTTGTTGACTGGCTGCGCTGGCGAGCGGCATCCGCTGTGTCGCTCGCAGAATCAACGACAAAATGACGTTACGGCGTGCTGATAACGACCGCCACGCGGCGGTTTTCAGCGCGCCCCTGCGCGGTGCTGTTGCTGGCAACAGGGTATTTTTTACCTAGCCCCTGCGTGGTGAGATTCGTGCGGGGGATATTCGCGCCTTTTGCCCAGGCATCCGCGACCGCGTTCGCGCGTTTCAGGGAGAGCGCCTCGTTGTAGCGCTCTTCACCGTAATTATCCGTATGTCCGTCCATGCGCGCGTGGTTTAAACCGGTTGCCGCGAGGCGGGAGGCCATGGTCTGGATCTGCGTTTCGCTTTCCGGGCGCAGCCTGGCGTCATTTTTGTCGAACAGGATCTTATCGGACAGCCCGAGCGACCAGTCGCCGTTCATTTCGTTAAAGCCATAAGACTTCATTGCCGCGACTTGTTCTGGCGTAAACTTGCCTTTTGGCGCCTGGCAGCCGGCCAGGATAAGTGATGCCAGCAAGCAGGGGGCGAGATATCGCTTTAACATTGTCTCTTCCTTTTGAGGTTATTGTTTTGAGCGCAGGTTTTTCACCTGATACATATTGCGATCGGCTTGCTCCAGTAATGCTTCAAGAGAAGCATTTTCCCACGCCAGAGCAAAACCAATGCTGAGTGACATTGTTGCCGTATGTCCGTTGTGCAGATCGAACGGACGGATAAACTGCTGCGAAAGCGCAGCGCAAATATGCCGGACTTCACGTTCTGAATGGACGCCATGCAGGACCATGGCAAACTCATCGCCACCGAGGCGGTAAGACTGATGGCGCTTATTGCCAAACTCGACCATTCTGCTGGCGACTTCGATAAGTACGCTGTCTCCCGCCGCGTGTCCCCAGGTGTCGTTGATATACTTGAAGTTATCACCGTCCAGGAAGAGCAGGGCGGAATGCGTTTTTGCCGCTAAATCTTCCATCAGTGCCGCAATGCTGTTGCGGAACGCGGCGCGGTTTGCGAGACCGGTCAGCGGATCGTGCATGGCCGTGCGGAGAAGCTGCGCATTTTTGGCCTGAAGCTTCAGCTGCCACTCCTCCATTTCATCCAGCAGGCTGTTGAAGTCCTCGCCAAAATGGTGGAACTCTTCGATCTGTCCTTCCGTCACCCGGCGCGAGAAGTTACGGTTGGTGCGAACATCGTGCACGACGTCGGTGATATTCTGCAGCGCAGCCACCACGCCGTTATGCAACGAGCGCGTCAGCGCGAGCGCAACGGCTGACGCCAGCAGAATACAGCCCGTAAGCACGGCAAAGGAGAGCCAGATAAAGTGGCTTATCAGGCTGTCGCGGGCGGTGAGGCGAATTTCGCCGATAGGATTGCCGTTATGCATAATGGGCTGCGAGACAGGAACCGGGAACAGCCAGCGGCTGACCAGCGTTCCCAGCGTATCCGTGTTGTCCTCTGGATCCCACGACCAGTAGGCAAATCGATTATTGTGGACGTTTAGCACCTCTGCCGCAGCGAATTGCCCCTGCTTGCCGAGCGTGGAAAGGGTTTCGTTCGCCGCCACTGAATCATTAAATACCAGCGAGGCCTCAAGGCTGTGGCTCATGGTTGCGCCCGTTAATTCAAGGTTTTTTTGCGCATACTGTTTTAGCGTTACCACGGATGCAAAACAGAGCAAAACCCATATAAACGTCATTGTAATGACAACGCTTATCATGCTGATACGTCTCAACGTTCTTTTAAACGTCGGGCGTGGTGTAGACGTGAAATCCTTATTCATGCTTCGTATTCCGTGCAAGCATTAATACATCCGGATTGACTCTTACGCCGCTGCGCGAAAGCGCATCCAGATTGACGGAAAACCTGACCCGGTTGTCTTCTATTATCAGGCAAAACGCACTGCCAATAAGACACTCCGGGTTTCGCTCGGAGATTAATAACAACGCCCGGCCCTGAAGCTGGTTTATTAATTCTACCTGGCTTGCTGGCGATTCGGTGCCAAAATAAAGGGCATTACACTGCGCGGACAGCGCGTCCTGACCGTTACGTATTACCACCGGGCGATAGGGGAGCGAGCTTTGCGGGTCCTGGCGGCTGAGCGCTGGAACATAACGGGATGAGGCAAAAATACACAGCGTGGGCTGGCCGGAAAGCGCGGGCCAGCGGGTATAGCTGACAATGCCGGAAACGATTGAACGTACGGATTTATCGGTCTCCGTGAGCGCACCGGCGGCCGTCTGACCTGTAATAAGGAGCAGCATGAGCACAAGAGTAAGTCGAGACAAAGAGATCAAGAATGTCGTTCTCACCAGAATCCGCCATACCGCTCTGGAAATAGCCGTCCTTAAGAGTTGGTGGCAGAGTATCATTGTTTATCAAAACCGTCATTATGTCAGAAATGCAACTATCTGGACTTAGGTTAAATCTTACAGTTGCTTTTGCCGCGGCGGGCTGAATGGCGAAATTAATTAAGCCTGCTGGCCCTCATGCTTTCATTCATTCCCTGCTGCCATGCCTCGCGCAGTTTTACAACATTCTCCGTACTCTCACAGCTTGCGGGAAAAGACTTACCTGCCAAACCCCAGGCGTGAATAAATCCTTCTTCACAGACTTTCTTTTGACCATCGGCATAGCCGCGAAGATATTCACCGCGATCGACTTCTTGACCGTGATAATTATCGGCAAGCGTCTGGTTATCTTTAACCGAAATACCGTTCATGGCGTCTTCCTTACCGAGCGTGAACCAGTCGGTGCCAGTCCAGTTCGGCTGGAACGTGTAGGGATTGATTTGACAGCCCGATAAGAGCAATACCAGAAGTGCAAGCGGGAACGGGCGCATGTCTATTCTCCTGTTTTCTTCAGCATAGCCTGGCAAAAATTAGTTGGGTGTAATTTTTTGTTTACTATTTTAGAGGCGTTTTTTGGCTTTAAATTGCTTGTTGTAAACTAATATTTACGTATTTTGGATTGAAATCTTTACTTGTTGTGATATTGTGGTTTCACCTCATCGAGGAAACCCACTATCGCAAACGAGCTTTACAGGATCGCAATCATGCAAAAAGACGCGCTGAACAACGTACATATTACAGATGAACAGGTTTTAATTACCCCGGATCAGCTGAAAGCCGAATTTCCGCTGAGCGTCGCGCAAGAGGCTCAGATCGCGCAGTCTCGCCAGACGATTTCGAACATCATCGCCGGTCGCGATCCGCGCCTGCTGGTGGTATGTGGCCCTTGCTCTATTCACGATCCTGAAACCGCCATTGAATATGCTCGTCGATTTAAAACATTAGCGGAGGAGGTCAGCGATAGCCTCTATCTGGTAATGCGCGTCTATTTTGAAAAGCCACGCACCACCGTTGGCTGGAAGGGATTGATTAACGATCCGCATATGGATGGCTCGTTTGATGTGGAAGCAGGCCTGAAGATTGCGCGTCGCCTGCTCGTAGAACTGGTCAGCATGGGTCTGCCGCTGGCAACCGAAGCGCTGGATCCGAACAGCCCGCAGTACCTGGGCGATCTGTTTAGCTGGTCGGCAATCGGTGCGCGCACCACCGAATCGCAAACCCACCGCGAGATGGCCTCTGGCCTGTCGATGCCGGTCGGTTTCAAAAACGGCACTGACGGCAGCCTGGCGACGGCAATCAACGCCATGCGCGCCGCCGCTATGCCGCACCGCTTTGTCGGGATTAACCAGGCGGGCCAGGTGTGCCTGCTGCAAACTCAGGGTAACCCGGACGGGCACGTGATCCTGCGCGGCGGGAAAGCGCCTAACTACAGCCCGGCAGATGTGGCTCAGTGTGAAAAAGAGATGGAACAGGCGGGACTGCGTCCGGCGCTGATGGTAGATTGCAGTCATGGTAATTCAAACAAAGATTACCGTCGCCAGCCTGCGGTTGCAGAATCTGCCGTGGCGCAGATTAAAGATGGCAACCGTTCTATTATCGGGCTGATGATTGAGAGCAACATTCATGAAGGCAATCAGTCATCGGAACAGCCGCGTAGCGCAATGAAGCACGGCGTGTCCGTCACGGATGCCTGCATCAGCTGGGAAACCACCGATGCGCTGCTGCGTGAAATCCACAAGGATTTGAGCGGCCATCTGGCGACGCGTCTGGGTTAAGAGGTTAGGTATGGTTGCTGAATTGACCGCGTTACGCGATCAAATTGATGAAGTAGATAAGGCGCTGCTGGATCTCCTGGCGCGCCGCATGGCGCTGGTAGCCGAGGTTGGTGAAGTTAAAAGTAAATACGGCCTGCCGATTTACGTGCCGGAACGCGAGGCGTCTATGCTCGCTTCCCGGCGTAAAGAGGCGCAGGCGCTGGGCGTGTCTCCGGATTTGATTGAGGACGTTCTGCGCCGCGTGATGCGCGAGTCGTATTCCAGTGAAAACGATAAGGGCTTCAAAACCCTCTGTCCGTCGCTGCGCCCGGTGGTGATTGTTGGCGGCGGCGGCCAGATGGGCCGCCTGTTTGAGAAGATGCTGACGCTCTCTGGCTATCAGGTGCGCATACTGGAAAAAGAGGACTGGGCGCGTGCGCCTGAGATCGTGAGCGATGCGGGCATGGTGATTGTCAGCGTACCTATTCACGTGACCGAACAGATCATCGAGAAGCTGCCGCCGCTGCCGAAGGATTGCATCCTGGTTGATTTAGCGTCCGTCAAAAATGGGCCGCTGCAGGCAATGCTGGCGGCGCACAGCGGTCCCGTACTTGGCCTGCACCCGATGTTTGGTCCGGACAGCGGCAGCCTGGCAAAGCAGGTCGTCGTCTACTGTGACGGCCGCCAGCCGGAAGCGTACCAGTGGTTCCTGGAGCAGATTCAGGTGTGGGGCGCGCGTCTGCATCGCATTAGCGCGGTCGAGCACGATCAGAACATGGCGTTCATCCAGGCGCTGCGCCACTTTGCAACCTTTGCATATGGCCTGCATCTGGCGGAAGAAAACGTTCAGCTCGAACAGCTGCTGGCACTCTCTTCGCCAATCTATCGCCTGGAGCTGGCGATGGTGGGGCGTCTGTTTGCGCAAGACCCGCAGCTGTACGCCGACATTATTATGTCGTCCGGTAACAACCTGGCGCTGATCAAGCGCTATTACCAGCGGTTTGGCGAGGCCATCACACTGCTTGAGCACGGTGATAAGCAGGCGTTTATCGACAGCTTCCGCAAGGTTGAACACTGGTTCGGCGACTACGCGACGCGCTTCCAGAGCGAGAGCCGCACGCTGCTGCGCCAGGCAAATGACAGTCGCCAGTAACGCGATGATGTATATACTGAAAGCCAGCATTGCTGGCTTTTTTTATTTGGGGAACTGTCATGGCTGAACCACAGCTGCTGTTGAACTATACCGGGCATCTGCCGGAGTGCCCGACGTGGAGCGAGGAAGAGAGTGCGCTCTACTGGGCGGATATTCTGGAAGGGGAGATCCACCGCTATCACCTGCCCAGCGCGGAACACACGGTGCTCTCTTTCCACGAAGAGGTAGGCTGTTTCGCCCTGCGTGAACGAGGCGGATTTATCGTCGCGATGCGTAACGCTATCTGGCTTGCCGACAGGCACGGGCTGCTTCAGCGCAAGGTCTGCGATAACCCTTCCAATCCGCAGCTTGCGCGCTTTAACGACGGGGGAACCGATCGCCAGGGGCGTTTTTATGCCGGTACGTTCTGGGGGCCGGGAGATTACAACGGCGCTATGCTGATGCGCATTGATAACGACCTGACGCCAAAGGTCATCCAGTGCGATATTCAAGGACATAACGGCCTGGCGTTTAGCCCGGACGGGCAGTGGATGTTCACCTCCGATACGCCAAACGGCGTTATCTACCGCACGCCGCTGGACGAGCGGGGCGAACCCGGCACGCGTGAGATCTTTCGCCGCTTTAAGGCGGGTGAGGGCATCCCCGACGGTGCCGCCGTGGACGTTGAGGGCTGCTACTGGAGCGCGCTGTTTGACGGCTGGCGCATCGCGCGGTTTTCACCGCAGGGGGAACAGATGGAAGAGCATCGGCTGCCCGTTCGCTGCCCGACGATGGTCTGCTTTGGCGGCGAGGGAATGAAAACGCTCTTTATCACCACCACGCGGGAAAACATGGACGCAGAGGAAGTGGCAAAATACCCGCTCTCCGGAGCCATCTTCACCCTGCCGGTTAACGTGGCAGGGATGAAGAAAAACCGCTTTATTGAGCGTTAAACGGGATCGACCGGCACTACGTTTTCGCTTGGATAGCAGCCCAGCACTTTCATCGAACGGGTGATTTCGCCCAGTTCGCGCAGGGCCTTCTGCATGGATGCGGATTCCAGGTTGGCCTGAACGTCAAGATAGAACATCTCTTCCCACGGGTTGCCGTTAATCGGGCGGGATTCCAGCTTCGTCATGATCAGGTTGTGGTTGCGCAGAACCAGCAGCGCTTCAACCAGGGCACCCGCCTGCTGGCCCGTCGCCATCAGCAGCGTTGTTTTAGCCGGTACCTGCTCAGAGACGTTAATGGCCTTGCGCGCCAGCACCACAAAACGAGTGATGTTTTGCGTCTGATTTGCCAGGTTGCGTTCCAGCACCTGTAAACCGTACAGCGCGCCGCCCGCTTCGTTGCCAAGTGCGGCGACGGTCGGGGAATTTATCTGCGCCACTTTCTCCATCGCCGCCGAGGTGCTTTCAGTGTACTCAATTTTCCAGTGCGGGTAGCGGTTCAGGAACTGGCTGCACTGCTGGAAGGGCTGCGGGTGGCTATAGACCGTCTCGATTTTGCTCAAATCCGTTGAGCCGGAGACCAGCACGCAGTGATCGATAGGGAGCGTCATTTCGCCGACCAGCGACAGGCTGGTGTGCTGCAGCAGATCGTAGACGTCGTTGATGGCGCCCGAGCTGGTGTTCTCGATCGGAACCACGGCGTAATCTGCCTGACCGGTTTCAACCTGATTAAAGATATCCGCGAACTTGGCGCAGCCGCTCTCAATAAACTCGTCGAAATGGCGAGCGGCGTACTGGCGGGCGGCCAGGTGCGAGTAGGAGCCTTTAGGACCCAGAAAAGCGATGCGCGCCGAGTGCGGGTTAGTTTTATTCAGATGCTGCTGGAGCAGCGCCTGCTGGGTCAGAACCGAGTCTTCAATGATGAGCTGGAACAGGCGGGTGATGTAATGGGCATCAAGGTGGTGCGCCTTGCCGAGCTGAATCAGGCGCTCCAGTAAATCACGTTCGCGGTCGATGTCGCGCACGGGGCGGTGGGACTCCAGCTTGGCCTTACCCACCTCGACGGCGAGCAGGCGGCGTTCAGCCAGCAGCGCCAGCAGTTTCTCATCCAGTGCGCTAATTTTTACGCGCAGATCCAGTAACGGGTTTTCCGGGGTCATAATGTTGTCTGTCTCGTTTATCGTTATCAATAAAAAAGGCCTCCCGCTGTGGGAGGCCTTGTTGTTCGTCTTCGCATTCTTTATCACACGACGAAACGCCTCCCAGTCAGGGGAAGGTAAAAAAGAATGCGAAGAAAAACGGCGTACGTTTCATTGATTCATCCTGTGATTGATAACCTTAAAGTACCCGTACTGTTTTAACCCTGTCAATAAAAAACGCGCCCGAAGGTGCGTTTAATAAGCCTGTCAAACAAGGCGCTCAACGTAAAATCAACACGTTACGAGCGCCTTTTAGTGCCTAATACACCCTAAAATGACCTAGTCGGTGGACATTATGTGGACGCGCCCACGCATAGGGTTAAAGCGTATGGCATCGGTCAAATAGTCAGGAGCAAAATGCGCATACACCATTGTCTGTTCAATTTTTGTATGCCCCAGTATCCTTTGCAGAGTGATTATGTTGCCGCCATTAATCATGAAGTGGGTCGCAAACGTGTGGCGGAAAACATGAACTGCCTGGCCTTTCGGGAGGTCTGGTTTAATTTTGCGCAGCACCTTGCGTACACGGTCATAACTCGTATCAAACAGCTTCCCTGATTTTCGTGTCAGTATGTAATCGGCAACTTCCTGAGATATCGGAACGGTGCGGGCAGGTCCGGTCTTTGTCTTCACAAAGTTAACCCTGTTCTTGATCACGTTCCTGCCATCCAGCTTGCTGGCCTCTCCCCACCTTGCCCCAGTGTTGAGGCTAAGAACAACAACACGGCGGTCATCATCGGTGAGTTCACTGGAACTCAGAAGCGCTTGTGTTTCCTCCTCTGACAGAAAGGCCATTTCTGTATTTTCCAACCGCAGCTTGCGTACGTTATGGAAGGGGTTATCGTGATGAAACTCTTCCATATCAATCAGGAGGGTAAACATGCTGGATATAGCGCAGAAATCTCTGTTAACCGTTCCGGCGGATACACCGCTATGTAACCTGTCAGCGCGATACTTCATCAAAAAGTTGCGAGTCAGCTCGTACACACGCGGCTCACCCATTTCACGATTGATTTTCTCCAGGCGTTTTCTGTATGAATCGCCGTAATTGTGGTTCTTCCCGTGATAGCTCCACCATAACGAGATCAACTCTGAAACAAGTCTTCTGTCCGCAGGTTTGTCCTGCCATTCTTTATCGTGAAAGTTTGTCAGTACGTACCGCTCGTACGCTTGTGCTTCGGCCTTCCTGTCAAATTTGCGTCGGATCCTTCTTCCTGAGGTTCCGCGCGGTCTAACGTCCACTTCAAAACGACCATCATCAAGCTTCTTAATCGACATAGCGAAGCCCTCCGATGTATGAATCATTATGTAAATTTTGCGCTAACGCATAGAAAAACCAGATGTTTAACCAGTTTTCCGGGTGGAGCGGGATGATGTTGTGTTGTCGTGCCCATCAGGGGAGAGAGACGGGGACACCTGCCCCGCGCTTGGTGCCGTCTTATCTGTCATTAACCAGAGTGTGTATTTTTCGAAGCGAGGGTGTCTGAGAACGGCGTCGATAATAGATAAACCAGCTTCCCTTTGACCGCTTTCATAATTACGTACAGTGCTGTGAGCAATGCCAATCAGCTCGGAGAACGCTATTTGAGTTAGACCTTCCGCCTTCCTTATTTGACGAAGTTTATGTCCATGTAGTCTTGACAATGTACTCATGTGAAGCTTATCCTCATTGTGTACTCAAATGTAGATTAAAAAGACCTAAGACGCCTTAAAGCGCCCTAGGAAACCAAACTAACGGAGGATACCACAGATGAAGGAGCCAGCAGAAAACGCACTTTCAGACCTGGTGACGCCTGAACTTTTTGCTGCGTATATAGGCAAAACACCCGCAGCGATTCGCAAAATGGCAATGGCTGGAAAATTGCCGGTGATCCGTATGAAAGACCCTCTGAACCCATCAAAAAAAGGAGGGGAAATTTATATTCATCGGGGGGAGTGGGATGCTTATGCAGCGCATTTGGCTCAGATTGCCCCACCTGAATGGCATGACTGGAAGAATCGTTTATTCACGACCGATAAAAGCGCTTGTTAGTAAAATAAATAGGATTGGGTCTTATCATGAAAACTAAATACGCCACTCTTATTCGTAGTCTGCTGCAAAACTATCATGCACAGGCAAAAGCCATCGATAAAGAAACATTCTCTGTCCATAGCGACGGCTTACAGTTAATGGAATTAAATATTCAATTGGCTAAATGTCTTGAGGGCATAACCTCTACTGCTCGCTTTAATAACGACAGTGATGATTTTGAAGAGCTACACAAAATCACGCTTATGGTCTTTGGTGGAAATATACCAACTGAAAATAATATTTCTGGCCTTATGTCACTGGCTACGTCTGCATTAAAAAGTAATAACTCGCATCTTAAATCTGTTGCAGCCTCACAACGATAAGGAACCGATATGAAACATTTAATGATTGAAATTGAAGCTATGGACGATAAACCAACAGCAGCAGTAACGGCTATCGCTGCCATATTCTTTAATCCTGAAACGGGGGAATTGGGGAAAACATTTTATCGTCGTATCAGTCTGGACGATGCAATGAGCAATGGCGGAACGGTTAGCGCTGCGGCGATCAACTGGTGGTTACAGCAGCCGTCTGAGGAACGGGACCAGCTTCTTTATGAAGATTGCCAGGACATTGAGCTGGCAGTTTGTGACTTCTATGATTTCGTTAATAAGAACATGACTCCTCTGGCGACGAAACTATGGTGCGGTTGCCCTTCTATGCATTGCAATATTCTGCGCCATGTTCTGGACAAGTATACCGGCATGGGCTTCGAATATGGTAATGAACATTCAGTCGTGACCATGGTTGAGCTGGCAAAAGCTCTTGGTCTGAATATGGATGCCATCATTCCATATACATTCACAAGAAACGCGTACAATCACGCTATCCACAATATTAAAATCGTTTCATATATCTGGATGTATCTCGACAAAATAGCCAGTGTGAAATAACGATGATTACAGTGACCTCTCATGCAAGTGAAAGTGTCATTAACAAGGCATTTTCAGTGCTGTCAGAATACTACAGTGGCAAAAAGGTATATCAGGTAATAAAGCCGCATCATTATTTTTCTGTGCATGTCTCTTATCGCTGGCGATTACTGAGCAAAGATAAGGGGCGGCACTGGGAGTTAATGACGCATGAACGATATAACAAACAATACCGAATATAGTTTTTGCCTTTAACACCTTTTTATATCTGGATTAATTATGAATGCCACAATACAGCAGGACGTTGTGCGCCGGCTCGTTCAGGATTTTGAGTTCAAGGAACGGGATAAATATTTGCAGCAGGGCGTATGCCCTAAATGCCGTAAACGCGAATTATTCACCAGCATTGAAAAGCCCTGGATCCTGAAGTGTGGCCGCGAAAACAACTGCGGACATCAAGTCGTTGTTAAAGAGCAGTATCCGGAAATCTTTGAGGACTGGTCAAAGCGCTATCAGGCCACGCCTGAAACCCCACACGCCGCAGCTGAGGCGTATCTGCGAGAGGCGCGGGGGCTGGATACTGAGCCGCTCAAGGATTGCTTTACCCAGGGCGCGTTCGTCAAAGACAACATGGGTTCGGCAACAGTCAAATTTAAGCTGGCGTGTGGTGCGACGTGGGAGCGCATCATTGACCAGCCGCAGCGCTTCGGTAAGCAGAAAGCGAACATCAGAGGCAGCTACGTTGGCCACTGGTGGGTTCCGCCGTCCGTGAACCTGCTGGAAGTGAACGAAATCTGGATCACTGAGGGTATTTTCAACGCGCTGAGTCTGTGCCAGGCGGGTTTACCTGCCGTGGCCACGCTGAGCAGCAACAATTACCCACTGGCGGCGCTGGATACCCTGGCGAAAGAGCTGGGCGAGAAACCCCGCCCACGCCTGGTATGGGCGTTTGATGGCGACAAAGCCGGCACAAAGCACACACTGGCCTTTGCTCCACGAAGTGAGGAGGCCGGCTGGAAGGTTCGCGCGGCGCAGCCGGTGAAATCCTCCTCCAGTCTGGACTGGAATGACCTCCTTTTGCGAGGTCGTTTCAACAAATCGGACATCAAAAATTATCGCTACTATGGCGATATTCTCCTGGCGAAAAGCCCGACAGAGAAAGCGCTGCTCATGCATCAGCATAATGAGTGGCATTCGTTCTATTTTGAGCATGACTCCCGCATGTACTGGTTTGAGCTGGATCTGGACAGGTACATGCGAGCCTATGAGCGCATCACCAATACCGGTACCGAAGTAGTGATGGAGTGGGAGGCCAAAGAACGGGCGGTTAAAGAGTCAGGGGGCGTGACCGAAATCGCCAACTGCTGGCTGACGCCGCTTTACTTCCAGCGGTCTGAACCTACGGACGAATCCTGGTATTACGTTAAGGTTAATATGCCGAACCGGCCAGCCGTGAAAGACACCTTCACCGCCAATCAGCTCACCAGCTCCGCCGAGTTCAAAAAGCGTCTGCTGCACATCGCCAAAGGGGCGGTGTACACCGGCAGTACCAAGCAGCTGGATAAGTTCATCCAGATGCGTCTTCCGGAAATCAAAGAAGTTAAGACGCAGAATTTCATCGGATATAACAAAGATTACACCGCCTGGTTGTTTAACCGTGTGGCCGTGTGTGATGGCCGGCTGTATGAGATGAATGACGAGGATTATTTCGAAATCAACAGCGCCAGCGTCAAGAGCCTGAGCCTCACGCCGGCGCTGGATCTGAATCCGAAGCTGAACGAATTCACCACGGGCTGGGTTGACGATATCTGGACAGCTTTTGGTGAAAAAGGGTATGTGGCACTGGCGTTCTGGCTGGGGTCGCTGTTTGCTGAGCAAATCCGCGAGCGTGACAAGTCTTTCCCGTTCCTTGAAATCGTGGGCGAACCCGGCACAGGTAAATCCACGCTAATTGAATTTCTCTGGAAGCTCGCCGGCCGTGAAGAATATGAAGGGTTTGACCCGTCCAAATCGACCGCAGCCGCGCGCGGCCGTAACTTTGCACAGGTCGGTAATCTGCCGGTTGTATTGATTGAAGGCGACCGCACTACAGATAACGCCAAACAACGCGCTTTCGACTGGGACGAGCTGAAATCACTGTATAACGGTCGTGCCTCCCGCGCCGTGGGTATCAAATCGAACAATAACGAGACCTACGAGCCTCCATTCAGGGGCAGCATAGTGATAGCGCAGAACGCCGACACGGACGGCAGCAAGGCGTTTCTGGAGCGTATTATCCATATCTATACCGACAAACGTGGCCAGTCCATCCAGACCCGCTATGCCGCCGAACGCCTTGAGCAGATACCTGTCAGCCAGGTATCCGGTTTTACCCTGCTGGCCACCATGCGCGAAAAAGAAATCATGGAAGCGTTTGGCCGTGGCTACGAACGCGCCCGTAGTGAGCTGGAGACTAACACCAATATTCGCCATATTCGTGTCGCCAAAAACCACGCGCAGCTGGTCGGTTTAGTGGAAGCGCTGGCGCTGGTTGTGCCGGTATCGGTGGAACGTATTGAGAAGACCCGCGAGGCCATCACCGCGCTGGCCGTTGAACGCTGTCAGGCGCTTAAAAAGGATCACCCACTGGTACAGGAGTTCTGGGAGCTGTTTGATTACCTCGACGAGCTGGCACCGCACGGCATTAACCATTCCTCTGATGAAGGGGAGATCGCAGTCAACTTTAACCATCTGGAAGAAGTAGCCGCCGCCCACCGGCAGCGCATTCCGTTCACGTTAACCGAAATCAAGAAGCTGCTTAAAAACGGCAATGAGCGCCGTTTTATCGACACCAAAACCACGCGCAGCGCTGTGAGTGAGCGCCATAACCGTGGCAAAGGTGAAATTCAAAGAATGCCGGAAACCTTCCGGTGCTGGATTTTCCGCAGGGAGAAATAATTATGTCAGAACAAAATTACGAGCAAAGGTCATTAAAACTGCTGGGGATAACAGCCAGACTGCAAACGCTGATGATTAATTAGCGCATTACCCCTCTTGAGCTGGTTAACTGCGCCAATGCAGCCCGTGCAATGTATTTGACTGCTACCAGCAACAAAAAATACGAGGTAACAGGCTTGGTTTTTTGTGATTTTTGCGACAGAGATAGTAGCGAAAAAGGGATGTTACTTATTGCAGGATCGCGGAATACTCACATCTGCTCTGAATGCGTGAATATTTGCCGCGAGACGCTTGATAAAAAATGGCCTGGCGGGAAATGAAACCCCGCCAGAAGGTTCAGGCGGCGATGCCGGCCTTTAATAAATCCAGCGTCATTTGCTTCTGTTCAGGCGAGAAAGAATTGAGGATCGTCTGTACCATCAAGTCCCCGGTTTTGGCGCTGGGGCTTAACGTGTGTGAGAACGTCAGGTTAAGCACAAAGGTATGACCGCATTCCACGTCAGAACAGGCGCAGTAAATATCTGAAATATGCGGGTGCTTGGGATTCGTCTTTTTGATGATCGCCTTTGCTCCGCACTCCGGACATTTAACTTTTAGTACCCGCATATTCCGCGCTCCATGACCCTGAAAACGCCTATATTTTAGCCTTTTTGGGGGCATTAATCACCTTCCAGCTCGCTGTCTTTCAGGAAATTCAGGTACAAATGCTGTGGAATATCGCTCTGATTAGCGACAGCCGCCGTAAACATGCGCTGGATGGGTAAAATTTCAGCCTTACGGTAGGTTTTAGCCGCTTTCTCAATATCCCCCATTATTGCGCCGTTCGTCGGGATAATCCCCGCCAGTCCTGCCGGGAAGCGGTGTGCGGTCAGAACGTCCTGCGCGCTGATGCTCTTGATGTTCTGAAACTCATCTTTGGCGCTGATATCGCCAATCGGGATAAATTTAATGCCATCCGGATCCCCTTTGGGGATATTCACGAACATGGTGCTGAAGTTCCCGATCCCCTTTGACTGTTCCAGCTTGCTGATAATTTCTTCTTCCACCTCGTCGGTCATGTTCGGGTCGTTGCAATAAATCATGCCGCCTGTGTGGCCACCGTTGTGGTAATAGCGGCGGCGGAAGATTGTCGCCTCACCGTTCAGCAGGGCGGAGTGAATGCCGCTGATGTAGTCCGGCAGGCCATAGACCGCCTGCTGCGGATCGTACTGTTTCAGGAAAATGATATCCTCCTCCGGGTAAATCATCGGTTCAGCCTGTTGCAGTACGACAAATTCGCCTGTTTTACGCTGGCGGGTGTACAGCGCCGGGAGCGGATACAGCGCCACCACATCCCCCCATCCGTTACGCACTTTCAGAATGGCCACATCACCGAACGTCAGCCAGTCGAATACGGCAGCGCCGAGCTGCTCATGCGTCAGCCCGCCATTCTCATAGTTAGCCGTCACCATGTTGCGGCGGGCATACAATACACCGCCGTGCTGTGCATTCAGGTTAACCAGCTGCGCCAGCGCCAGCCGGTCAATCGGCAGCGTCCAGTGCTCTGCCTCGTTGTCGTACCAGACATCGGTATAGTTTGTGCCGGTGGTCAAAATGGGTTCAGGTTTACCCAGGCTGATAAGGCTCATATGACGCGGTTTTGGGGCGCTGCGGCGCTCCCGGAATTTGCGTTTCTTCATGCTGCTTTCCCTAAGTTTCCCCAGCGGGATTTACGCTGGTTTCCGTAATTGAGTGGTTCATTGTCGATTGCGTGGGCGATAGCCCAGAAACTGTCTGCGTGGCCTGTCTCTGCTGTGCGGTCGGCAACGAACGTCATCGCGTTGCCGCTGGCCGTGGACGTGCGGCGGATGGTCATAAAGCTGGCGGCAATTTCCGTCTGTTCCTTATCCCATTCCACACGGCCGTCTTCGATAACGTCGATCATCTTCATCACCAGGCGGTTTTTGGTCTCGACGCCGTAGCGGATAGCGACAGTCTGACGCATGGCAAAGTGCTGAACGTCTTCATAGACACCGCTACCCAGCCCGGTGATATCAATGCCGATATAGGTCATGTTGTACTGGCCAAACAGCTTCTTAATCTGTGCCGCCTGCCACTTCCAGTTCATCCCCTGCCAGTGAAAGACCCGGAGTACGCGGAAGTTTTCAACGGCCAGTACGGGAGGCGCGATAATCACAAAGGTGGACGTGTCGCCGCTGCGTGCCGGGTCATAGCCCGCCCACACCTCGCGGTTGCCGAACGGTCGGGGCAGGGTTTCGTCATGGTCTTCCCAGGTGGCAGGATCCACACAGCAGCGTTCAACATGGGAGAACGAAAACACGCTGTCCTTACTGTCCACAAACACGCACATGTAAAGCATGTTGAACGTATCGCGGTTGTAGCGGTTGCGTAGCTTCTCGATGCTGGCCAGATGAAAACCGCCTGCGATCGCGTCCTCCATCGTGATGATGTAGCGCCACTGACCGTCCGGGCAGAGGCCTCCGCCGTCACGCAGCTGCTTCTCTGTCGGAAATTCGATCCGGGCGCGTTTTTTGTCGCCGCGCTTCCATTCTTCCCCCGTCCAGAACGGGTACGCCTGGTGGGTTTTGCTGCTGGGCGTGGAAAAGTAGGTGGTGCGCCATTTGTCGTGCGTGGCCATCGCACTGGCCACTTCGTTAAGTTTGGCGAAGTTCGGCACCCAGAAATATTCGTCACAATACAGGTGGCCGCTGTAGGACTGGGCGGTATTCTTGTTGGTGGAAAGAAAGCGCAGCTCCGCGCCGTTGGACAGGCGGATGGGGTTGCCGCTGAGTTCCACCCCAAAATACTTCTCTGCGATGTTCACGATGTAGCTGCGGAAGACTTCCGCCTGGGCTTTGGATGCCGAGAGGAATATTTGCGGATCGCCGGTCATAACCGCATTTTCAAATGCTTCTATAGCAAAATACCAGGTCGCGCCAATCTGACGGCTCTTGAGGATGTTCCTGATTTGCTGATGAAGATTGGCACGGAGGTGCTTCTGGTACCCGAAAAGGGTTTCCTGCGCGAACCGGTCAAAGTCCTCCTGGGTGAGCTTACTGATATCGTTCTTTTTGTATTTTCCGCGCTTACGCGATTTTTCGCCGTCGCCGGACTGCCGCGACGCAGCTGCATCACCTTCGCTGTGTTTAATTTCAGCCAGCTTTTCCTGATGCTTGTTATGCTGCGCACGCAGTTTCACCAGATGCGCTACAAGACTGTCCAGCTCGCGCAGCTCCAGCTCCGATTTACCCTCACGCAGCGTCAGCGACTGCACGCGGCGATTAAGTGCGTCCTCTGTAGACTCATGGCTGAGCAGCTCCGCCCAGGCATATTTCTCCGCCCAGTAATAAACGATGCGCCGGTTTGGTAAATTAAGTTCGCTGGCTATTTCCTGCGGGGTATAGCGTTTCAGGTATAGCGCCCTTGCCACTCCTTTTAGTTCTTCGCTGTATTTCGCCATCGGCTTCCTTGCCTTTATTTCTGCCTTAGTCAATAAGCGAATTATTCAGCAATTCAGCCGTAAATTTCGAAAATTAATTCTGCTTAATTCGGTTAACAGGCATATCCGAATTTCTCCGAAATAACTGGAGTGCGTGAGCGTCTTTTATTGGTGATACTGAAACTCGCAGCATGAACGGAGGCAATATGTCAGGTTCACAACTGGCAACAAACTGGATTTGTATCGCCACTGCGGGTGAAACGGTTGATAAGCGAGCCATTGAAGAACAATGGTTACTTGATGCGGCTGAATTATATGATCCCAATGTATATACGGCGCTGTTATGGCCGGAACATACCCGAAATTTCGGGAATATGGGTGAAGTGCTGGAAGTAAAAACCGAGCGGGATGATGAAGGTATTCTTCGTTTATATGCCCGTCTCTGTCCGGCAATTGCATTGCTTCAGGCAAATGCGAAAGGTCAGCTTTTATTTTTATCACCGGAGTTTACACCGGACGGCAATTTCAGAAGTACAGGAAAAACCTATCTGGAAGGGCTGGCTGTTACTGACAGTCCGGCCGGGGTAAATACCACACGGCTACGTTTCAGCCGCACAAAAGGAAAACGCGTGGGGCCATATAAGCCGCTGGCGTTTGATGAAGTCAGGGAATTTAAAAAGGAAAAGGGAATGTCAAAAACAGCGAAGAAAGGCTGGCGTCATTTTTTCAGTATCGAAGAACCGGAACAGACGCCTGACCCGGATCCGGCACCGTCCGATGCATTGCAGGCGCTGGCGGATGCGCTGGCCGCACTGGAAGATCGCGTCACCGCGATTGAAACAGCCATGTCCGATGTGCAGGACGATGTTGATACCGTGAAAGAGGTGGTGGACACCGAAGATTTCGCGCGTCTGGTCGGCAACCTGCCGGAGCTGGTGAAGGGCTTTAGCAAGCTGAACGATAAAATCACCAAGCTGCCGAGCAAGCAGTTCAGCAAGGGCAAAACAGGCTTCAAGTTCCTGTAAGGGATGATGCTGATTTTCTTTAAGGAAAAAGAATATGCAATTGAATGCAAAAGCCCGTCAGTTTCTGCGCCAGTACCACACGGGGCTGCGTGAATCCTACGGCGCTAATGAAGATGATCGCTGGTTTGCGCTGACCGACCCGAAAGAGACCCAGCTGCGTAATGCGTTGATGGAACAGTCTGACTTTCTGAATCTGATCACTGTTGCTGATGTTGACCAGTTACAGGGGCAGGTTGTGCCGGTTGGCAGCTCTGGCCTGTATACCGGGCGCGTGCAGGATGGTCGTTTTCGTAAAAAAGTGGGCGTGAGCGGTAACGACTACAAGCTGGTCGAAACCGATTCCTGTGCGGCGCTGACCTGGCAACTGCTGTCTGTCTGGGCGAACGCCGGCGATGAAGGTGAGTTCTTCCAGCGCGTCCAGGAATTTACCAACCTGTCCTTTGCGCTGGATATGCTGCGTATTGGCTTTAACGGTAAAACCATTGAGGACACCACGGACGCCGAGAAGAACCCGAACGGTGAAGACGTGAACAAGGGCTGGCACCAGATCGTCAAAGAATGGAAGGATGGCCAGCAGATTATCACCGATTCTGTTGTGCTGGACGGCGACGGTAAAGGCGATTACGTGTCCCTCGATGCGATGGCATCCGACCTTATCAACGCCAAAATCCCGGCGCAGTACCGTAATGACCCGCGTCTGGTGGTGCTGGTTGGCGCTGACCTGGTGGCGGCTGAATCTTTCCGCCTGTACCAGAAAGCAGATAAGCCGACCGAGAAGATCGCCGCGCAGCTGCTGTCCGATAGTATTGCCGGCCGCACGGCTTACGTCCCGCCGTTTATGCCGGGTAAACGTATGATCGTCACCACGCTGCCTAACCTGCACATCTACACCCAGCGCGGCACGCGCCAGCGTAACGCTGAGTTTGTGGAAGATCGTAAACAGTACGAAAACAAATACCTGCGTAACGAAGGCTATGCGGTTGAATATCCGGAACTGTACGCCGCGTTTGATGAAAGTGCGGTAACTATCGGGGCACCTGTCGTGCCACCGGCTGGAGAGTAAGGGGAATCTGATGCAACTGTCACCGGCACAGCGCCACAGCGCACGAATTGCAGCAGAGAGGTTACTGCGACAGCAGCAGGCGCTGGACACGGAAACCAGCCTGCATATTCAGCTCGTGGCGCTCGAAAAAGATGTTGCCGCAGCTGCGGCCATTGAGAGCCGCGCCGAACGTATGGCGTTCAAGCGGGATGTACTGCTGCCGCGCTGGATGCCAACGGCGCAGGAGTGGCTTGACAGTGACGGTGCGAATCAGAATCCCGTTTTTGCCTGGTGTGTCGTCTGGCTGTTTGATACCGGCCAGTTTGACCAGGCGCTGGACTGGGCGGACGTGGCCGTAGCACTGGGGCAGGAAACCCCGGCCGCGTTCGGCAGTACGTTCCCGGTGTTTGTGGCGGATACGGTGTTGTCCTGGGCGGAAGCGGAAGCCGTTGAGGGACACGATGTAGAGCCGTATTTCGGCCGCACGCTGGGGAACGTGATGCAGCACTGGAATGTGTATGAGGTCATTAAGGCTAAATACGTGAAGTTTGCCGGTCTGCACCTGCTGCGCGATGAAAACGGAGAGCCACGCGCAGCGGCAACGGAAGACAGGGAAGTATTGCTCAGGGCGAAGGAACTGCTGGAGCAGGCGAAGGGATTCGACCCTAAATGTGGTGTTGGCACGATGTTGCAGCGTATCGCTGCACGTCTGCGGGTACTTGATAAGTGAAAGGCTACCGACCCGAAAGCGGGCGCGGTGGAGGGGATCGCATAAGCGTATCGCCCGTGGAAACCGGTCTGCCCGCTTTTTTTCCGGAGAAACAGGATGTTCAGCGGAACCTCGATTGATTTTGATGATGCCATTCTGACGAATGATGGCTTCTGGCCAGACCTGAGCGTGAAGGATTTTCAGTCCCAGCGCACCATTCCGGCCGATATCGACGCGGCCACCATCCGCCAGGCGCTGCTGACCGCAGCCGGCGAAATCAATGACGATCTCGTTAAGGTCGCCGCGAAATATCAGGGCGATGGCCACACCAGCGCGGAAGCCGTGCCGGGAGTGGAAATTGACGGTGAAAACCTGCTGTGCGCCCGCTACCGCAAAGCGGTATATGCCCGCGCCAAAGCTGACCTGATGGGTGAGTTTGCATCCATTGGACGGCGAGAGAGCCATCCGGGGCAGGAGAGCGACGAAACGCGTTCGAGCCTGATTGCAGAATCCACGCTGACGGTGCGGCGTATCAAGGGGCTGAAACGTATTACGGTGGCCATGATATGAGCCAGCTTAAGCAACTGACCGATTTTCTCATTGCGAACATGCCAAAGCGGGCAATGCAGGGATTTGACAGCCAGATGGACGAAATCACGTTCATTCCGGCACAGCGGGATAACGGGCTGGGGCAGTATCGCCTTGCCATCATCCGCTATAACGCCGTCCTGACGTGGGAGCGCTATCCGTACCGTGAGTACGATCCAAAAATCCTGATGGCGCTGTTTATGTCCTGGCTGACGCAGGACGATCGGGGGCTGCTGGAGGAAACCGGCATAGATAGCGAGCTGCCGGAGTTCGATATTGAAACCATCGACCAGGAGACAGCCATTATGGTTGTGACGCTGCCGATGGCCGAAGAACTCAACATGGTTCCTGACCCAAAGGGCGCGATCCCGTTCGATGGCCAGCGCTGGCGACTGGATGAGCCGGAAATCTGGACGGCGGACGAAATCAACATTATCCCACTTACTGAGGGGCAGGAATGATTCAGGGAGAGCTGAATCAGGAGCAGTTCCGGCAGCTCCAGATGGCGCTGGCCAGCATGGAATTACCGCCGCCGAAACGCCGCCGCCTGCTATGGCGAATGGCTAAATACGGTGTGGAAGCAGCGTCCAAACGTAACGTGCGCAACCAGCAGGCTCCTGAAGGGGAGAAGTGGCAGGCAAGGCAGACGCGCCGTAAAGGCAAGATGCTGCGCAACATGCCGAAGCTTATCCGCATCCGGGAGATGCCGGAAACAGAGTCCGTCAGGCTGTATCTTGCCGGCGGTCAGTACCGAAACGCGAAGGGTAAACTTTCTGCCGGGGTGGTGGGTTACGTCCAGCAGAACGGCATGAGCGTTACCGTAAATCGAAAGCAGGTGACGGGCAGTGAGCAGGGGGACAAGCCTGCATCACTTAGACAGGCGAAACGCCTGCGTAAAGCCGGGTATAAGGTCAGGCGTGGTAAACGCTGGCGTAAGCCCGGATATAAGGAAATACAGGAAAAAATGACCGCCCGGCAGGCTGGCCTGCTTATCCGTAAGCTGGAGGACAAGCCGGTCAAAACGTCATGGCAGATTGATTTACCTGCCAGGGCGTTTTTGGGAATTGGTCAGGAAGATTTTAACAAGGCGCTGGCACGACAGCTTCAGGCTGTCGGGTTCGGACTGGATGTTAACGCGCAGGATATCAGGGGGAGAGTATGACCTGGCCAATTGTAACCGTGAACCAGGTAAACCAGCTGCTGGGTGAAACCAATGAGGTGGAGCGCACGCTGCTGTTTATCGGTACCGGTACAACCAATGTTGGAAAGACGCTGGCCGTCAACGCTCAGAGCGATTTTGATGCGCTGCTGGGTGACGGTGACAGCCAGTTAAAAAAAGATGTGAAAGCAGCACAGGCGAACGCTGGCCAGAACTGGTGGGGATTTGTCCACGTACTGGCCGCAGACAGCGAGCCGGATGCATGGGTGAAGGCCGTTAAAGCTGCACAGGTATCGTGTTCTGTTGAAGGAGTCGTGCTGTCGGATGATGTCTCTGATAAAACGACGATTAACCAGGCGGCGACGCTGCGATCGGAGTTAGTGGCTGAATACGGCCGCTGGGTCTGGTTCATTCTGGCGGTTCAGGGGATGCAGGATGAGGAGGCGCAGGCCGATTACCTGACCCGCCTGTCCACGCTTCAGGATGGCATTGCCGAGAAATCTGTCCAGCTGGTTCCCCGTCTCTGGGGTAACGAACCTGGCGTGCTTGCCGGTCGCCTGTGCAATCGTGCCGTCACCATTGCTGACAGCCCCGCGCGGGTGAAGACCGGGGCGCTGCTGAACATGGGGAGCGATGATCTGCCGAAAGACGGTACTGGTGCGGTGCTGGAGCTGGCCACGCTTCAGGCACTGGAGGCGCAGCGCTACAGCGTGCCTATGTGGTATCCGGACTATGACGGCTATTACTGGTCTGACGGCCGCACGCTGGACGTTGAGGGCGGCGATTATCAGTCCATCGAGACGCTGCGCATTATAGACAAGGCCTCGCGCCGCGTACGTCTGCTGGCGATCGGTAAAATTGCCGACCGTGCGCTGAACAGCACGCCCGGAAGCATTGCCGCACACCAGACGTTGTTTGCCCGTCCGCTGCGCGAAATGTCCACGGCCGCGAACATCAACGGCGTGTCATTCCCCGGCGAGGTAAAACCGCCGCAGGATGGCGATATCACGATCGTCTGGAAGACAAAAAAGGCCGTAGATATTTACATGGTGGTGCGCACGTATGAGGTGCCGCTGCAAATTACTATCAGCCTGCTGCTGGATGCCAGCCTGGAGACAAGCGCATGACCAGACGTATTTCCGGAATGTCTTTTGACTTCTACATGGACGGTGAAATGGTTCATGCGGAGAAAATTTCGCTCGATATCACAGATAACACGGCCGCGGCGCAGACGCGCGGCGTGCCGGATGGCTGGGTGGATGGCGATGTTTCCGCAGAAGGTGAGCTGGAGCTGGCCACCAAGGCACTGAAATCGCTTAAAGCGCGCGCGCAATCTGCCGGTTCATGGCGTGGTATTCCGGAGCTGGACTTCCTTTTCTACGCAAAGGCTGGAAACGAAGAAACCAAAGTGGAGGCATTCGGCTGCAAGCTGCTACTGAACAATCTTCTGGATCTCGATCCCAAAGGCGGGGCGCTGTCCACGCGGAAAATTAAGTTTCTCGTGACCAGTCCGAAATTTATCAACATTGACGGCATCCCGTATCTGGAAGCGGAAGCCACGGAAAACCTGATTGGATAAGAAGGCAGGAATGCAGGAGTACGAGAAAGGATTTATTGCGCTGGCCGTCATGGGAGCATTGATTGCACTGGGAAAGATGCTGAACAGCGGTGAGCCAATCACCGTGCGTTTACTGGCCGGTCGCCTCATTGTTGGCAGCGCGCTGTCACTGCTGGCAGGTGTGGCTCTGTATGTGGTACCGGATATTCACCCCCTGGCGCTGGTTGGCATCGGTTCGGGGCTGGGGATACTGGGTCTTAACGGCGTGGAAGCCTGGCTGCGTAAGAAGGGTATTGGCGATTTTCTGAGTAAGGGGACAGGGAAATGACTCTGAGCGAGAAACAACAGCTTTTCACCGTGATGGTGGCAAATCTGATCCAGTGGGCTGAGGAGCGCGGCTACCGGCTGACGTTCGGTGAAGCATACCGCACGCCGGAGCAGGCCGCGCTGAATGCGAAAAAAGGCAGCGGAATCACTAACAGCCTGCACACCCAGCGTCTGGCCGTAGACTTCAATCTGTTTATTAATGGCCAGTACCAGACCGACAGCGCCGCATACCTGCCGCTGGGCGAGTACTGGGAATCGCTTGGCGGTACGTGGGGCGGGCGCTTTAAATCGCGTCCTGACGGTAATCACTTCAGCCTGGAGCACAACGGGGTTCGCTGATGGATCAGCCGCTTGCAAGGATAATTCTGGTTGCGCTGACGTTTGGAAGTGGCTGGACGGTGGCAGGGTGGTACCGGGACAGTATTGACCTGGCAATCCAAAAGACTGCCGCCGCTACGGGTAAGCAGCTGGCAGACGTGGCCAGTGCGTCAGGGCGAGTACTGGAGAATCAGCTGGAGGCTTTGAAAAATGCGTCACCGCGCGAAATCCGCACTGAAGTGGTTAAGCCGGTATTCACTAACGTGTGCATGTCTGATGACTTTGTCCGCATGTACAACGAAGCCGCAGCCGGCACCGAGCGTGCGCTTTCAGGAAAATCTGCTGACTAAATGCACCGCGCAGCTGCCGCGTCTGAGCGGTACGCGAGGTAAAGACGCAGCAGATGTATTAACACTTTATCTTGAACTGTACGGCCAATGTGCCGCACGTCATAACCAGCTTGTTAACGAAATTTATCTAAGAGAGAGACTTATTTATGGAAAAAATTAACCTTACTGTTTGCGGTACTAATATTACCTTTGAGCCAAATCAGACCGCGTATAATAAGTTTATTAACGAAATGTCGATAGATAATAAAGTTTCTCCGGCACACAATTATCTTACGCGTATTGTGGCGACTGACAGCAAAGAAGCACTGGCCGAAATTTTAAAACGCCCAGGGGCAGCGCTACAGCTTGTAGGTAAGGTAAACGAAATTTATGCGCCTGAGCTGGAAATTGAAGTAAAAAACTAACCAGACGAGTCCAGGCTATTGAAGAGAATGGACTCGAACAATATTTAATATTGCGTCGTCATTATCTCCCGCATGGTGAAGATACTATAGATGATATTTCAGCTGCTGTCTGGCTTGATAATCGTCATTGGGAATATATGCGCATTGCGGTAGCTAACGGAATTAGCACAGCGTTCAAAGGCACGGAATGAAACAATTAGATTTTACATTGAGCCTTATTGATAAACTGACTCGTCCGTTAAAACAGGCACAGGCCAGCGTGTCCGGCTTTGCGGAAAAATCTAAGAATGCCTTTAAACAGATTGGTGCCGGCGGGTTGGCCATGTGGGGAGTGGCGCAGACGATCAAAGTGTCACTTTCCCCGGCTATTGAGATGTACGACGCGTTGAACGATGCCGCCGCGAAAGGGATTGACGACTCCGCCATGAAGTCGGTGCAGCGCGATGCGTTGCGTTTCAGCATGACCTACGGTGCCAGCGCGGTGGACTTCGTGAAGTCAACGGAAAGTATCAATGCTGCTATCGCCGGTCTGAGTGATACCGAGCTGCCGAAAGTGACGAAAGTTGCCAATATGCTGGCCTTTACCATGAAATCCACTGCGGCAGACACCTCGGAATTTATGGGGCAGATGTTCGGTAACTTTTCCGCCGAAGCGGACAGGCTGGGGAAAGTCCAGTTCGCTGAGCAGCTGGCGGGAAAAATGGTCTACATGCGTAAAACCTTCGGTACCGAGATGGGAACCATCAAAGACCTTATGGAAGGTGCGCGCGGCGTCGGGACGAACTACGGCGTCGGGATGGACGAACAGCTGGCTGTGCTGGGGCAACTGCAACGCACGCTCGGAACGGAGGCCAGCAGCGCCTACGAAGGCTTTATGACCGGCGCGATAGATGGTGCCAAAAAACTGGGGCTGTCGTTTACCGATGTGAACGGCAAAATGCTGTCCATGCCTGACATGCTGACGAAGCTCCAGAATAAGTATGGCAAAAGTCTGGATGGAAACTTGAAAGCGCAGGCGGAGCTGGATGCGGCCTTTGGTGATAGTTCAGCGGTGGTAAAACATCTGTATGGCAATGTAGCGTTACTTCAACGCAACATCACCGAGCTGGGCGGAGCTGACGGGCTGAAGCGCACGCAGGAGATGGCGGCGAAAATGGTTAAGCCATGGGATCGCTTCGTGCAAATCCTCAAAGCTATCCAGACAGTCATCGGCCTGACGCTGATCCCCGTCCTGTATCCGGTGCTGAATCGCCTGGCAGATATGGGGCAGACGTTCGCACGCTGGATGCAGATGTTCCCCAATATTGCGCGCGTTATCGGGTATGCAACGCTGGCGCTGCTGGGGTTCGCGGCTGTGGGCGCGAGCGCCAACATTGTTATCGGTGTCTCTAAATTCATCATCATGGGGTTGACCGGTGTCTGGCGCCTACTCGTTGCCGTGGTGAAGTCTTACACCCTGGCGGTCTGGCTTGCGCAGAAAGCGGTGCTGGCGTGGGGCATTGTTCTGAAAACCCTGCGCGGTGTGCTGCTGGCGGTGCGTATGGCCGCGATGCTGGCCGGTATCAGTATCAACCTGATGAGCTGGCCGGTTCTGCTGGTCATCGCAGCCATTGCGGCACTGGTCGTCGGCTGTTACCTGCTGGTTAAACACTGGGATGCTATTAAAGCCGCCGTTATGGACAGCGCCGCCTTTAAGGCTGCGGCGGAGGTGGTGAAGTGGCTGGCGAGCGTGTTCAGTTCGGCCTGGGATTCGATCGTCGCCGGCTGGAACGGCTTCATTGCGCTGCTCACCGGCTTTTCTCCGTCAAAGGCGTTAAGCGGCATGGCCAGCGGCATCGTGACGCTGTTTGACAATATCTGGCAGACCATCAAAGGGGGGTTCCTGAAGTCCTGGAACTGGATCGTTGGGAAGCTGAACAAGATACCGGGCGTCAGTATCTCGATGGCGAGCGAGAGCCAGCCAGCGCTGACCAGCAATACGCTCTCAACGGGCGGAGAGTTAAAAGGCGTTGACCGGGGCGGTATCAGCAGCACGATCAGCAAAAATTCAAAATCTGTAACGGACAACAGCAAGAAGATTGGGGAAGTGCATTTCCATACGAAAGAGGCACTTTCGCCCGCCCAGCTAATGGAATGGCAGGAGCTGAATGCATGAGTGATTTACTTTATATCGACCTGCTTATTGAGGGGCGAGATTTTGTTCTTAATACGGGAAACGAGCCTGAGCTGTGCAATAACCGGAAAAGTATCGGGCAGGATATTGTCCACTCCATTATTGAAAGCGGCCTGGCCACGCAGCTGATTGCGGAGCGAAGCCCGACTCTGCGCGCGGATATTTTTACCCAGCTGGAGCTGCTGGTTGAAAGTGACGATCGCATCGTGCCGGGTACGGTGGAAATTAGCGAAGAAAGCGCAAAACGGCTGTGGGTAACAGCCAGTACATACGATTTCGGCAGCATTACCTACCAGGTGAACCTATGACGGAAAAGCCACAGGTCGATTTTGAAGAGGTGGTTAAAGCCAGCGGGATGCCGACTACGGAAGATGAAGCACGTTCTCGTTTTGATGCCGTAGTGGACGATGAAGGGATGATTACCAACACGTCCCGCATGTCACCGTTCTGGAGGCTAATCACGGCGATAGTCACCGCGCCAGTGATGTGGCTGAAGGATGTGCTGGTTGCCGTCGTGCTGCCCGGTATGTTCGTGGCCACGGCAACAGGCCAGATGTTACGCCTGCTGGCCTGGGCGGTGAACATCACCCCAAAACCAGCCAGCGCTGCCGAGGGGGTAATCCGCTTTTTCAAAGATGATAACAATCAGGCCGTGACGGTTAAGGCCGGCACCGTGATACAGACCGAGCGAATTAACGGAAGAGTTTACGCCGTGTCTACGGTCGCAGATGTGACGATCCCCGCCGGCACGCCCAGCGCGCTACTGGAAGTAAAAGCGACGGGGACGGGCGGGGCACATAACCTTGCGCCGGGGTATTACCGCATTCTGCCGGTAGCGGTGGACGGTATCAACCATGTGACCAGTGAAGAGAACTGGCTGACGGTGCCGGGGGCTGACGAAGAGAGCGACGACGAGCTGCGCGAAAGATGCCGTAACCAGTTTAACCTGGTGGGAAATTACCATACCGACGCGGTGTATCGCTCGATGATTGCCGGCGTTGCGGGGCTGAGTATCGACAGGATTTTTTTTGAGCATGACGCGCCGCGCGGGCCAGGTACCGCCAATGCGTTTTTGTTGCTGGACAGCGGGGTTGCGTCTGACCCGTTTATTGATGCTGTGAACGACTATATCAACACGCAGGGACATCATGGCCACGGCGATGATATGCAGTGTTTTGCCATGCCGGAAACCCGTCACGATCTGGTTGCGACGGTGTGGGTTAAAAACCTGAGCAACCTTGAGCAGGAACAGCAGGAAACCCTCAGGAAGGGTGTGGAAAACCTTATCCGTTGCGCCTTTCGTGAGAACACGGACTATGACGTGAAAAAAACTTGGCCATACTCGCGCTTTTCCTTTTCACAGCTGGGGCGAGAAATTCATAAGACGTTCCCGGACTCGGACTCTCTGGAGTTCACGCTGAAAGACATTACCAGCGAACTTAGCGTGCCGCGCCTGAGTTCGCTAACGGTGGAGTTGCGCGATGAATGACTTTCTGAAAAAGCTGGCCGGAATGGCGTTGCCGTCATGGATGGATCAGGGAGAGCCGAAAAAGCTTCTGAAGGCGGTACAGACTTTTTGGGCAGAAATTTACGGCTGGGTTACGTGGCCATTACGGCAGTTTGATCCGCTGACCTGCAACGAATCGATATTGACGCTTCTCGCCTGGGACAGAGATATCAGCCGGTTTAAAGGGGAACCGCTGAAGCTGTTTCGTCGGCGCGTCGCGTACGCTTTTGTAAACGCTGCTGATGCTGGCTCTGTTGAAGGGTTCATTAATATTTTTGACAGGCTGGGTATTGGTTACGTGGAGCTGCGGGAGCGCCAGCCAGGGATTGACTGGGACGTGATACTGGTGCGCGTCTCTGACAGCCAGATTGCGGACAATGCCGAACTGATGATCCAGATTATCCGGCAGTATGGGCGAACGTGCCGACGCTATCAGTTTGAGGTGATCACTTCTGAAAATTTAGCCATCCGTGCTGGATGGGATCAGGGTGAATATGTGGTTTATCCGGCGAGGATTGCCGGTGCGGAAACAAGCAGCGCGACATTCAGCGCGAGCTTACAGGGAGAGTAGTGTTTATGTCACAGACTGCTATCACGCTGGTATTTGAGCAGTGGGAAGCACAACAGGCGTCAACGGGGGAGCCGGTGCTGCTCGATGAGTTCGTTTTCGCCCTGGTGCCGGGGCTTGACCCTGATTCACCTGTCGATCGCAATGAAACTTTGCCGCCGGCTGCGCAGATTGTATGCCGCGAACCCGTTACCCGCAAAGGGGTGGTGAATGAAAATGCGGTTGTACACTCGGTTGTACTGGGTGCCGATGTTGGGGATTTTTCCTTTAACTGGATTGGGCTGATTAACAAGGCCAGCGGCACGCTGGCGATGATTGTTCATGCACCTGAACAGCAGAAGCTAAAAACGAAGGAGGGACAGCAGGGCAACGTCCTGACACGTTCGTTTCTGATGGAGTTCACTGGCGCGCAAACTGAAACAGCAATTAATACGCCGGCTGAAACATGGCAGATTGATTTCACCGCACGTATGGCCGGTATGGATGAGCGCCAGCGCCTTGAAAATATCGATGTTTACGGCGCTGCGGCGTTCTTTAATGACGGATATCTGGTTGCCAAAAAGGGGACGCAATATTTTGTGACCGCTGGCACGGGGTACGTTCGTGGCCTGCGCGCGCATCTTGCTGAAAACCAAAATATCACGCTAAAAGCCGGGGCGACTAAGATATGGCTGGACGTGGCATGGTCGGGAACCCTCACCAGCGTATGGAGTGTGGCAAGTAAAATCACGTTGGCTGAGAGTATGGAAGACTACGTGCAGAACGGTGTTCAGCACTACGTTTTTGCCGTAGCAAGGATTGATGAAAATGGCGTAATTACTGATCTGCGGCCTGTGGCACAGTCTATTCCAGATTTGGGCAGCAAGTTTTTACAGCGCTCGTTAAATCTGAGTGATCTTGATTCGAAGCAAGAAGCGCGCGAGGCGCTGGAGTTGAAAGGCGGCGCGCTTCTGGATGTTGGAATGTCTGCCGGAACGGTTGCTGCGGGTGATGACCCGCGATTTTATCCTGTGGGCGCACCTATACCGTGGCCGTCAGATGTAACTCCAGCCGGCCATGCAATTATGCAGGGGCAGTCATTCGACAAGGCTGCTTATCCTTTACTGGCCATTGCGTATCCGTCAGGCGTTATACCTGATATGCGCAGCTGGACGATCAAGGGTAAGCCAGCGTCTGGGCGTAACGTTCTGTCCTATGAGCAGGACGGCAACAAGTCACACGCCCACACGGCCACGGCAGCGGCAACTGACCTCGGTACAAAAACGACCACATCCACTGACCTTGGAACAAAGGCTACAACAAACACGGATTTGGGCACGAAAACATCCTCATCGTTTGATTATGGGACAAAAACAACCAGTTCGGCCGGTGCTCACACCCATACATTTCAGAAGATGAGTCTGCCTGGTTATCAGGGGCGAAAAGGGTCTGCGGGTACTTATTACGAGCTGGACAGCTACAGCAACGTCAATACCAGTTCAGCCGGTGCGCATACGCATACCGTTGCTATCGGAGCGCATACGCACACCGTAGCCATAGGAGCGCATAGTCATTCCGTCGTCATGGGGGCGCACGCCCATTCTGTCGTTCTGGGATCGCACACTCACAACATTACTGTTTCTGCGGCAGGTAATGCAGAAACGACCGTTAAAAACATTGCATTCAACTATTTAGTGAGACTTGCCTGATGGAATTTGAAATGTATGAAGAGGCCCGGACCATCCGGGTTTATAACCTGCGCGCAGACACGCGTGAATTTATTGGGGAGGGTGATGCATATATTCCCCCTTTCACCGGTCTGCCTGCTGACTGCACCAGCATCGCGCCGCCAAAAACGCCGAAAGGAAAAGTCGCTGTGTTTTCTGACGAAGCACAGTCATGGTCTTTGGTTGAAGATCATCGCGGCGAAACGGTTTACAGCACCGAAACCGGCGAAAGTTTTTTAATTCTTGAGTTGGGGCCCTTGCCAGACCTCTTTACGAAAAAAACACCTGCCGGTGAGTTTCAAAAATGGAACGGCAAAGCCTGGGTCAAAGATGTTGAAGCCGAACAATCTGCGATGCAAGAGGCCGCGATAAGTACAAAAGCTTCACTACTTGCCAGGGCTGGCGAGCAGATTTCATTACTTCAGGATGCGATCGATCTCGGAATGGCAACAGAAAAAGAATCCAGCCAGCTGACCGAATGGAAAAAATATCGTGTCCTTCTGAATCGTATTGAAGTCACCGGTAACGATGAAATTATCTGGCCGGAGGAGCCTGACAATGTGGCGTGAGGCCAGAATTGCATTTACTGATTCGGTGGCGGCGCTGAATTGTACCGTTATTCCAGCGCATCCGTGGATTTACGGGCTGGGGCAGCAGACAGAAAACGGGGCTTATCTTAGCCCTGTTAATGCGATTACATACATGGTTGATAAGCTGGCAGGCATGGGAGGGACGGCTGATATCGTGATCATGATGGTGGCTGGCCAGACGCACAGCAGCTTTATGGACGGACTGAATCAACTGGCCGATGTTTTTCCGCTGCCAGCGTTCGTCCAGGTTAAGCGCCTTGCCCAGTCAGCGGTGGAGCTGGCGGCAGAGAAAATGCAGATACCAGCGAAATACAGTCCTGAACTGGGTGCGGCAATCCCTCTGTCCGTTCCAACGAATCGCATGGCTCTGGCTGCTGCTGCCGTGAAAAAGGCACAGGAAGAGGCCGCTGCGGCTGTAGATATGGATGAACTCAAAAAGCAGTTGACCGAGTTCGCACAGCTGCGTGATGGGGTGCTGGGTGATATTGCCAGTGGGCTGGAAGAATTGCAGGGAAAAAGTGCAAAAGCATGGGTATTTACGGCGAGAGGCGATCTGACCGCTACCTTGTTGGAGCTGGTAAAAGGAATACCGCTTCAGTCTTCGGTCTATACGGCCGCGATGATGCTTATTGGCGATAATCTTGATGGCATAAAAGGGATGATACATGACATCGACACCGACTCTGGCGCTTAACGGTGAGGCGATTCTGCTGAAAAACATGCGGGTAACTGTTACGCAGCAGTTTCAGGACAAAGACCAGTCTGGCCAGACCAGCGCAACTACAAAATCCGAACAGGGCGCGAAGGGTAAGGAGCTGCGCATTACCGGCGAGGTGCCTTTTAAAAACAAGGCTGTGTTGCGGCGTATTTTCGAGCTGGCCAGCGCTACAGATGCCTGTGGCAAGCGGCAGAAATACCGCGTTGCGCATGATGTGGCAAGGTCGGTTAACTTCCGTGAAGCAACTTTCACCGGCACGCTGGATGCTCCACAACAGGACGGGAAAATGTCCTGGCTTGTAACGTTTACCCTGGCTGAACATATCAGCGTTCAGGAGAAGCGGGAGGCGAGAGCGACGGGTAAGACAACTGCTAAAAAGCAGGGGGGAGGGCAGGCCGGAAGCCAGTCTGCGGCAGAAGATGATGAAAAAATGACGTGGTTCGAACGTAAAATTTTGAAGCCTGTTAATGATGCGCTGGGGTAAAGATGAAGCCGATTAAACGCCTGTACCTTTCTACAGATGAGGTTCATCTGGCTGATGCCAGTCTGGTGCTGGAGTTGAACCGCTGCGGCCGGGGCTTTATCACTGCGGAAACCGCTCAGGACTATACGGGCAAAGTGGTGCGTCTCGATGTCGGTTACACCGATCTCCTTTTACGCTGGTTTACGGGATACGTGGAGCGCTCACAGCCAGCGGATAACGGATTCCAGCGGCTGTTTGTTCGTGAACTGGTTGGCGTGTTTGAGCGCCTATGGCTATGTTCACTTCAGCATCCGACATTGCGCAGCGTAGCCAGCTGGCTGGAAGAGAACAGCGGCATCACTGTGCTGGTGCCTGATGCTGATTATGCCGACAAACCAATCCCCCATTTTACCCATAGCGGTAGCGGGTATCAGCTGCTTGATAACCTGGGCAAAGCCTTTGGTATTACAGATTACATCTGGTATCAGCTGCCGGATGGCGGGTTGTATGTCGGAGGGGCGGAAAAATCACTCTTTTCCGGAAAGCCAGTCGAAATTCCTGCCGAGTTTAGCCAGGGCGCGGCGGCAGGGAATTGTATGACGCTGCCTGTTATTCAGAGCCTGCGGCCGGGAGTAGAGATGAACGGCGAGCGTATTACGCGTGTCCACCTAACAAACGACACGATCGCAGTCACATGGACACCGCGCAATAAGGCCACTGGCCAGCCACTGCAAAAAACGCCTGTACAGCGCCAGATTGAGAGCCATTATCCGGAGCTGGCATCCGGGCTGCACCTGCCAAAATTCGCGCGGGTCATCGCGCCCACCGAAGCCGTAAAGAGTGGTAATTTTGCCGATCCGTTCCGGCCGCGCTATGCCGTGGACGTGCAGCTACTTGACGCTGACGGAAACCCGGATAAAGGTACGCCCGTTTATTCAGCCGTCCCGCTGCCGGTTCCGATGGCCGGAAATGATTCCGGGATGTTCCAGTTTCCGCCTGAAGGGACGCTGGTTGAAATAGGGTTTACGGGGGGGCGGCCTGATAAACCATTTGTGCGTCAGACGCTGCCTGACGGTACCAGCCTTCCGGATATTAAGCCTGGTGAACAGCTCCAGCAGCAGCGTGCTGAAGTGTCGCAGCGAGTGACACAGGCCGGCGACTGGGTACGGCAGACGGATCAGGTTATCAGCGAAACATCGATGGCGCGAATCGTGACGGCGGACACCGAAAGCCGTGAGCTGGTGAGCCGGGAAACGACCATTAAGGCCACGGATAAGACCAGCGTTATCGGCACGTCCACGCTGATGGCCGGAGCCATTCAGCAGGTCAGCACAGGTAAGTTTAGCCAAGCGATTCAGGGTAGCCGGCTGGCCACTGTCGGCGGCAGTGATGAAATGGCCGTGACCGAAGATGCCACCGTTACGATCGGCAAGAACCTGACGGAGCAGATTGGCCAGATTCGGAAAAGCGTCGCGGCCATACAGCAGCAGATTATCGCGCCGGTTGTATGGATCGGTTCCGACAGCATTAACGTGGCGCAGCTGATGCTGGATACGCTTGACGTGGTTAAGCAGTTGGCAGAACTGACGGCCAGCCACACGCACAGCAATACCGGCACGCCGACAAACGCCGGCGATATCCGCAGCGCCGGCGCAAAAGCTGACACCCTGAACGGTAAATACTCCCCCGTAATCGGCAAGTAATTTGTTGATTGCATGATGGTTGATAGCGGGTACCTCAGGTTATAATGCGCGTATTAAATGAACATATTCGGGGCGCTAAACCGCTTCCGAAATTGGCGGAGAAGGGAATATGATTACACTGGAAGATATGCAGGTGGCGCTGGCAAAGGCGCATGCTGAGAAAGTTGAAGTGCAGGCACGTTTAAGGATGGCTGCTGCTGAGTTGGTCGATAGCTATCGTGAGTCACTGGGGGTTTCGACGGAACAGGGTAAAGCAATTGTGTCTACCGGTGTTGAGAAATATTCTGATTTCGTCAGTATGCCTGTTGCCATGATGGAGATTGGTACAAACCGAACGTTGGAGTTCTGTTTGTCAACGACCATTCAGGATTTGAGGGTGTCTAAGTTTGTAATCTCTGTTTCTATCAGTATGCGTGAAAAAGATGAGTTTATTAGTGTCAGAATCGAGAACGATACCGTACCTATCCTTGTGCTTAGGGACGGCGTGGAAGCACGATTCTCCGAGGCCGTTGAAGCAATCAAACAGGCTGTTATCCGTAGCATTGAACGTCTCGCCTGATATCAGGCTCTTTACTAAGCAAGCCCGCTCATCGTAGCGGGTTTTTTATATCCCTCTCAAACGACCCAGAACGCTCTCAGCGCATCGCATCATTACATCCAGGTAAACACTTTCCTGCAATCAGCGCAGCGGCGCATAACTGCGCCTGTGAATCCTGAGCGTGACGAAATAAAGACGGAAGTGACGAAAACGGCGCTACACCGCACCCGCCTGCGGTTTTCGTGTTGAAAATGATTTCAGTTTTTCCGGTGGTACAAAACACCCCGGCAGACCGCTCCAGCGCTGAGGCTTTGACGTCCGATCCCAAACTGAAATGTGTGAAACAGATTTCAGAGATTTCAGTTTTTGGACAATGGCCAGCTGGTCGCCTCATAAGTGAAAGCCCCGCGCCATGCGGTGTCAGGTGTGATTACGTAACTTTTTACGTAACGGTCGGAGCGGGATCTCGTTAGTGTTTAAAAACAGAGAGCCGCAGCTGGCGCGGGTTTGCGGGGAACCGCCCGAACTGGCGCAACTGAAATACTTTGCACAGCTCCGCCCGCGCCCATCCCTGCGCACACATACCGCTATCAGCGACCAAATCAGTAACAGAAAGAGATACAAATTTACCAACAAATCAGGGTGATTTCTGACCAATTCCGACATTTCCAAAAATTGAGGGGGGGCATCGGAAAACCGTCACAAACGTCACAAGATTTATAAATGCTCTGTATCTATATGAAATTTAATAATAAATAGGCATATCTATAACCATCACAAAAGCATCACATAAGCATCACAGTGTGACGGTCTCAAAACATCACAACTCTGTTTTATAAGTCACTGAATTTATTGTGTGTGACGGTTTGTGTTACGTTTTGTGATGGTTTGATCGTCACAAGATTTAGTCAATTAAATCATATGGTTGATGACTATTTTTAATGGCTGTGATGGTTGTGACGGTTTTCCGATGGCCGACTTAAATACAGGGCAGGGTTAAGCTCATGTTTATTGACATCCCGCGCCCTGATAGTTATTGATCGGCATGAGCGATCAATAAAGCGAAACTGATCGTCCTAAGTAATTGGAAATTAAACGGAGTGGGACATATGGTGAGCGCATTCCAGTAACCAGGTGATGATTATCAGATGAAACTTTTTGCAATGAAGCACTGCCAGGATTGCGGTCAGAAGCGTTCTTTAATTGAAAGATTGTTTGCGATTGATGACGAGCGCTGCGATCTATGCCACTTCCGCTTTGTCAGGTCGATACGTGAAAGAAGATAATCACGTTTGTATGCTGGCTCACGAATGTTTGAACGGTTGATGGATCTTTATACGGCGGGCGCTTTGAGGTATTCTTTAATAAGTATTTAAGGCTGTCTGTATCAGCAGCTTTGGTGTTACAGAGGTTAATATGGCCAAGCAATCAACTCACACAACTGTTGCAGCGTTCGCAGCGAGCCTTTTGGCTTCACTAGCGCCTGTGCCAGCACAAAGTACAACTTTGCCGGCAACGGCTGTTGAAGTTAGTGGTATGCACGGTGTAGCTGCGTCACTTACTTATAATTTACCGAGCGGACAGATTTTTCTGCCTCTCAATGAAGCCGCTGACTATCTTAACCAGCTCAATGAGCGTCAGAGATTTCTTTTGAATGCTGTCGTTCGCGACAGGCAGAGCAGAGGAAAGGGTCCATTGTTCGCGATCTCTTCGCGGATGAAGCGCCTTTGTTCTGATGGACTCAAAAATCATGAGCGCATTAAAGAAGCCATCCAGCTGGTGATGAAAGGGGATAATATTTATAAAACTTTCCCCGGCGATTTAGCGCGACAAGCTAAGTACAAAGCCGATCTTATGCGTTTTGGTCGTGCTCTTGCTCAGAGTGAGTTTCTTTACCGTGATATGTTGTCTTATATGGAACAAAGCGAGGCTCCTAAAAAGACTGTGCATTTAACTGACATGCCAGGGGACGAAGAAGTAAAAGCCTGGATTAAAGCAGAGCATAAAAAGCTTGGGCTTAATGCATAGGGGCTGTGTTGATGGTTTGCATTGTAAGCGTTCATGCTGACGTAGAAATGCCGGGTGTGGCCAGGAGTTATGCCAAAGCTTTTGAGAACTGGAAAAACTCAGGAGTATTACCGGATCGTTTTGGTAGTGAAGGTCAGTGGGAAGATAATTCAAGATTGTGCGATTCTTATGTTTACAAGCTCCACATTCGATTGCCCTCAGAGCCTGGATGGAAGAAGACCAAAGCACAGATTGACAGGCATTCAAACCATTATCTGGTCTTTTCGAGGCACTGGCTTGATTACGATAACATTCAGATTATCAGCATTATGAGTCCTAACGGCCATGAGAAGGCCAGAACCTCTTTCATGGCTGAACTGGAGAGAAGGGCCGAAGATTTTCAGAACAGCTAAACCCCGCATATGCGGGGTTTTTTATTGTGATGTGGTCGATATGTGGACATTGGTTGAAATAATTCCTTTTATTTCAATGTGCTACAAGGGAATTAAACGCGCCCGAAGGCGCGTTGGCGGTACACTCAATTTAAAGGATTACTCTTCTTCAACTTCTTCCGCGAAGCTGGCGTCTTTCACCGATGCTGCAGCGCGACGGGCTTCACCTTTGTGTTGCACTTTATTGAGCTGCCGTTCCAGCTTGTTGATCAAATCGTTGATAGCCGTATACATATCTTCATGTTTTGCGCTGGCGACCAGATGGCCGTTTGGAGTATTGATAGTTGCGTCAGCGATGAAACCCTGCGGCTCTTTGGACAGAATGATATGTGGGTTAATCAGATGAGTTTGCCATTTATCCAGTTTGGCGAGACGGTCTGCGACGTGCTGGCGAATTGCCGGAGTAATTTCCATTTGTTTACTGGTAATGTTCATTGTCATAAATTTTACCTCTTGTCTTTCCGTCTTGGTGATTCCAGCATACCTCTTCGAATGTCAAAATGTGTGATCTAAATCACGTATTTTTGTCACTTTTTGTCAACCGCATATTTTTGTGAGGAAGGGCATGAAGAGGCGATTTATACCTTGTCGAATGGTGCGTTTGGGGTCATAGTTGACGGGTTGTGTTGGCGCGATCTCACTCCAGTGCGACGATAAAATGGATACAAAAACGGCAGCCCGAGGGCTGCCGTTTTGCTTCTGTTCTTTTGCTGAACGTCAGTATCAGGTGTTGCTGCTGTTGGCCGCGATGATCTTCGCTACCTTGTCAGCCTGGGCGGTCATCTGCATCTGACGATAGGCGTTCTCCATCAGCTTCAGGCCATCGCGCGTTGCCTGAGTATCCGGGTAATCGCGCAGCATACCTTCTACACGGTTAACCACCGCAACCCACGCGCCGCGGCGGGTGTAGTATTCTGCGACCGAATATTCATATTTCGCCAGACGGTCTTTCAGGAAGACCAGACGTTTGGTGGCATCGGTGATGTACTGGCTGTTCGGATAGCCGCGAACCAGTTTGGAGAAGTCGTTGAATGCATCACGGGCGTGCTGAGGATCGCGGTCAGAACGATCGACGCCGAAGAAGCCCTGTAGCGCACTGTCATCCAGCGCCATATTAGTCAGGCCGCGCATGTACATGACATAATCGATGTTAGGATGAGTAGGATTCAGACGCATGAAGCGATCGATGGTCGCCTGAGCCAGCGGCAGATCGGCATTTTTATAGTAGGCGTAGATGAGATCTAACTGAACCTGCTGCGAATAGGGACCAAATGGATAGCGATTATCCAGCGCTTCCAGTTGCGTTATCGCCTGTTTCCAGTTACCGTCCTGCAGTTTTTGTTGTGCAGTCGCATAGATTTCATTCGGCGGATTGTCAGGGACCTGTTCATTTGAACCGGAGCAGCCCACCAAAGCCAGGCTCAACGTGGCCGCTGCCACCAGATATTTCATGCGCGTCATGACGTTTTGACTTTCCTCAAATGTTTGTCCGGGAGAATCTCAGTTCCTGCTCCCGATTAAGACCAGCTACAATAGCACACTATATTAAACGGCAAAGCCGTAAAACCCAACGTTAAACAAAGAAGCAGTTTATGGCACAACGAGTAGAACTCACCGCAACAGTCTCCGAAAATCAGCTAGGCCAACGCTTAGATCAGGCTTTGGCCGAATTGTTCCCTGATTATTCGCGTTCACGCATAAAAGAATGGATTTTAGACCAGCGCGTGCTGGTTAATGGCAAGATCTGGGACAAGCCAAAAGAGAAAGTGTTAGGTGGAGAAGCCGTCGCCATCAATGCTGAAATCGAAGAAGAAGTCCGCTTCGAGCCGCAGGATATCCCATTGAACATCGTCTATGAAGACGATGACATTCTGGTGATTAACAAGCCTCGCGACTTTGTCGTTCATCCGGGGGCGGGCAATCCAGACGGCACGGTGCTGAACGCGCTTCTCCATTATTATCCGCCGATTGCCGACGTTCCGCGCGCCGGTATCGTTCACCGTCTGGATAAAGACACCACCGGCCTGATGGTGGTGGCAAAAACCATTCCAGCCCAGACGCGCCTGGTGGAGTCGCTGCAGCTGCGCGAAATCACCCGTGAATATGAAGCGGTTGCGATTGGCCACATGACCTCGGGCGGTACGGTTGAAGAGCCGATCAGCCGTCACCCGACGAAGCGCACGCATATGTCCGTGCACCCAATGGGGAAACCGGCGGTTACGCACTATCGCATTATGGAGCATTTCCGTATCCATACGCGTCTGCGTCTGCGTCTTGAAACCGGGCGTACCCACCAGATCCGCGTTCACATGGCGCACATTACCCATCCGCTGGTGGGGGATCAGGTCTACGGCGGTCGTCCGCGTCCGCCAAAAGGCGCATCGGAGGAGTTCATCAGCGTTCTGCGTAAGTTCGATCGTCAGGCGCTGCATGCGACTATGCTGCGTCTTTACCACCCGATTAGCGGGATCCAGATGGAGTGGCACGCGCCGATTCCACAGGACATGGTGGATCTTATCGACGTCATGCGCGCTGACTTTGAAGAGCATAAGGATCAAGTGGACTGGTTATGACCAAGCTGATTGTCCCGGAGTGGCGGCTGCCGAAAGGCGTTGCGGCCTGCAGTTCAACCCGTGTCGGTGGCGTAAGCCAGGGGCCATGGGCGTCGCTGAACCTTGGCGCGCACTGCGGCGATAACCTTGAGCACGTTGAAGAGAACCGCAAGCGCCTGTTTGCTGCGGGGAATTTGCCCTCGAAACCGGTCTGGCTGGAGCAGGTGCACGGTAAGGACGTTCTGAAGTTAACAGGTGAACCTTACGCTTCAAAACGCGCCGATGCCTCTTACAGTAATACTCCGGGAACAGTGTGTGCCGTCATGACGGCCGATTGTCTGCCCGTTCTGTTTTGTAACCGGGCGGGTACAGAAGTCGCAGCTGCGCATGCGGGCTGGCGCGGCCTGTGTCAGGGCGTGCTGGAAGAGACCGTCGCCTGTTTCGAAGATGAACCTGCCAATATTCTTGCCTGGCTTGGCCCGGCAATTGGCCCACGCGCGTTTGAAGTCGGCCCGGAAGTTCGCGACGAGTTTATGGAGAAAGATCCGCAGGCGGTAGAGGCGTTTACGTCCGCGGGTGAAAAATATCTGGCCGATATTTATCAGCTTGCACGCCAGCGCCTCAATAATATCGGGGTGACGCAGATCTTCGGTGGCGATCGCTGTACCTTCACTGAAAAGGGTGATTTTTTCTCTTATCGCCGCGACAAGACGACCGGCCGTATGGCAAGTTTTATTTGGCTGATATAACCTAAAGAATCAAGACGATCCGGTACGTGCCGTTTTCTTTTCACATAATTCAGGTCATTAACCTTGAATAATTGAGGGATGACCTCATTTAATCTCCAGTAGCAAATTTGACCTGTTATGGGAGGAGTTATGCGTCTGGATCGTCTTACTAATAAATTCCAGCTTGCTCTCGCCGATGCCCAGTCTCTCGCACTGGGGCACGACAATCAGTTTATCGAACCTCTTCATTTAATGAGCGCCTTGCTGAATCAGGAAGGGGGTTCGGTACGTCCATTATTAACGTCTGCCGGTATTAATGCCGGGCAGTTACGCACGGCCATCGATCAGGCCCTGAGCCGTTTACCGCAGGTAGAAGGTACCGGCGGTGACGTCCAGCCGTCGCAGGATCTGGTGCGCGTCCTGAACCTTTGCGACAAGCTGGCGCAAAAACGTGGGGACAACTTTATTTCGTCAGAGCTGTTTGTTCTGGCGGCGCTTGAATCACGCGGTACCTTGACCGACCTGCTGAAGTCTGCCGGTGCGACCACCGCCAACGTGACCCAGGCGATTGAAAATATGCGCGGAGGTGAAAGCGTGAACGATCAGGGAGCCGAAGACCAACGTCAGGCTTTGAAGAAATTTACGGTCGATCTGACCGAGCGCGCCGAGCAGGGCAAACTGGACCCGGTGATTGGCCGTGATGAAGAGATTCGCCGCACCATTCAGGTATTGCAGCGCCGCACCAAAAATAACCCGGTGCTGATCGGTGAGCCTGGCGTCGGTAAAACCGCCATCGTCGAAGGGCTGGCGCAGCGTATTGTTAACGGCGAAGTGCCGGAAGGGCTGAAAGGCCGCCGCGTTCTGGCGCTGGATATGGGCGCGCTGGTGGCCGGGGCGAAATACCGCGGCGAGTTTGAAGAGCGTCTGAAAGGCGTGCTCAACGATTTGGCGAAACAGGAAGGCAACGTCATTCTGTTTATCGACGAGCTGCACACCATGGTTGGCGCGGGTAAAGCTGACGGCGCGATGGATGCCGGGAACATGCTGAAACCTGCCCTGGCGCGCGGTGAGCTTCACTGCGTTGGCGCAACCACGCTCGATGAATATCGTCAGTACATTGAAAAAGACGCTGCGCTTGAACGTCGCTTCCAGAAAGTGTTTGTTGCTGAGCCAAGCGTAGAAGATACCATCGCGATCCTGCGTGGTCTGAAAGAACGCTATGAGCTGCACCACCATGTGCAGATCACCGACCCGGCGATTGTTGCAGCAGCGACCCTTTCGCACCGTTATATTGCTGACCGTCAGCTGCCGGATAAGGCCATCGACCTGATCGATGAAGCGGCATCCAGCATTCGTATGCAGATCGACTCCAAGCCGGAAGAGCTGGACCGGCTCGACCGTCGTATTATTCAGCTCAAGCTGGAACAGCAGGCGCTGATGAAAGAGGCAGATGAAGCCAGTAAGAAACGCCTGGATATGCTTAACGAGGAGCTGGAAGATAAAGAGCGCCAGTACTCTGAGCTGGAAGAAGAGTGGAAAGCGGAAAAAGCATCGCTTTCTGGTACTCAGACGATCAAAGCCGAGCTTGAGCAGGCGAAAATCGCGATTGAACAAGCGCGTCGCGTTGGCGATCTGGCGCGGATGTCTGAGCTGCAGTACGGCAAAATTCCCGAGCTGGAAAAACAGCTCGAGGTTGCCACGCAGTCTGAAGGCAAAACGATGCGCCTGCTGCGTAATAAGGTGACGGACGCGGAGATTGCCGAAGTGCTCGCGCGCTGGACCGGGATCCCTGTAGCCCGCATGATGGAAGGCGAGCGTGAAAAACTGCTGCGCATGGAGCAGGATCTGCATAATCGCGTTATCGGTCAGAATGAGGCGGTCGAAGCGGTTTCTAATGCGATTCGCCGTAGCCGTGCGGGGCTTTCCGATCCAAACCGCCCGATTGGTTCGTTCCTGTTCCTTGGTCCTACCGGGGTGGGTAAAACCGAGCTTTGCAAAGCGCTGGCTAACTTTATGTTCGACAGCGACGACGCGATGGTCCGTATCGATATGTCCGAGTTTATGGAGAAACACTCCGTCTCGCGTCTGGTGGGCGCGCCTCCAGGATATGTCGGTTATGAAGAAGGCGGCTACCTGACTGAAGCAGTGCGCCGTCGTCCTTATTCCGTCATCCTGCTGGATGAGGTGGAAAAAGCGCACCCTGACGTATTTAACATTCTACTGCAGGTTCTGGACGATGGGCGTCTGACGGACGGGCAGGGGAGAACGGTCGACTTCCGCAATACGGTCGTCATTATGACCTCGAACCTGGGTTCTGATTTGATTCAGGAACGCTTCGGCGAACTGGACTACAGCCACATGAAAGATCTGGTGCTGGGTGTTGTCAGCCAGAGCTTCCGCCCTGAGTTCATCAACCGTATTGATGAAGTCGTGGTGTTCCATCCTCTGGGTGAGAAACACATTGCGTCGATTGCACAGATTCAGCTGCAGCGTTTGTATAAACGTCTGGAAGAGCGTGGGTATGAAATCCATATCTCCGATGAGGCGCTGAAGCTGCTCAGCGAGAATGGTTACGATCCGGTGTACGGCGCGCGTCCACTAAAACGCGCTATCCAGCAGCAGATCGAAAACCCGCTGGCTCAGCAAATCCTTTCTGGGGAGCTGATTCCAGGCAAAGTTATCCGTCTGGAAGCCAACAACGATCGCATTGTAGCAGTGCAGTAAGTCACAAAACGCAAAAACGGGCCGCTTGCGGCTCGTTTTTGTTTAAAAACCAGGCGAAAATGAAGGTCTGTTATCCCGATTGCCTGGAAAGTGAGCGGTTAGTAAATAATTTTCACTTTATTCTTGCGGCCGCGAAATAACTCCCTATAATGCGCCTCCACTGACACGGAACAACGGTTTACAGGCCGCCGGGTTAGCGGAGAAAAGCAAATTAAATGCTTGACTCTGAAGCGGGAAAGCGTAATATGCACACCCCGCGTCGCTGAGAAAACGAAGCGGCACTGCTCTTTAACAATTTATCAGACAATCTGTGTGGGCACTCAAAGTGACATGGATTCTTAACGTCCTCGGACGAAAAATGAATACCAAGTCTCTGAGTGAACACGTAATTCATTACGAAGTTTAATTCACGAGCATCAAACTTAAATTGAAGAGTTTGATCATGGCTCAGATTGAACGCTGGCGGCAGGCCTAACACATGCAAGTCGAGCGGTAGCACAGAGAGCTTGCTCTCGGGTGACGAGCGGCGGACGGGTGAGTAATGTCTGGGAAACTGCCTGATGGAGGGGGATAACTACTGGAAACGGTAGCTAATACCGCATAACGTCGCAAGACCAAAGAGGGGGACCTTCGGGCCTCTTGCCATCAGATGTGCCCAGATGGGATTAGCTAGTAGGTGGGGTAACGGCTCACCTAGGCGACGATCCCTAGCTGGT
>NZ_JBGKEB010000017.1:0-94847 GCF_041399425.1 Enterobacter sp. KBR-315C3_2022
AAAACGCCTGAGCACAAAAAGTGGAACGGCGACATGACCCACGGCGTAGCGCCGTCCAGCAGCACTAACGGCACTGACGTGAAGCTGTCTCCGGGTTCTTCCACCGGCCAGACCGGCATGGACATGCCGAAAACGCCTGAGCATAAGCAGTGGAACGGCGACATGACCAACGGCGTGGCGCCGTCCAGCAGCACCAGCGGCACCGACGTGAAGCTATCTCCGGGCTCCGCCACCGGTCAGACCGGCATGGATATGCCGAAAACGCCTGAGCACAAGCAGTGGAACGGCGACATGACCAACGGCGTGGCGCCGTCCAGCAGTACCAGCGGCACCGACGTGATCCTGTCTCCGGGTTCTTCCACCGGCAAGACCGGCATGGATATGCCGAAAACGCCTGAGCACAAAATGTGGAACGGCAACATGAACTCTACCGGTGCGATGACCCAGCCGAAAAAATGGCTGCCATTGATGCAGGAAACGCCGATCGATATGTACGCGAAGGTGATTATTGAGTTCAAAAAAGAGCAGTTGAGTTAAGTACGACCTCCCCGTCACGCGCTGGCGGGGATTTTCATGTAGCTATAAAAAAGGGTCTGACCACGGTCAGACCCTTTTCTTATTCAGCGCGCGAAAGCGTTACTCGTCTTCGAGATAGGTGTACCCGTACAGCCCCGCCTCAAACTCTTCAAGGAACTGCTGCTGCAGCGCATCGTCCAGGCCGGTGTTTTTCACCTGATCGCGGAACTGGGTTAACAGCTTGCCCGGATCGAGCTGCACGTACTCAAGCATATCCGCAACGGTATCCCCTTCATCAGACAGCTCAACCTCCACGCTGCCGTCAGGGAAGACAAACACGTCAACCGCTTCGGTATCCCCGAACAGGTTGTGCATGTTGCCGAGGATCTCCTGATACGCGCCAACCATGAAGAAGCCCAGCATCGGCGGGTTCTCCGGATCGTACTCCGGCATTGGCATCGTCGTTGCGATGCCGTCGCCGTCCACGTAGTGGTCGATAGCGCCGTCAGAATCGCAGGTGATATCCAGCAGCACGGCACGACGCTCCGGCGCGTGGTTCAGCCCTTCCAGCGGCAGAACCGGGAACAGCTGATCGATACCCCATGCATCCGGCATCGACTGGAACAGCGAGAAGTTGACGTAAATCTTGTCCGCCATGCGCTCCTGCAGCTCGTCGATAATCGGACGGTGCGCGCGGTTGCTCGGATCGAGCTGCTTTTGCACCTCGTGGCACATGTTCAGATAAAGCTGCTCGGCCCACGCGCGCTCCTGCAGGCTAAAGGAGCCAGAGGAATAACCGACGTGAATATCGTGCAGGTCCATCTGGCTGTCGTGCAGCCACTCGCGCAGCGATCGACGGTTGCCCGGCTCGTGCATCTCCTGCCAGGTTTCCCACATGTTTTGCAGAGAACGAGGCGCATCCGCCTGCGGCGGCGTCGCTTCGGAAATCTCGCTGCGCTCAACGCCGATGATGTTGGAAACCAGCACGGTGTGGTGCGCGGTCACCGCGCGGCCCGATTCGGTAATCACCGTCGGATGCGGCAGGCCGTGCTCTTCGCAGGCGTCGCCGATGGCCCAGATGATGTTGTTCGCGTATTCGTTCAGGCCGTAGTTGACCGAGCAGTCGGACTGCGAGCGCGTGCCTTCATAGTCCACGCCCAAGCCGCCGCCGACGTCGAAGCACTGGATGTTGACGCCCAGCTTGTGCAGCTCAACGTAGAAACGCGCCGACTCGCGCACGCCGGTGGCGATATCGCGAATGTTGGCCATCTGCGAGCCGAGGTGGAAGTGCAGCAGCTGAATGCTGTCCAGACGACCGCGCTCGCGCAAAATTTCCACCAGTTGCAGCACCTGGTTCGCCGCCAGGCCGAACTTGGATTTTTCGCCGCCGGAGGACTGCCATTTACCGGAGCCCTGCGACGCCAGACGCGCACGCACGCCGAGGCGCGGCACCACGTTCAGGCGCTCGGCCTCTTCCAGCACGATGGCGATCTCGGTCATCTTTTCGATAACCAGATAGACCTTGTGGCCCATCTTCTCGCCGATCAGCGCGAGGCGAATGTATTCGCGGTCCTTATAGCCGTTACAGACGATCACCGAACGGGTCATGCCCGCGTGCGCCAGTACGGCCATCAGCTCGGCCTTGGAACCGGCTTCCAGGCCCAGCGGTTCGCCGGAGTGGATCAGGGATTCGATGACGCGGCGGTGCTGGTTCACCTTGATCGGGTACACCAGGAAGTAGTCGCCTTTATAGCCGTAAGATTCACGCGCGCGCTTGAACGCGGCGTTAATCGAGCGCAGGCGGTGTTGCAGGATCTGCGGGAAGCAGAACAGTGCGGGCAAACGCTGGCCCTGCGCTTCGCGGGCTTTCACCAGTTTAGCGAGATCCACGCGCGCGTCAGGGACGTCCGGGTCCGGGCACACGCTGATGTGGCCCAGCTCGTTGACGTCGTAGTAGTTATTGCCCCACCAGGCAATATTGTAGGTGCGCAGCATCTTGCTGGCTTCCTGGGAGCTCATCGCAACCTCCTGCATGGAACGTAGTACACCCTGTTCGCCCGCTGACGAAGGCGAAACTGAAGACATGTCGTCAGACATAGCGAACCTCAACTCGTTGTATTAAGTGTAAAACAGTTGACTACTATCGCAGCGTTATACGGCGATAACAACCCATAAACGGCTCCATTTCCCAGCAGAGTATGCTGAAATCCAGACCGTGCGACCGGTTTCTTATTCATATCATTGTAAAACACGTATCCGAACTGTGTATGACAAGGTTCGGCGAAACCACGAGATAACTCTTGTTTTAACAAGAGCGCCCTTGTTCAGTTTTCACAAAGCGTCACCGGCCCTGGAATCCTGAGAAGCGCCGAGATGGGTATAACATCGGCAGGTTTGCAGACTAGAAATGCGGAGTGCGGGAATCAAATGCGCGCCAGAACGGCTGCGCTGAATTAGCGGAAAACGATGGTTCATTATCTCGTATCACCTCCACGGCCGCTTCTGCTGAAACGGACCACAAGCCAAAGCTATGAGTTCACTGCTTAACCCGGCTGGAAGTGGCGACACGATGAGTTCATCGAGCGCTTTTTTGTAGAAGCCGCGCGCCGCGTTTTATACCGAGAAGACCGCTAAAAAGCAAAATAAAAATGCGCGGGTTGCCAGCAGCGTCAGGAAATATTTCCAGCGGTGGTTGCAGCGCGGTGAGAGGTGAGTCAAAAAAAACTGGAAATCGGTCTAAGAAGTGACCTAAAATAGCCGTCCAGATGTTAATCCATCTATACCGATTAACACTCAGACTGCCAGTGTCATTAACCTGCAGGCCTTGGTAGAATTATCTTCTACGGCTATTCAAGACAGCAGTTCGAGCTAACCAAATTCCTATTAGGTAAAATAAAACATGGCAAAACACCTGTTTACATCCGAGTCCGTATCAGAAGGACATCCTGACAAAATTGCCGACCAAATCTCCGATGCCGTGCTGGATGCGATCCTTGAACAGGATCCAAAAGCGCGCGTCGCGTGTGAAACCTATGTCAAAACCGGCATGGTTCTGGTTGGCGGTGAGATCACCACCAGCGCTTGGGTTGATATCGAAGAGATCACCCGTAACACGGTGCGTGAAATCGGCTATGTCCATTCCGATATGGGCTTTGATGCCAACTCCTGCGCGGTGCTGAGCGCAATTGGTAAGCAATCCCCGGACATCAACCAGGGCGTTGACCGCGCCGATCCGCTGGAACAGGGCGCGGGCGACCAGGGCCTGATGTTCGGCTATGCCACCAACGAAACCGACGTGCTGATGCCAGCGCCTGTCACCTACGCGCACCGTCTGGTGCAGCGTCAGGCTGAAGTGCGTAAAAACGGCACGCTGCCGTGGCTGCGTCCGGACGCGAAAAGCCAGGTGACCTTCCAGTACGACGACGGCAAAATCGTCGGCATCGATGCGGTTGTTCTGTCCACCCAGCACGCGGAAGATATCGATCAGAAATCCCTGCAGGAAGCGGTGATGGAAGAGATCATCAAGCCGGTTCTGCCAACCGAATGGCTGAGCAGCGCGACCAAATTCTTCATCAACCCAACCGGACGCTTTGTTATCGGCGGCCCAATGGGCGACTGCGGCCTGACCGGACGTAAAATCATCGTTGATACCTACGGCGGCATGGCGCGTCACGGTGGCGGTGCGTTCTCCGGTAAAGATCCGTCTAAAGTTGACCGTTCTGCCGCGTACGCCGCGCGTTATGTGGCGAAGAACATCGTTGCCGCAGGCCTGGCCGACCGCTGTGAGATTCAGGTTTCCTACGCGATCGGCGTGGCTGAGCCAACCTCCATCATGGTGGAAACCTTCGGCACCGAGAAAGTGCCTTCGGAACAGCTGACCCTGCTGGTGCGCGAGTTCTTCGACCTGCGTCCATACGGCCTGATTCAGATGCTGGATCTGCTGCACCCAATCTACAAAGAAACCGCCGCGTACGGTCACTTTGGTCGCGAACATTTCCCATGGGAAAAAACCGACAAAGCCGCCCTGCTGCGTGATGCTGCCGGTCTGAAGTAATCGACTGACTGCGTTAGACAGGCCAGCCTTCGGGCTGGCCTTTTTTTTTGTGCGGCCTTTATTGCCCGGCGGCGCTCCGCTTGCACGGGCCTACCGGTTTTGCGTTTTTTGTAGGCCGGGTAAGGCGCAGCCGCCACCCGGCGACAGGCCGCACGCGCTGGAACCGTTTACACCACGCCAAATATCTCTCGCTTTCAGATTATTCCCTTTGCATGATCGCATTCCTTCTGCTGTTACATTCCCTTTCAGTTAAGTCTGAAAGGTGGATATTCGCGATGCATATCACCTCGTTTACCTCTATATTTTCAAAGCTTTAATTATTTTTACGATGCAGGCGTAGTGTAACCGATTACACCATTGTGATTTGTCTCACATATTTTTACGCGCTGCTCACCTACCCTTAACATCGACAAAACTGATAACCCAACTGGAGGGCATAATGCCTGACAATAAAAAACAGGGGCGCACGTCCAATAAGACGATGACCTTCTTCGTCTGCTTCCTTGCAGCCCTGGCAGGATTACTCTTTGGCCTGGATATCGGCGTTATTGCCGGTGCATTACCCTTCATCACCGACGAATTCCAGATCAGCGCACACACGCAGGAATGGGTCGTAAGCTCAATGATGTTCGGTGCCGCCGTGGGCGCGGTGGGCAGCGGATGGCTCTCCTTCAAGCTCGGGCGTAAGAAAAGCCTGATGATCGGGGCGATCCTGTTCGTCGCCGGCTCGCTCTTCTCCGCCGCCGCGCCGAACGTGGAGGTGCTGATTATCTCCCGCGTGCTGCTGGGCCTGGCGGTGGGCGTCGCGTCCTATACCGCGCCGCTTTACCTGTCTGAGATCGCGCCAGAAAAAATTCGCGGCAGCATGATCTCCATGTACCAACTGATGATCACCATCGGAATTCTCGGCGCCTACCTGTCCGACACCGCGTTCAGCTACAGCGGCGCATGGCGCTGGATGCTTGGCGTGATTATTATCCCGGCCATTCTGCTGCTGATCGGCGTCTTCTTCCTGCCGGACAGCCCGCGCTGGTTCGCCGCCAAGCGCCGCTTCCACGATGCCGAGCGCGTGCTGCTTCGCCTGCGCGACACCAGCGCAGAGGCGAAAAACGAGCTGGAAGAGATCCGCGAAAGCCTGAAGGTAAAACAGTCCGGCTGGGCGCTGTTTAAAGAGAACAGCAACTTCCGCCGCGCGGTGTTCCTCGGCGTGCTGCTGCAGGTGATGCAGCAGTTCACCGGGATGAACGTCATCATGTACTACGCGCCGAAAATCTTCGAGCTGGCGGGCTACACCAACACCACCGAGCAGATGTGGGGCACCGTTATCGTGGGCCTGACCAACGTGCTGGCAACCTTCATTGCCATCGGCCTGGTTGACCGCTGGGGCCGTAAGCCGACCCTGACGCTGGGCTTCCTGGTGATGGCGGTGGGTATGGGCGTCCTAGGCACCATGATGCACATGGGCATTCACTCCCCAACCGCGCAGTACGTCGCCGTGGCCATGCTGCTGATGTTCATCATCGGTTTTGCGATGAGCGCCGGCCCGCTGATTTGGGTGCTGTGCTCCGAAATCCAGCCGCTGAAAGGCCGCGACTTCGGCATCACCTGCTCCACCGCGACCAACTGGATCGCCAACATGATCGTCGGCGCAACGTTCCTGACCATGCTCAACACCCTGGGCAACGCGAATACCTTCTGGGTCTATTCCGGTCTGAACGTGTTCTTCATCGTGCTGACTATCTGGCTGGTGCCTGAAACCAAACACGTCTCCCTGGAACACATTGAACGTAACCTGATGAAAGGTCGCCCGCTGCGCGAAATCGGCGCACACGACTAATTATCTGGCGGGAGGCGCCTCTTGCGCCTCCCCGCTTCGCGCTTTATGCTCTGCCCCTATGAAAGCTCCCCGTCTCCCCATCGCCATCCAGCTCGCCGTTATGCGCAGCCTGCGGGAAAAACTCGCCCAGGCAAACCTTAAGCTTGGCCGCAATTACCCCGAACCTAAGCTTGTCTATCAGCAGCGCGGAACGGCCGCGGGTACCGCCTGGCAGGAATCCTATGAGATCCGCCTGAACCCGGTGCTGATGATGGAAAACCAGCAGGCGTTCATTGATGAGGTTGTGCCGCACGAGCTGGCGCACCTGCTGGTGTGGAAGCACTTTGGCCGCGTGGCGCCGCACGGCAAAGAGTGGAAATGGATGATGGAGGCGGTGCTGGGCGTCCCGGCGCGCCGCACCCACCAGTTCGAGCTGGAATCGGTGCGCCGCAATACCTTTCCCTACCGCTGCCGGTGCCAGCAGCACCAGCTTACCGTCCGCCGCCACAATCGCGTGGTACGCGGTGAAGCGACCTACCGCTGCGTGAAATGCGGCGAGCCGCTGGTCGCAGAATAATCAGTAGAACATTCAGGAACTTTCCTGATCTGGCTGATTGCATACCAGAACAACATTCGCTACGTTGCGGGCTCGTTTTGACACGGAGTCTAAGATGTCCCGTAATTTCTCTCTCGCCGCCGCGTTTCTGACGACGGCACTCTCTGGCCACGCGCTGGCCGACGGTATCAACAGCTTCTCCCAGGCCAAAGCGGCCGGCGTTAAGGTCAACGCCGACGTGCCGGGCGATTTCTACTGCGGCTGCAAAATTAACTGGCAGGGCAAAAAAGGCGTCGTGGATCTCGAATCCTGCGGCTATAAGGTGCGTAAAAACGAGAACCGCGCGGGCCGCATCGAATGGGAACACGTTGTTCCGGCCTGGCAGTTTGGCCACCAGCGCCAGTGTTGGCAGGACGGCGGACGCAAGAATTGCTCGAAAGATCCGTTATACCGCCAGATGGAAAGCGATATGCACAACCTGCAGCCCGCGGTGGGCGAGGTGAACGGCGACCGCGGCAACTTTATGTACAGCCAGTGGAACGGCGGCGAGGGGCAGTACGGCCAGTGCGCCATGAAGGTCAATTTTAAAGAAAAAGTGGCCGAGCCCCCTGCCCGCGCGCGCGGCAGCATCGCCCGCACCTACTTCTATATGCGCGACCGATACGATCTGAATCTCTCCCGCCAGCAGACCCAGTTGTTCAACGCCTGGGACAGGCAATATCCGGTAACGGAGTGGGAATGCCAGCGCGACGAACGCATCGCCAGAGTGCAGGGGAATCACAACCCGTACGTCCAGCGGGCTTGCCAGGCGCAAAAGAGCTAACCTACACTAGCGGCAACCAATCTATACCGCACAAGACACGGAATTTCTGACAATGCGCATTCCCCGCATCTACCATCCTGAACTGATTACCGCAGGCCGTGAAATCGCCCTGTCTGATGAAGCCGCAAACCACGTGGGCCGCGTGCTGCGCATGGGCGCAGGCCAGGCGATACAGCTTTTCGACGGCTCGAACCAGGTGTTCGACGCGGAAATCACCCGCGCCGATAAAAAAAGCGTTCACGTCAACGTGGTGCGGGGCGAGGTGGACGACCGCGAATCTCCACTGCATATCCACCTGGGCCAGGTGATGTCGCGCGGCGAAAAGATGGAGTTCACCATACAGAAATCCATCGAGCTGGGTGTAAGCCTCATTACGCCACTTTTTTCTGAGCGCTGCGGCGTTAAACTGGATGCAGAACGTCTGAACAAAAAGATCCAGCAGTGGCAGAAAATTGCCATCGCTGCCTGTGAACAGAGCGGCCGCAACCGTATTCCGGAGATCCGCCCGGCGATGGATCTGGAGGACTGGTGCGCAGAAGAGGAAAGCGGCCTGAAGCTGAACCTTCACCCGCGCGCCAGCGCCAGCATCAATACGCTGCCGCTGCCCGTTGAGCGCGTGCGCCTGCTGATTGGCCCCGAAGGCGGCCTCTCGGCTGACGAAATTGCGATGACCGCACGCTACCAGTTTACTGATATCCTGTTGGGACCTCGCGTTCTGCGCACTGAGACAACGGCGCTCACCGCCATCACCGCGCTACAGGTGCGGTTTGGCGATCTGGGTTGAAGCATAAATGGAGAAGAACATGATCAAGCTCGGCATCGTGATGGACCCCATCGCAAAGATTAACATCAAGAAAGACTCCAGCTTCGCTATGCTGCTGGAAGCGCAGCGTCGCGGCTATGAGCTTCACTACATGGAGATGAACGATCTCTACCTGATCAACGGTGAAGCCCGCGCGCGTACCCGCATCGTTAACGTCGAGCAGAACTACGACAAATGGTACGAATTTGGCACCGAGCAGGATATTGCCCTCGCCGATCTCAACGTGATCCTGATGCGTAAAGATCCGCCGTTCGACACCGAATATATCTACTGCACCTACATCCTCGAGCGCGCCGAAGAGAAAGGCACGCTGATCGTCAACAAGCCGCAGAGCCTGCGCGACTGTAACGAGAAGCTCTACACCGCCTGGTTCTCCGACCTGACGCCGGAAACGCTGGTGACCCGCAGCAAAGCGCAGCTGAAAGCCTTCTGGCAGAAGCACGGCGACATCATCATGAAGCCGCTGGACGGCATGGGCGGCGCCTCGATTTTCCGCGTGAAAGAGGGCGATCCGAACATCGGCGTGATTGCCGAAACGCTCACCGAGCTGGAGACGCGCTACTGCATGGCGCAGAACTACCTTCCCGCTATTAAAGACGGCGACAAGCGCGTGCTGATCGTCGACGGCGAGCCGGTTCCTTACTGCCTGGCGCGCATTCCGCAGGGCGGTGAAACCCGCGGTAATCTGGCCGCCGGTGGCCGCGGCGAGCCGCGTCCGCTGAGCGAAAGCGACTGGGAAATTGCCCGTCGCGTGGGCCCGACGCTGAAGGCCAAAGGGCTTATCTTCGTCGGACTCGACATCATCGGCGACCGCCTGACGGAAGTGAACGTCACCAGCCCAACCTGCATCCGCGAAATCGAAGCGGAGTTTCCGGTGTCGATCACCGGCATGCTGATGGACGCCATCGAAAAACGGATACAGAAGTAATCCACCAAAGAGTGACAGCGTTGCCGTTTCTCCGCATACTGGGCGCTGTCGCTTTTTAAACCAGGAAACAGACCCTCTGACAATGAATTTACAGCATCACTTTCTTATTGCCATGCCTGCACTCCAGGATCCTATGTTCCGCCGCGCGGTCGTTTATATTTGCGAATACAACGAAGATGGCGCGATGGGAATTATCATCAATAAGCCGCTGGAAAACCTTCAGGTAGAAGGCATTCTGGATAAGCTGAAAATCACGGCGGACGCGCGTTTACCGGAAATCCGTCTTGATAAACCGGTGATGCTGGGTGGGCCACTCGCAGAAGATCGTGGTTTTATTCTGCATACGCCGCCGGTCTTTTCTTCAAGCATTCGCATCTCTGATAACACCGTGATTACCACCTCCCGGGACGTGCTGGAAACGCTGGGCACCGCGGAACAGCCTTCCGAAGTGCTGGTTGCCCTGGGCTATGCCTCATGGGAAAAGGGCCAGCTTGAGCAGGAAATTCTGGATAACGCCTGGCTGACGGCCCCCGCGGACATGAACATCCTGTTTAAAACCCCTATCGCTGACCGCTGGCGCGACGCGGCGAAGCTGATTGGCATTGATATCCTGACCATGCCCGGCGTGGCGGGACACGCATAATGAGCGGAACCCTTCTCGCCTTTGACTTCGGCACCAAAAGCATCGGCGTTGCCATCGGCCAGCGCATCACCGGCACCGCGCGTCCGCTGACGGCGATAAAAGCGCAGGACGGCACGCCCGACTGGACGCTGATCGAGCGCCTGCTGAAAGAGTGGCAGCCCGATGAGGTGATCGTCGGGCTTCCGCTGAACATGGACGGCACCGAACAGCCGCTCACCGCGCGCGCGCGTAAATTTGCCAACAAAATCCACGGCCGCTTTGGTTCGGTGGTGAAGCTGCACGATGAGCGCCTGAGCACCGTTGAAGCGCGCGCCGGGCTGTTCGAGCACGGCGGTTTCCGCGCGCTCAACAAGGGCAGCGTGGATTCCGCCTCTGCGGTGATCATTCTCGAAAGCTACTTCGAGCAAGGCTACTGACCGCGCTATAGCCTCCCCTGCGCGCGACGCTCCGCAAGGCTTTGCTCAAAATTCTGCATCCCCGCCTGCTGTCCGGTCTGAATCACGCCAGGCAGCTGGTGCGTCTTCCCTTCACGGATAAGATTCGCAACCGCTGGCGTATTGATCAGCAGCTCGTAAATCCCCACCCGTCCGCCCTGCAGGTCCGGGAGCAGCTTTTGCGCCAGCACCGCGCGGAGGCTTCCCGCCAGCTGATGGCGCACGGGATCTTTTTCCTCGGCGGGAAAGGTGTCCACCAGCCGCTCAACTGCCTGCGCTGCGCCCCGCGTGTGCAGCGTTGCCAGCACCAGATGGCCGGTTTCCGCCGCCGTCAGGGCCAGGCGTATGGTTTCGCCGTCGCGCAGTTCGCCGAGCAAAATCACGTCCGGATCTTCCCGCAGCGCGCCGCGCAGGGCGTCAGAGAAGGACGGCGCGTGCTGCCCAATCTCCCTCTGCTGGATGAGGCAGCGCTCGCTCTGGTAAACAAACTCCACCGGATCTTCCAGCGTCAGGATATGCCCGTCGGTATGGTGATTGAGAAAATCGACCATCGCGGCAAGCGTGGTGGACTTCCCGCTGCCGGTGGCGCCCGTGACCAAAATCAGGCCGCTCTCGCCGGATAACAGCTCGGGCAGCGCCCGCGGTGCGCCAAGCGATGAAAGCTGCGGACAGGCGAGCGGCAGCAGGCGCAGCGCCACCGACGCTCCCTTAATGTGCTTAAACGCGCTGCCGCGCAGGCGCTGCAGGTTGGTAAGCATGACCGAAAAATCGACCTGCCCGTTCGCCCACCAGGCCCCCTGCTGCTCGTCATTAAGCCACTTTTTTAACAACGCCTCGACGTCGGGAGGCGGAAACGGCGCGGGTTCAAGCCTGCCGAGCCTGCGCCAGCGCGGCGGTGAATCACTGCACAGGTGTAGATCGGAGACGTTATGCTTTACACTAAGCGCCACCATTTCTTCCAAAACCATACGATCATCCTCTGACATGAACGACATTGCGCATAACCTGGCACAGGTCCGGGATAAAATCTCAGCCGCTGCAACGCGTTGCGGCCGTGCTTCAGAAGAAGTTACGTTACTTGCAGTCAGCAAAACCAAGCCTGCGAGCGCCATCGCAGAAGCGATAGAGGCGGGCCAGCGTGCATTTGGTGAAAACTACGTGCAGGAAGGCGTGGATAAAATTCGCTTCTTCCAGCAACAGGGGAATGCGGATCTGCAATGGCACTTTATTGGCCCGCTGCAGTCGAACAAAAGTCGTCTGGTGGCAGAGCATTTTGACTGGTGCCACACCCTCGATCGCCTGCGCATTGCAACGCGCCTGAACGATCAGCGCCCTGCGGAGCTAGGCCCGCTTAACGTGCTGATTCAAATCAACATCAGCGATGAAAACAGCAAGTCCGGCATTGCGCTCGACGAGCTGGACGCGCTGGCCGCCGAGGTGGCAGCCCTGCCGCGGCTGACCCTGCGCGGGCTGATGGCCATCCCGGCGCCTGAGTCAAGTTATGAAAGGCAGTTTGCCGTGGCACGGCAAATGGCTGTAGCATTCGAGGCGCTTAAAGCGCGCTTTGACACGGTAGACACGCTTTCTCTGGGCATGTCGGATGATATGGACGCCGCCATCGCGGCAGGCAGCACTATGGTGCGCATCGGCACGGCAATTTTCGGTGCGCGCGACTACTCCAAATAATAAGGAAACCTGAGGAACGCCATGAAGACGTTGACTTTCCTGCTCTCAACGGTCATTGAACTGTATACGATGGCGCTTTTGCTGCGCGTCTGGATGCAGTGGGCCCGCGTTGATTTTTACAATCCGTTCTCGCAATTTGTGGTGAAAATTACCCAGCCGGTGGTCGGGCCGCTGCGCCGCGTTATTCCTGCGATGGGGCCAATCGACAGTTCATCCCTGCTGATGGCGTTTATCCTTAGCGTGATCAAGGCCATCGTGCTGTTTATGGTCATCACCTTCCAGCCGATCATCTGGATCGCCGCCGTCCTGATTCTGGTGAAAACCGTCGGGCTGCTGATCTTCTGGGTGCTGCTGGTGATGGCGATCATGAGCTGGGTAAGCCAGGGCCGCAGCCCGGTGGAATACGCGCTGATCCAGCTGGCCGAGCCGCTGCTGCGCCCGATTCGTAACCTGCTTCCGTCCATGGGCGGCATTGATTTTTCGCCGATGATCCTGGTTCTGCTGCTGTACGTGGCGAACATGGGCATCGCCGAGCTGCTGCAGGCCACGGGCGATATGCTGCTGCCGGGGCTGTGGATGGCGCTATGAGTGCAGTGAGCACCTGCGCTGACGGGCTGGTTTTACGGCTGTATATTCAGCCGAAAGCCAGCCGCGACAGCATTGTTGGTCTGCATGGCGACGAGCTAAAAGTCGCCATCACCGCCCCGCCGGTTGACGGCCAGGCAAATGCGCATTTGACCAAATATCTGGCAAAACAGTTTCGCGTCGCCAAAAGCAACGTCATCATTGAAAAAGGCGATCTTGGGCGGCATAAACAGGTCAAAATCCTTAACCCGCAAGCAATCCCGACGGAAGTCGCGGCTCTGACAGAACAGGACTAAACCCATGCAGAAAGTTGTTCTCGCTACCGGTAACGCCGGTAAGGTGCGCGAGCTGGCCTCGCTTTTAAATGATTTTGGGCTGGACGTGGTCGCGCAAACCGAGCTTGGCGTAGATTCCGCTGAAGAGACGGGCCTGACGTTTATCGAGAACGCCATCCTGAAGGCACGCCACGCCGCGCAGATTACCGGCCTGCCCGCGATCGCTGACGACTCCGGCCTGGCCGTTGATTACCTCGGCGGCGCGCCGGGTATTTACTCCGCCCGCTATTCCGGCGAGGACGCGACCGACCAGCAGAATCTTGAAAAGCTGCTGGTTGCGCTGAAGGACGTGCCGGACGAGCAGCGCGCCGCGCAGTTCCACTGCGTGCTGGTTTATATGCGCCATGCGGAAGACCCGACGCCGATCGTCTGCCACGGCAGCTGGCCGGGCGTAATTACCCGCGAAGCGGCGGGCAGCGGCGGCTTTGGCTATGACCCGATTTTCTTTGTCCCGACCGAGGGCAAAACCGCTGCGGAGCTGACCCGCGAAGAAAAAAGCGCGATTTCCCACCGCGGGCGCGCGCTGAAACTGTTACTGGAAGCATTACGTAATGGCTAATTTGCCGCCTCTGAGTCTCTATATTCACATCCCGTGGTGCGTGCAGAAATGTCCGTACTGCGATTTCAACTCGCACGCGCTGAAGGGCGAAGTGCCGCACGATGACTACGTTGCGCACCTGCTGGCTGACCTGGACGCCGATGTACCTTACGCACAGGGACGTGAAGTTAAGACCATTTTTATCGGCGGCGGTACGCCGAGCCTGCTGTCAGGCCCGGCGATGCAAACGCTGCTGGACGGCGTGCGTGCGCGCCTGAATCTGGCTGCGGACGCTGAAATTACGATGGAAGCCAACCCCGGCACCGTTGAGGCCGACCGTTTCGTCGACTATCAGCGCGCGGGCGTGAACCGCATCTCCATCGGCGTGCAGAGCTTTAGCGAGCCGAAGCTGAAGCGCCTGGGGCGCATCCACGGCCCGGAAGAGGCGAAGCGCGCGGCAAATCTGGCGACGGGGCTGGGGCTTCGCAGCTTTAACCTGGACCTGATGCACGGCCTGCCGGACCAGTCTCTGGAAGAGGCGGTGGACGATCTGCGCCAGGCGATTGCGCTGAACCCGCCGCATCTGTCGTGGTATCAGCTGACCATTGAGCCGAACACGCTGTTCGGCTCGCGCCCGCCGGTGCTGCCGGACGACGACGCGCTGTGGGATATCTTCGAGCAGGGCCACCAGCTTCTGACCGCGGCGGGCTACCAGCAGTACGAAACGTCCGCCTACGCGAAACCGGGCTACCAATGCCAGCACAATCTGAACTACTGGCGCTTTGGCGACTATCTGGGCATCGGCTGCGGCGCGCACGGTAAGGTGACCTTCCCGGACGGACGCATTCTGCGCACCGCCAAAACGCGCCATCCGCGCGGCTATATGGAGGGGCGCTATCTGGAACGCAGCCACGACGTCGAGGCGGCGGATAAGCCGTTTGAGTTCTTTATGAACCGTTTCCGCCTGCTGGAAGCCGCGCCGCGCGCGGAGTTCTCACTCTACACCGGACTGCCGGAAACGGTGATTCGCCCGCAGATTGACGACGCGCTGGCGCAGGGGTATCTCACCGAGTGTGATGAGTACTGGCAGATCACCGAGCACGGCAAGCTGTTCTTAAACTCCCTTCTCGAGCTGTTCCTCGCGGAAGATCCTGAAGGCTGATTCAGGATTTTGCATCCCGTTCTGCCAGCAGAGGGAAAGGCTGGCAGAGTGTGGGGATGGACATGATTCATGCTTATGCAAAACAGCTCCGCCGGGGGCCGACGCGGGAAGAAAGACGGCTTTGGTATTTACTGCGCCGTCGCGGTTTCGCTGACTATAAATTCCGTCGACAGCACCCGGTAGGGAACAACATTCTGGATCTCGCCTGCTGCGAAGCCCGGCTGGCCGTTGAGCTGGATGGAGGACAACATGATGAAAATCAGGAATACGATCGTCAGAGGACGATTTGGCTGAATGCCAAAGGCTGGCATGTGATTCGCTTCTGGAACAACGAACTCTGGAATAACGAAGAAGCGGTTTAGAAACGATCCTTGAGGCACTGCAAATGCGGCTACCCTCACCCCGGCCCTCTCCCTGAAAGGGAGAGGGAGAAAACCACTGAAGAAGGTTAAGGTTGGGGAGCAAACTATTCCCTCGCCCCTTTGGGGAGAGGGTTAGGGTGAGGGGGGCCCAGCGCGCAAAAGCGTTACTTCAGCGTCCCCACCAGCGCCTTCCGGCTGTCTTCCAGCGTCACCACGCGCTGGCACACGTCTTTGCCGAACTGCTGGAAATCCGCTTCCTGGTTCTTCCACTCGTTCTGAATCGAGGTCTGCAAGCCGCCCAGGCTGCCCAGCACGCCCTGCAGCGGGTTACCGCCGCCTTTCAGCACGGCTTTCGCGCCCATTTCGTTGATGCTGTCCTGCAGGATGCCGCCCATCGCCTGGTTCACCAGGTTTTGTCCGTCGGCACGAACCTCATCAATCGCCTTGTAGTGGAACGTCAGGCCGTCGGTGCGGTGCTCGATGATGCGGTTCATCTGCTCTTTAAGCTGCTTGTCCAGCTTCGTCAGGCGTGTGCGCATGTTGCTGCTCTCACCCACCTCTTTGGTGATGATCTTATCCAGCGCCACGCGGCTTTTCTCAACGCGGCTTAATGCGCCCTGGTCGATCCACGGCAGCGCGGTGCGCAGTTCGGCCTGGTAATCTTTCGCCTGCTCGCGCTGCGCGGCGGTCAGGTTATACGCTTTGCCGTTGAAGGTGACGCTGCCATCCGGGGTAATCACCAGATTGCCGTTCTCGCCTTTGACCTGCACGGTTTGCGGGCTTAACACCACGTCGTCACGCGGGGTGACGCTACATTGATAATCCGCATGAGCGGTGGTTCCGATTGCCATTAGAGCAACAGCCAGCAACGTTTTGCGCATCTTAAACACTCCCTCAGACAAAATGGGCCAGCTTATGCTGGCCCTTTACTTGCTTTATTAGTCCCACCAAACGTCGAAAAGTTCGCTGATGCGAACATCTTCCGCCTTGTGGTCTTCAAGCCATTTGCGCACCAGCGCCTGATGTTCTTCGGTGCATTTGCCCACTTCCTGCGTGCAGATCAGCCCTTCCCACGCCAGGTAGCCGCTGCCGTCAAAGGCCAGCTTGTTCGGCTCGATAACGTCATTGATGAACGCATCAACGTCCTGGTCGATCTGCTCAACGCTGGTGCCTTCCGGGAAACGCCACGCAACGGAGAAGCCGATTTCCTGGAATTCTTCGATGTGCATTTTTTTACGCAGACGACGGCTACGATTCTTTGCCATTATTTTACCCTCTCGAACATTAAGTCCCATACGCCGTGGCCAAGACGATGGCCACGCTGTTCAAATTTCGTTACCGGACGCGAGTCCGGGCGCGGTACATAGTCGTTGCTTGCAGACTGGTTTTTATACCCGTCCAGAGACGACATCACTTCCAGCATGTGCTCTGCATAAGGTTCCCAGTCGGTCGCCATATGGAAAACGCCGCCCAGCTTCAGCTTACTTTTCAGCAGCTCGGCAAACGGCGCCTGAACGATACGGCGTTTATTATGACGCGCTTTGTGCCATGGGTCAGGGAAAAAGAGCTGAACCATGTTTAAAGAATTGTCAGGAATCATTTTGTGCAGCACTTCCACCGCGTCGTGACACATCACGCGCAGGTTCTCGACGCCCTCTTCGTGCGCCGTTGCCAGGCATGCGCCCACGCCCGGCGAGTGCACCTCAATGCCGAGGAAGTTCTGCTCCGGGCGCGCTTTCGCCATGGTCACCAGCGAGGTGCCCATACCAAAGCCGATCTCCAGCGTCACGGGCGCTTCACGGCCAAACAGCTCGACAAAGTCGACGGGCTGTTCGGTAAATTCAACGCCCATCACCGGCCAGTAGTTGTCCAGCGCATGTTGCTGCCCTTTTGTCAGGCGGCCCTGACGGCGGACAAAGCTGCGAATCCGGCGCAGCGGGCGACCGTTTTCATCAAATTCCGGTGAAATGACGTCGTTTTTCATAAAAGAGTTGTCTGCTTGTGAGAGTGTTCGGGAAACGGGCATTATCCAAAGTTAAGGCGTGTATGCAAGCATGGGAAAGATCCGGTTTACAGCAGATGGGCGCTGTGCTGCAATCTGCCTCCCTGAATACGCGAATCGATGACCATGCAAGCCTCTCAATTTTCAGCCCAGGTGCTGGACTGGTACGACAAATACGGGCGTAAAACCCTGCCCTGGCAAATTGAAAAAACGCCCTACAAAGTATGGCTCTCCGAGGTGATGTTGCAACAAACGCAGGTTGCAACGGTGATTCCCTATTTCGAGCGTTTTATGGCGCGTTTTCCCACGGTCACGGATCTGGCGAACGCCCCGCTGGACGAGGTACTTCACCTGTGGACCGGGCTCGGCTACTACGCCCGCGCGCGCAACCTGCACAAGGCGGCGCAGCAGGTTGCGACGCGTCATCACGGCAAATTCCCGGAAACCTTTGACGAAGTGGCGGACCTGCCCGGCGTCGGGCGCTCCACCGCGGGCGCAATCCTCTCCCTTTCCTTAGGCAAGCATTTCCCGATCCTCGACGGCAACGTGAAGCGCGTGCTCGCCCGCTGCTATGCGGTTGACGGCTGGCCGGGCAAAAAAGAGGTCGAAAAGCGCCTGTGGGAAATTAGCGAAGACGTTACGCTCGCTAAGGGCGTCGAGCGGTTTAACCAGGCAATGATGGATCTCGGCGCGATGGTCTGCACCCGCTCAAAGCCGAAGTGCGAGCTTTGTCCGGTGAGTAACCTCTGCGTGGCCTACGCCAACCACTCGAGGGCGCAGTATCCGGGCAAAAAGCCGAAGCAGACGCTGCCGGAGCGCACCGGGTATATGCTGCTGATGCAGCACGGCGACGAGGTCTACCTTGCCCAGCGCCCGCCGAGCGGCCTGTGGGGTGGTCTATACTGCTTCCCACAGTTTGAGGATGAAACAGCATTACGCGCGTGGCTTGAACAGCGCGGAATCGCTGCCGATAACCTTGCGCAGCAGACCGCGTTTCGCCACACCTTCAGCCATTTCCATCTGGATATTGTGCCTATGTGGCTTCCCGTGTCTTCATTCACCGCCTGCATGGATGAAGGGAGCGGTCTCTGGTATAACTTAGCGCAACCGCCATCAGTCGGGCTGGCGGCTCCCGTGGAGCGCCTGTTACAGCAATTACGTGCTGGTGCAATGGTTTAGCACCCGCAATAAAAGAGGAATGAGTATGGCCAGAACCATTTTTTGTACTTTCCTGCAGCGCGACGCTGAAGGCCAGGACTTCCAGCTCTACCCGGGCGACCTGGGTAAGCGCATCTACAACGAGATCTCCAAAGAAGCCTGGGGACAGTGGCAGAAAAAGCAGACCATGCTGATCAACGAGAAAAAGCTCAGCATGATGAACCCGGAACACCGCAAGCTGCTGGAGCAGGAAATGGTGAACTACCTGTTTGAAGGCAAAGACGTGCACATCGAAGGCTATACGCCGCCGGAAAAATAGTATCGCGCCGCTGTTGCCCGGCGGCGCTTCGCTTGCACGGGCCTACGGTTTTGTAGGCCGGGTAAGCGCAGCGCCACCCGGCGAAAGCTACGACTAAGCAAACACAACACGCACTCCCGGAATGATGAAAAAATTATTAGCGCTCGCTCTAGTTGCGCCGTTGCTTGTCTCGTGTTCTTCAAAAAAAGGCGATGATTACAACGAAGCCTGGGTTAAGGACACCAACGGTTTTGACATCCTGATGGGGCAGTTTGCCCATAACATCGAAAACATTTGGGGATTTAACGAAGTTCTGATCGCCGGACCGAAGGACTACGTTAAGTACACCGACGCCTACCAAACCCGCAGCCACATCAACTTTGATGACGGTACGATTACCATCGAAACCATTTCAGGGACCGAGCCCGCGGCGCACCTGCGCCAGGCGATTATCAAAACCCTGCTGATGGGCGACGATCCCGGCTCGATTGACCTCTATTCCGACGCCGACGACATCACCATTTCCAAAGAGCCGTTCCTTTACGGCCAGGTCGTGGACAATACCGGCCAGCCGATCCGCTGGGAAGGACGCGCCACCAGGTTTGCCGATTACCTGCTGCAAACGCGCATGAAAAGCCGCACAAACGGCTTGAAGATTATCTACAGCGTCACCATTAACCTGGTGCCGAACCACCTCGACAAGCGTGCGCATAAGTACCTCGGCATGGTGCGCCAGGCGTCGCGTAAATACGGCGTGGAAGAGTCGCTGATTCTGGCGATTATGCAGACCGAATCCTCGTTTAACCCGTACGCGGTGAGCCGTTCCGACGCGCTGGGCCTGATGCAGGTGGTGCAGCACAGCGCCGGTAAAGACGTGTTCCGCTCGCAGGGGAAATCGGGCACGCCGAGCCGCAGCTATCTGTTCGATCCGCAGAGCAACATTGATACCGGCACCGCCTACCTGGCGATGCTGAACAACGTGTACCTGGGCGGAATTGATAACCCGACGTCGCGCCGCTACGCGGTGATCACCGCCTACAACGGCGGCGCGGGCAGCGTGCTGCGCGTGTTCTCGAACGATAAGGTGCAGGCGGCCAACATCATCAACAGCATGGCGCCGGGGGATGTCTATACGACGCTGACCACGCGCCACCCGTCCGGGGAATCCCGCCGCTACCTCTACAAAGTGAACACGGCGCAGAAGAGCTATCGCCGCCGCTAGAAAAATAACGCCCCTCACCCTGCCCTCTCCCCAGAGGGGAGAGGGTGTTCAAGTTCCCTCTCCCCTCTGGGGAGAGGGCTAGGGTGAGGGGACATCAGGCCGCACCCACTGCACCACCCACCACACCCATACGAAAACGTTATTTGCATCACAATCCAGTCTGCAAATTAATGTTGATTGCATTTTTTTGCGGGAGGTAACAAAACATAACCTCGCCTGCTGATAGAATTGCATCAAATAACAACCCTCAATGTTCCTATAACAACATATCTCCCGCTCACTTGTGAGGAAAGTAACATGAACCTTAAGCTGCAGCTTAAAATATTGTCGTTTCTGCAGTTCTGCCTGTGGGGTAGCTGGCTGACTACGCTCGGCTCCTATATGTTTGTGACGCTGAAGTTCGACGGCGCGTCCATCGGTGCCGTATACAGCTCGCTGGGTATCGCGGCGGTCTTCATGCCAACGCTGCTCGGCATCGTGGCGGATAAGTGGCTCAGCGCGAAGTGGCTGTACATGCTTTGCCATCTGGTGGGCGCGGGAACGCTGTTTATGGCGGCCGAAGTGACCACGCCGGGGGCGATGTTCATGGTGATCCTGCTTAACTCGCTGGCCTATATGCCAACGCTTGGGCTGATCAACACCATCTCCTACTACCGCCTGAAGTCCGCGGGAATGGATATCGTCACCGACTTCCCGCCAATCCGCATCTGGGGCACCATCGGCTTTATCATGGCAATGTGGGGCGTGAGCTTCGCGGGCTTTGAGCTGAGCCACATGCAGCTCTACATCGGCGCGGCGCTCTCCGTGCTGCTGGCGCTGTTCACCCTGACGCTGCCGACCATTCCGGTGTCTAACCAGCAGAAAAACCAGAGCTGGAGCACCATGCTCGGCCTGGACGCCTTCGCGCTGTTCAAAAACAAGCGCATGGCGATCTTCTTTATCTTCTCCATGCTGCTGGGCGCGGAGCTGCAAATCACCAACATGTTCGGCAACACCTTCCTGCACAGCTTCGATAACAACCCGCTGTTCAGCGGCAGCTTTATCGTTGAGCACGCGTCGGTGATGATGTCCATCTCGCAGATCTCCGAGACGCTGTTCATCCTGACCATCCCGTTCTTCCTCAGCCGCTACGGCATTAAGAACGTGATGCTGATCAGCATCGCGGCGTGGATGCTGCGCTTTGGCCTGTTCGCCTACGGCGATCCAAGCCCGTTCGGCACCGTGCTGCTGGTGCTGTCGATGATTGTCTACGGCTGCGCCTTCGACTTCTTCAACATCTCCGGTTCGGTGTTCGTTGAGAAAGAGGTTAAGCCTGAAATCCGCGCCAGCGCGCAGGGCATGTTCCTGATGATGACCAACGGCTTCGGCTGTATTCTGGGCGGCGTGGTGAGCGGCAAGGTGGTCGAGATGTACACCACCAACGGCATCACCGACTGGCAGCCGGTGTGGCTGATCTTCGCCGCGTACTCGCTGGTGCTGTTCTTCGCGTTCATCGCGCTGTTCAAGTACAAGCACGTGCGTGTGCCGAATGGCGCGCAGCCGGTCGCGCATTGATCTTTGATGTGTTGTGCCCGGTAGCGGCTTCGCCTTACCGGGCCTACAAAAGCACATAAAACCGGCCGGGTGAGCGTTAGCGCCACCCGGCTATTTTATTTGAGAAAGCACCCACCCCACCGACAGCAAATCCGCGCTGCCGCCGGGGCTCAGGTTCCGTTCTATCAGCGCGTTATCCATATCAAGCAGCGCCTGATTATCCCAGCCGTTCGCCAGCAGCTCCCGCGCATAGTTCTGAACGTAGCGCAGCCCGTCAATGTCGCCGCGCGACACCAGGTTGCTGTCCTGATTGATCGCCATCAGGCGCAGCAGCAGCCCGTGAAGCGAGCGTCCGCTCCACGCGTCCAGCGCCTTACGGACCGTCGCAAAGCCGCTCTCCGCCTCGCCGCGCGCGCCGGTTAAGCCGTACTGCTGATACTGCCGCTCGCCCGCCGTCGCCTGCCCGCTGCGCCCGGCAAGCTCCCGCGAAACCAGCCCGCTGCAAATGTTACTTACCTCACAGCAGAGGCCGTCAGCGGAGACATTTTTCACACGCCCGGCGGCGAAGCACAGTAACCCCAGGGCAAAAATGCCGCCCTTGTGCGCGTTCACGCCGTTCGTCGCGGCGTACATTGCCTGCTCGCAGGCGATCCCCATCGGGCGGATAATCCTTAACTGTTCGGCAGCAGGTTTATCCGCATGCGCGCTGCCCAGCTCGGCAAAGCGCGAAAACCATGGCGTAATCGCCGCAATGCTGCGAACGAACAGCGCGTGGTCCATATCCCGGTGCGCGCCGCTGTTGAACCTGTCCACCAGCCCCGGCTTCGGCGTCAGCTCCAGCTCCTGCCATAGCGCCGCCTCGGCAAGCGCGGGCACGTCCGCCGGGCGCGGTTTAGTCGCGAGCAAACCAGTCATCGATCGTCTTCTCCACGCGGGCCACGACCTGCTCGACCGGATGCTTGCGCGAGCGCGAGCAGGCGTGCGCGGGCTCGTCGCAGATCAGGCAGCGGCGCAAATTCGCCCCTAAAGACTGGCGCCCGACGTGGCCGTTTACAGGGCAGATGACGTCCAGATCCCACAGCCTGCCGAGCGGATGCGTCTGCTCCAGCACCGCGCAGTGGGCCTTAACTTCCGCGGCCGGATGGGCCACGCACCACAGCGCTTCCGGCCCGGTCGGCAGCCACAGCACCTGACGGTCCAGCGCCTGCCAGCGGTGCTCCCATAAAAGCTGGTCGCACATCTGCAGCGCCACGCCCATGGTGTTGCGGTAGCGCAGGCTGTCTTTAACCTCACCCGGCGTCACCAGCGTGAGCGAGATAACCGGCTGTTGATAGTGGGCAAGCCAGTCAGCCTGACGGGCCGCGCGGCGCTCTTTCGCCGCCAGCAGTTCGTCCAGGCTGACACCCGCCCGCGCGGGTGTCGCTGAAATCATACGTCCTCCTTCACCTGCCGCACGGTGTCGATCACGCTGCCGTCGCGGTAGCGGATCACGCCGACGATCCTGTCGGTAAACTCAATCGGTTTTGGCTCGCCGGTCAGGGAAATCGCCCGCTCGTACAGCGCGTCGATATCCACGACCTTCAGCCCCGCCGCCAGCAGCCGCTCGCGGATCTCCGGGCGCGCCGGGTTAACGGCGATCCCGTGGTCGGTGACCAGCACGTCGATGCTCTCACCCGGCGTCAGGCGCGTGGTGACGCGCTTCACCACCGTTGGAATGCGGCTTCGCAGCAGTGGCGCGACGACGATGGTCAGGTTCGCGGCGGCGGCTACGTCGCAGTGGCCGCCGGACGCGCCGCGCATCACGCCGTCGGAGCCGGTGATAACGTTGACGTTAAACTCGACGTCGATTTCCAGCGCGCTGAGGATCACCACGTCGAGCTGGTCGCAGCTTGCCGCCTTGCTGCCGGGGTTGGCGTAGACGTTGGTGGAGATCTCCACGTGGTTCTGGTTGCGCGCCAGCGAGGCCGCCGCCTGGCCGTCAAAGCACTGGGTATCGAGCAGCGTTTCAATCAGCCCTTTCTCGTGCAGGTCGACAAGGCTGCCGGTGATCCCGCCGAGCGCGAAGCGCGCCTTCACCCCGCTGCGCTCCATCTTCTCTTCCATAAAGCGCGTGCAGGCGGTGGCCGCCGCGCCGGAGCCGGTCTGCATCGAGAAGCCCGGTTTGAAGTAGCCCGAGTGCTCAATCACGTCCGCGGCGTAGCGGGCGATCGCCAGCTCGCGCGGGTTGCTGGTGACGCGCGCCGCGCCGACGCTGATTTTTGCCGGATCGCCGACGCTCTCGACCTGCACGATATAGTCCACCCGATCCTGCACGATGCTGGCGGGCATATTGGGGAACGGCACCAGCGCTTCGGTCAGCAGCACCACCCTGCGGGCGAACTGCGCGTCCACCATCGCGTAGCCCAGCGAGCCGCAGCAGGATTTGCCGTGCGTGCCGTTAGCGTTGCCAAACTCGTCGCTGCACGGCACGCCGAGAAACGCCACGTCGATGTTCAGCTCGCCGTCCTGCAGCAGCTTCACGCGCCCGCCGTGGGAGTGGATCTGCACCGGCTCGTCCATCAGCCCGTGGGAGATGGCCTCCGCCAGCCTGCCGCGCATGCCGGAGGTATAGATTCGGGTGATAACGCCGCTTTCGATATGCTCGATCAGCGCGTCGTTGCAGGTCATCAGCGAGCTGGAGGCCAGGGTCAGGTTTTTAAAGCCCATCCGCGCCAGCAGCGCCACGACGCTGTTAATGACCCGGTCGCCCTCGCGAAACGCGTGGTGGAAGGAGATGGTCATCCCGTCCGTTAAGCCGCTGCGCTTAACAGCCTCTTCAACGGAGGCGCAGAGCTTGCGGTTACGCTTCGCGTCGCTGTCCGCCAGCCACGGCGTGGCGGCGTGGGCAGAATCAAAGGGCTTGAGGTCCCGCAGATGGGGGAAATTCACGTGGAGAAGTTCTGTCTGGTTCATTGTCTCATCCTTACCGACGCACGCCGGAGGCCGCCGCGCGCTCAAGCACCACCTGCGCGTGGTGAATAATCGGCGCATCAACCATTTTGCCGTTGAGCGATACCACGCCCAGGCCGTTGCGCTCGCCCTCTTCCGCGGCTTCAATCACGCGCCTGGCGTGATCCACCTCCTGCTGGGTCGGCGCGTAGGCGTTGTGCAGCAGGTCAATCTGGCGCGGGTTAATCAGCGATTTGCCGTTGAAGCCCATCTTGCGGATCAGATCGACCTCGCGCAGGAATCCGGCCTCGTCGTTCACGTCAGACCACACCACGTCAAAGGCGTCGATACCCGCGGCGCGGGCGGCGTGCAGCACGGCGCAGCGGGCGTAGAACAGCTCGGTGCCGTCGCCGCGCTCGGTCTGCATGTCCATCACGTAGTCAAAGGCCGCCAGCGCGATGCCGATCAGGCGCGGGGAGCTGCGGGCAATCGCCACGGCGTTAATCACGCCAATGGCCGATTCAATTGCCGCCATCACGCGGGTGGATCCGACCTCGCGCCCGCACTCGCGCTCGATGCGCTCAAGGTGGCCTTCAAGCTCATACACGTCCTCAGGCGTATCGGTTTTGGGCAGGCGGATCACGTCCACGCCCGCGTACACGGCGGCCTCCAGGTCCCGCAGGCCAAACGGCGTGCTGAGCGGGTTAATGCGCACCACGGTTTCGATATCCTGATACATCGGGTGCTGCAGGGCGTGGAACACCAGCATCCTTGCGGTGTCTTTCTCGCGCAGGGCCACCGCGTCCTCAAGGTCAAACATAATGGAATCCGGGCGGTAGATAAACGCGGTGGAGAGCATGGCGGCGTTGGCGCCAGGCAGGAACAGCATGCTGCGGCGGAGTTTGCTCATTTTAGCGCCCCCCAGCTGATGGCCTGCTCGTCGGCGGCGCGCAGAAGCGCGCTCTGCAGGCGGGCGCGGATCACGCAGTCCAGCGCCCCTTTGTCTTCGATAATGATCAATCCCTGGTGCACGCTCATGGCGCGCAGGGTGTCGTTAACGACCCGGCGGATCTGTTCGCCAAACTGCTTAATCACTTCACTGTGGATGACAATCTCCAGCTCGCCGTCGGCGGGGGCGATTTTCACCATCAGGTCGCTGGACTCCTGCGTTCCGGCCAGCGCCTCCCTTACAATTTTCATGTTCAATTCCTGATAGTTATGCGACTTCCGCACGCTCGCGATAGTGCGTTTCGAGGTGCGCGAAGGTGGAGTCCGGGACGATCTCCCGGATCCGGGAAAACTGCTGCGTTTTGAGCAAACGGCGCACTTCCGACGCCGAAATGGCGTTGCCCGCGGCCTTGAGGCGCGGCATCTCCACCACCTCGATGTGCGAGGCGAGCAGGTCGTGCAGCGTCTGGTTGTACTGGCGGGTGATGTCGCAGAACGGCTCCGAGCCGATAAAGCGGTGGGTGATGCCCAGCGCCGGGGCGATAAAGTCCCGGAAGATCAGCACGTCGATCTCGCTCCACGCCTGCTGCACCTTGCCGCTCTCCTTGAGGAAGTAGGCCGGAAAGGTGGCGCGGGAGATGATGTACTGCGAGCCTTCGTGCACCACCACGTTCGGCAGGTGCGCCACGCCCGCGCGCACCATCTCAATGCGCGCGCTGAACGGGAAGAACGACGCGTCTTCGCGCACCACGAACAGGTGCAGGGCATCGCACCGTCCCGCCGCCTGCTCCACCAGATGGCGGTGGCCGAGGGTGAACGGATTGGCGTTCATCACGATCGCGCCGATCGCCTCTCCGCCCCGGCGCTGGCGCGCCAGCGAACGGCAGTAGCGCGCGATCCCCTGCGGCGCGTTTTCCATCAGCACCGCGCTGCTGCCGCTCTGGGCAATCGGCCAGAAGCCGCTGCGGCCAAAGCGCTCGCGGTTGCACGGGCGGGTGCAGAGGAAGAGGTGAAAATGGCCGCGCTCCAGCGCCGCGTGTTCTACTTCCGCCAGAAGCCGCGCGCTGAGGTTCTCGCCGCGCAGCTGCTCGTTGACCGCCACGCACTTGATGACGTTGGCGGCAAGCCCGGCGCAGCCCACCAGCTGCGGGCCGGACCAGGCCTCGACGAACAGCTCGATGTCGTTGTCCAGCCCGAGGCCGCTGTCGGCCAGCAGGTAGCGGATCTGGCTCAGCCGCTCGGGGTGCTTCGCCACCAGCGTGTGGCGGAAATCGATGGGATGCGAGTGCATGCTGCCGCCTTCCTCAGTGCGCCGCCGAAAGCGTCTGCTCCGGCGCTTCGACGATCACGTTGCTCAGATGACCGATGCGCTCGATCTCCACCTCAATGCGATCGCCCTCTTTCATAAACAGCGGCGGGTTACGCTTTTTACCGACGCCGCCTGGCGATCCGGTGATGATCACGTCGCCCGGGCTCAGGCGCGTGAAGGTGCTGATGTATTCGATCAGCTCCGCGACCTTGTGGATCATGCTGCTGGTGTTGTCCTCCTGCACCATGCGCCCGTTCAGCCAGGTGCGGATCGCAAGCTGGTGCGGGTCCGGGATCTCATCCGCCGTCGCCATCCACGGGCCGAACGCCCCGGTCTGACGCCAGTTTTTTCCGGCGGTGAACCAGGTGTGCTGCCAGTCGCGCGCGGAGCCGTCCATGTAGCAGCTGTAGCCCGCCACGTGGCGCAGCGCGTCGTCGCGGCGGATGTTCTCTCCACCTTTGCCGACGATCACCGCCAGCTCGCCCTCGTAGTCGAACTCGCTGGAGCAGCGCGGCTTCAGCACCGGCGCGTTGTGCCCGGTCTGGGAGTCCGGGAAGCGGACGAACAGCGTCGGGGCCGGGTTGTGCTGGTCAAACTCCTTGCGCTTGTCGGCGTAGTTCATGCCCACGCAGAGGATTTTTTCCGGGCGTTCAATCACCGGCAGGAAGGTGATAGCGCTCATCGGCACGTCCACCGCATCGTTCAGGTAGCGGGTAGCCTGCGCCAGCCCGTTGCCCTGCAGCAGCGCCTTGAGGTCGCCGTAGCGGTCGCCGAGACGGCGGCCTAAGTCAATCACGCCGTCGGCCTGGACGATGCCGTAGCTGCGTTTTCCCTGGTAGATAAAGCTTGCGAGTTTCATTGTTTTTTCCTGAAAACTTAAACGAGGAAGTTGCCGAGTATCAGCAGCGAGACGGAGACGTTAATCGCGCCGCCGATGCGGGTAGCAATCTGGGCGAAGGGCATCAGGCTCATGCGGTTGCCCGCGGTCAGGATCGCCACGTCGCCGGTGCCGCCCTGCCCGCTCTGACAGCAGGAGACGATGGCAACGTCAATCGGGTGCATGCCGATCTTTTTGCCCACGAAGAAGCCCGTCGCCACCAGCGCCGAAACGGTGCTGACGATCACCAGCAGGTTGCTGACGGTGAACGCCGCGACCAGCTCGTGCCACGGCGTAATGGCCACGCCAACGGCGAAGAGGATCGGATAGGTGACGGAGGTCTGGAAGAATTTGTAGACCACCTGAGAACCTTCCAGCAGGCGCGGAGAGGCGCCGTTGCACAGCTTCACCAGTACCGCCATAAACAGCATGCCAACCGGCGCGGGCAGGCCGATCAGCTTGTGGCCGAGCATGCCGAGCATGTAGAGCAGCACCGCCAGCAGCGCGCCTGAGGCGATGGTGGTGACGTCCGCCTTGCCGGAGAAGGCGGGCTGAGACACGCCGGCATCGGCATTGGCGCGGTTAGGCATCAGCTGGCCTTCGCCGGTCAGGTGCGGGTAGCGCTTGCCGAGCTGGTTCAGGCAGCCGGAGATAATGATCGCCGTCAGGCCGCCGAGCATCACCATCGGCAGCACGCGGCCGAGCGCCACGCCCTGGTCCATGTGCAGCAGCGTGGCGTAACCGATGGAGAGCGGGATCGCCCCTTCCCCGACGCCGCCCGCCATGATCGGCAGAATGATAAAGAAGAAGATCTGGAACGGCTCCAGGCCCAGCGCCAGGCCGACGCCCATGCCGACAATCATGCCGACGATTTCACCGCACAGCATCGGGAAGAAGATGCGCAGGAAGCCCTGAATCAGCACCGTGCGGTTCATGCTCATGATGCTGCCGACGATGATGCAGCAGATGTAGAGGTAGAGAATGTTGGTGGATTTGTAGAATTTGGTGGTGGACTCGACCACCACGTCCGGCAGCAGGCCGTAGTAGACCAGCGCGGAAGGGATAAAGGTGGCGCAAATCGCCGCCGCGCCCAGCTTGCCGACGATCGGCAGGCGTTTGCCGAACTCGCCGCAGGCAAAGCCGAAGAAGGCCAGCGTGGCGACCATCACCACGATGTCGCTCGGCAGCTTACCGCCCAGGCAGTCAATCGCGATCAGCGCTCCCGCTAATACAAACAGCGGCAGAGGAATAATCCCGACTTTCCAGGTATCCATAATATGCCACCAGCGCTCCTTGAGCGATGGCCGCTGAATTTCAATCGGGTCGTGGGTAACAGAGAAAGAATCGTCAGTCGTGCTCATAATAAGCCCCTTAGTTATTTTGTACGTTCAGCTTAGGGGCGCAAAGGCTTACTTTATGTGAGGAATGACATATTCAGCGCGAAGTTTTAATGGCAGCTATGGTTTTTATGGTTTCTTTTATTTTATGTGATTTATCGCTTATTTATCGCCGTGGTTTTTATGGTTTCTATTCACTCGCGGGTGAGCAAACCGATAAGGTTAATTAATCCTTAAGACGACGATTTATTAAGACAATTCTTTTCCAGGTTGCGCTGTGCAAGGGATCACAACTTTTCGGCAAAACCCGCGCCGGTCGGGCAAAAGGTGATATATTGCCCAAACTCAATGATTCCGTGCGTGATAGTGATGAAAGTATCGTTTCAGATAAAGCTGTTTATTTCGCTGGTTGCCTTTTTCTCAGTGCTGTTTGCGCTGCTGGGCGGATATTATTATGTCGACGTTGGCCGACAGCTTTATCAGGAAATGAGCGCGCGGGCGAAAATACAGGCCGAGGAAATTGCGCTTATTCCTAATTTACGCCGGGAAGTTGAAGAGAAAGATATCCACGCCATTCACGACTTCATGCAAAAAATAGCCGCGCACAGCGACGCCAGCTTTATCGTCATTGGCGATAATAAAGGATTGCATCTTTTCCATTCGGTCTTTGCCGACAGGGTGGGCAAAACGCTGGTCGGCGGCGATAACGAAGAGGTGCTGCGCGGCAAAAGCACGACCACCATCCGCAAGGGCGGCCTGGGCATTTCGCTGCGCAGCAAGGCCCCCATTTTCAACGATGCCGGACAGGTGGTGGGGATTGTCTCGGTAGGGTATCTCACCAGCTACCTCGACACCATTACCGTAAATAAAGTGGTGAATATTCTGATTGCCGCCCTGCTGCTGCTGGTCGCGCTGTTTATCTTCTCGTGGTTTTTCACCCGCAGCATTAAGAAGCAGATTTTCTCCCTCGAGCCGCGCGAGATCGGCCTTCTGGTGCGCCAGCAAAAGGCGATGATGGAGTCGATCTACGAAGGGGTTATCGCCATCGATGACGACCTGCGCATCGAGGTGATCAACCAGGCGGCGCGCAAGCTGCTTGGCCTGAGCCAGCCCGCCCGCGCGCTACGCGGACAGCTGATTGGCCAGGTGATTGCGCCCGTGCCGTTCTTTGCCCCGCAGACCATGCTGGCAAAAGACACCCACGATGAGATCTGCCGCTTTAACGATCTCACCGTGATTGCCAGCCGGGTGCGGATCATGCTGGAAGATTCGCTGCAGGGCTGGGTGATCACCTTCCGCGATCGCAACGAGATCGACTCGCTGAGCGCCCAGCTGAGCCAGGTGAAGCGCTACGTGGATAACCTGCGCATCATGCGCCACGAGCAGCTCAACCGCATGACCACCCTCTCCGGCCTGATGCACATGGGACGCTATGAGGAGGCGATCGGCTACATTCAGGCGCAGTCGGAACACGCGCAGGAGCTGCTGGACTTTATCTCGTCGCGCTTTAGCTCGCCCACGCTCTGCGGCCTGCTGCTGGGCAAGGCCGCGCGGGCGCGGGAGAAAGGCGTGGAGCTGGACTTCGACCCGGCGTGCCGGATGGATAAACCGTTCGCGCCGCTGCTGGAGTCCGAGCTGATTTCAATAATCGGCAATTTGCTGGATAACGCCATCGAAGCCACGCAGCGCGCGCCGCTTCCCCACGAGCCGGTTGAGGTGCTGATCAAGCTGAACGAGCACGAGCTGATTATTGAAGTGGCCGACCGCGGCGTGGGCATCAGCCCGGCCCTGCGGGAAAAAATATTTGAACGCGGCGTCACCACCAAAACGCGCGGCGATCACGGCATTGGCCTGTACCTGATTGAAAGCTATGTCGCCCAGGCCGGTGGCACCATTGAAGTGGCGGATAACGCGCCGCGCGGGGCCATTTTCTCACTGTTTATTCCCGCCGCGGGAGCCGCCCGGCGTCCCGCCCAGGAACTGGAAGATACCGACTATGCAACATGAACTTATCGACGTACTGATCGTTGAAGACGAACACGAGCTGGCGCAGCTGCACGCGGAGCTTATCGCTAAACATCCGCGCCTGAGGCTGGTGGGCGTGGCGTCATCGCTGGCCGACGCGCATAGTCAGCTGGAGAGCAAGCGGCCGCAGCTGATGCTGCTGGACAACTACCTGCCGGACGGCAAGGGCATCACGCTCATCAGCAATCCGATGCTGGTCCGCGCCAACTGCTCGGTGATTTTTATCACCGCCGCCAGCGACATGGACACCTGCAGCCAGGCCATCCGCAACGGCGCGTTCGACTATATTCTCAAGCCCGTCTCCTGGAAGCGGCTGAGCCAGTCTTTGGAGCGCTTCGTGCAGTTCGCCGAGCAGCAGCGCGTGTGGAAGATCGTCGACCAGCAGAACGTCGACTCGCTCTATCAGCTTCAGGCGAAAAACTACCGCCTGGACAACGGCAGCAAGGGCATTGAAGAGAACACGCTGGCGCGGGTGCAGGCGCTGTTTAACGACCGGGCGACGCACTGTTTTTCCGTGGACGAGGTGGTGAGCGAGACGGGGCTGAGCAAAACCACCACCCGGCGCTATCTGGAGCACTGCGTGGAGGCGGGGTTTCTGAGCGTGGAGATGCTGTACGGAAAGATTGGGCATCCGAGGAGGATGTACAGGCGTAGTGCGGCTTAACTCCCCTCACCCCGGCCCTCTCCCCAAAGGGGCGAGGGTGAAAAGACGGCTCCGTGCAATTCCCTCTCCCCTTTGGGGAGAGGGTTAGGGTGAGGGGCACGCACCTACTTCAACACATACCCATAAAGCCGCTTAATCCCGTCCGCATCCTTCTCGCTGTAAACCCCCTGCAGCTCCGGCGAGAAGCCCGGCAGCAGGTTGACGCCCTCTTCCAGCGCCAAGAAGTAGCGCTGTACCGCACCGCCCCACACTTCTCCCGGCACCACGCACAGCACGCCCGGCGGGTACGGCAGCGCCCCTTCGGCGGCAATGCGCCCGGCGGCGTCGCGGATGCGCACCAGCTCGACGTTGCCGCGAATGTATTCCCGGTTGGCATCCTGCGGGTTCATCGCCACCGCGGGCAGGCTCTCACGGCGGAACATCGCCTTCTGCAGATCCTTCACGTTAAAGCTGACGTACAGGTCGTGCATCTCCTGACACAGCTGGCGGATGGTGTAGTCGCGGTAGCGCACCGGGTACTTCTGGAAGATTGTCGGCAGCACGTTCGCCAGCGGCGTATCGTCTTCGATGTGCTGCTCGAACTGGCCGAGCATCGCCACCAGCTGCGCCATTTTCTCGGCGCTTTCCGCGGGCGTCAGCAGGAAAAGGATCGAGTTGAGATCGCACTTCTCCGGCACGATGCCGTTTTCACGCAGGTAGTGGGCGAGGATGGTGGCCGGAATGCCAAACTCCGCGTACTCCCCCGTTTCGGCATCAATTCCCGGCGTGGTCAGCAGCAGCTTGCACGGATCGACAAAGTACTGCTCGTCGGCGTAGCCCTCAAAGCCGTGCCACTTCGCGCCCGGTTCAAAGCTGAAGAAGCGCCGCTCGCGGGCGATGGTGTGGGTGGCGTGATCCTGCCACGGCCGCCCCGCCACCGTCGGTGGGATAAAGGGTTTGATCATGTGGCAGTTGGCGACGATCGCCTTGCGCGCCTCGATGCCCAGCTCCACGCACTCCGCCCACAGCCTGCGCCCGCTTTCGCCCTCGTGGATCTTGGCGTTGACGTCCAGCGCGGCAAACAGCGGATAGAACGGGCTGGTGGAAGCGTGCAGCATAAAGGCGTTGTTCAGCCGCTTGTGCGGGCAAAAGCGCGCCTGGCCGCGAATATGGTTGTCCTTTTTGTGGATCTGCGAGGTTTGCGAGAACCCGGCCTGCTGCTTATGCACCGACTGGGTGACGAAAATTCCCGGATCGTTCTCGTTCAGGTCCAGCAGCAGCGGCGAGCTGTCGGCCATCATCGGGATAAACTGCTCGTAGCCGACCCACGCCGAGTCGAAAAGGATGTAGTCGCACAGGTGACCGATCCTGTCGATCACCTGACGGGCGTTGTAGATCGTGCCGTCGTAGGTGCCGAGCTGGATCACCGCCAGGCGGAACGGGCGCGGCTCATCGGCTTTTTCCGGCGCCACCTCGCGGATCCGATCCCGCAGGTAGGCGTCGTCAAAGCAGTGCGCGTCAATGCCGCCGATAAAGCCAAACGGGTTACGCGCCGCCTCGAGATAGACCGGCGTCGCGCCCGCCTGGACCAGCGCGCCGTGGTGATTGGACTTGTGGTTGTTGCGGTCAAACAGCACCAGATCGCCGCGGGTGAGCAGCGCGTTGGTGACGACCTTGTTGGCCGCCGAGGTGCCGTTCAGCACGAAGTAGGTTTTATCCGCGTTGAAGACCTTTGCCGCAAACTTCTGCGCGTGCTTGGCGGAACCTTCGTGGATCAGCAGGTCGCCGAGCTTAACGTCGGCGTTGCACATATCGGCGCGAAACACGTTCTCGCCGAAGAAATCGTAGAACTTCCTTCCTGCCGGGTGCTTTTTGAAGAACGCGCCGTGCTGATGACCCGGGCAGGCAAAGGTGCTGTTCCCCATCGCGACGTACTGGCTCAGAGTGTCAAAAAAGGGCGGCAGCAGCGCCGCTTCGTACTGCGCGGCGGCAGACTCCAGCTCCAGAAACTCCTGCGCCTTACCGGAAACGATCGCCGTAACGCCGTCCGGCAGCGCCATAGGCTCCGGCGAGAAGATAAACACCGGCAGCTGAAAGCCCGTGCGCTTCAGCAGCGCGAGAATACCGCTGCCGCTTTCCGCAGCCGTCATGACGACTGCCGCCACGTCGGTAAAGTCAGTGTTGTCCAGCGTCACCTTTTCGCGATGCGTTGAGACGGCGGACACCAGCTCGCGGCTGACGGCAATTTTCAAAGATTTCATAAGCGCAAATACCCGTTTAAAGGGAGAACGGCCCCGGTCAGAATCGGCATTCTGCCGGATAACGCGTCTGAGCGTAATACGTTGCGCCCCGGAGATCGAATCATTATGCACGACATCATTCAAAGCTAACTCCATTACGCCGCGTTCATGTCATACTCATGCACTATCAACGATTAAATAACAGGAGCTTACCGTGGTCGTCGGGCCTTTTATTAATGCCGGAGCCGTTTTGCTGGGGGGCGTACTCGGAGCCGTGCTGAGCCAGCGCCTGCCGGAGCGTATTCGCTCCTCTATGCCCTCTATTTTTGGCCTGGCCTCGCTGGGCATCGGTATCCTTCTGGTGATTAAATGCGCCAACCTGCCGGTGATGGTTTTAGCCACCCTGCTCGGCGCGCTGATCGGCGAGTTTTGCTATCTGGAGAAAGGGATCAACAGCGCGGTCGGTAAGGCCAAAAACCTGATCGCCCGGCCGGGCAAAGCGCAAAACGGCTCGCACGAGACATTTATCCAGAACTACGTCGCGATCGTGATTCTGTTTTGCGCCAGCGGCACGGGGATTTTCGGTTCGATGCAGGAAGGGATGACCGGCGATCCGAGCATACTGATTGCCAAAGCGTTTCTCGATTTCTTTACCGCCACCATTTTCGCCACCACGCTGGGGATTGCCGTGGCCGCGATCGGCGTGCCGATGCTGCTTATCCAGCTCGCGCTCGCCACCAGCGCGACGCTGATCCTGCCGCTCACCACGCCCGCAATGATGGCCGACTTTACCGCCGTCGGCGGGCTGCTGCTGCTGGCAACGGGGCTGCGGATTTGCGGCATCAAGATGTTTGCGGTGGTGAATATGCTGCCCGCGCTGCTGCTCGCCATGCCGCTTTCCGCGCTCTGGACGCACTTTTTTGCCTAAGATTGCGACGAACTGGTGAGAGAGTGTGCAGTCCGTAGCGAAAACAACAAATTTCGTTGACGGCGGCAGGTGAATCGGGTTTAATGCGCCCCGTTGCCCGGATAGCTCAGTCGGTAGAGCAGGGGATTGAAAATCCCCGTGTCCTTGGTTCGATTCCGAGTCCGGGCACCACTATTTAAAGAACCCGCCCACAAGGCGGGTTTTTGCTTTTGGGCCAAACCTAATTCACCAGTCCACGCGCCCCGCTTCCGTTCTTAACCAATGCGGTGGTATTCAGTAAGATTCCCCGTTAGAGACGTGAATCACGTCCCTTGCCGCCTTCTCTTTTACTGCGCGATATGAATGCGCTTCTTGATATCCTTAAGAAACAGCGTGATGGTAAACGTCATCATCACCAACAGTGACCATGCTCCCCATTTCCCAACGTGCACCGTCGCCCAGGCGCCGATCTGATTGGGGTACTGCCAGACGCCAAAAAGGGTGCCCAGATTCTCCGCCAGCCAGATAAAGAAGCCGATCAGAACGAAGGCCAGCAGCAAGGGCAATTTGTAAGCGCGACGGTAAGGCGTAAATATCACCATTGAGCGCGCATACATGCCCAGAGCAACGGCGGCAATGTACCAGCGATAGTCGCCAATAAAATGATGGGTGAAGAAGTTCCCGTATAACGCCAGGGCAAGGGCAACCGCCATAGGGAGCGGAGGATGGTGGCGTATTCTTAAATCAAACAGACGCCAGCACTGGATGATGTAGCTGCCCACAGCCGCATACATAAATCCGCTAAACAGCGGCACGCCGCCAATTTTGCTCCATCCCGCCTCAGGGTAGTGCCACGACCCGATTGCCGACGAAGTTTTAAATAGCTCAAGCGCGAAGCCCAGCACATGAAACAACGTGATGGCCTTGAGCTCATCCCAGCTTTCCAGCTTTGTCGCGACCATGCAGGCTTGGATAAACACGGCAATAAGCAGCAATACATCGTAGCGCGCAATACCGAACACGCCGGTCCGTGGGATACAGAAGATAGCGATAAAAAATAATCCGGCAAACAGGCAGGCGCGCAGCTCCTTAATGCCGAACCAGATAAACTCAATGACGTAGCGAGACATGCCGGTACGGTTCATCGGCGGCGGAGAGATTAAAAACCGATCGATACGACTTAACACTAAAATTCCCTTTTCTTTATGTCATCCGAACGGTGTGCAGGCTCGCCCGCACACCGTCTGTATGGGCTACTTATCCTTCACCACGATCAGCGGCTCAATATCGCTCTCTTTTTTCACCACCAGCGTGTCATCCCCGCGCAGGCAGGTCCCGCCGTAGTTGCCGCCCACGGTGAAGGTACACACCTGAATGTATTTCCCGTCCACCTTCGGCAGGCACCACAGCTGCTGGTAAATGTTTTTCCGATCGACAAACTTGCCGCTGGATTGATCCAGCAGTTCATCCCCGGCGCCGACCAGATCGATATTGCTGCCGCAGCGTCCGGCAATGGGCTTCGCGGCGTAGCCGGTCTGCCTCAGCAGGTCGTTGACCTCAAAGTCGGTGTCGAGCAGATAGCGGTGGTTCGGGAACAGCTGCCAGAGCACGGGCAAAATGGCCTTGTTGCCGGGGATCACCGTCCACAGCGGCTCAAAGACCAGCACTTCCGGGCGCAGCAGCACGTCAATCAGCCGCACTTCGCCTGCCGGATGGCCGGTGCGGATCGGCACGGCGGCATACTCGGTTTCGCTCACCTCGCGGATCTGCTCGATCGCCGTCTCCCACGCCCAGGTTTTCCACACGCAGTTGACGTGGCGGCCCTCGTCGTCGATCAGCTGCCCGGCGCTGTCCCAGCTGAGCGCCCCCAGCCCGTGGAGGATTTTGGTTTCAAACCCGGCCTGCATCAGCGAGCGCTGAATAAAGAGCGCGTGGTAGTCCTCCTCCACGTCGTTGTCCTGCATGATGTGCACGAACGGGCGCGCGTGGCTGTGCTTCCACGCGCCGGTCAGCTCTTCCAGCAGCCCTTCCGCCGGGTTGTGCCCGCTGCCGCGATAGCCGTTTTTCACCCACTCTTCAAGGATCAGGCCGCCCTCGGTGTGGCAGGAGGCAGAGTCGGCGTTGTACTCGTATACCTTGATGCCGCGCTCGTCCATGCAGAAATCCATACGGCCGGTGATCATATGGTGGCGACGCCACTGCCAGGAGAGGCGCAGGCGCGGCCAGAGGATTTTCGGGATGTCGAACAGCGCCAGCAGGTTATCGTCCTTCAGCACCTTGTCCGTCGCGTGGAGGTACATCAGGTGCAGCTCGTTGGTGGCCTTGATCAGCTCCTGCTCGGCGCTCTCGGTGATGGTGAAATACTGGCAGGGATCTTTATTGATCACGTGGCCGTTGGCGCGAACGTACGCCTGCTGAAGGGCGTCATTTTCGTTGAGCCATTTACCGTCGAACTGTCGCTTATCCTCAAGGCGTGCACCGCGGATTTTCAGCAACTCGCCGTCCACTTCCGGCTGCGGGAGGCTGTGCTCGGTATCGCTGGTCTGGATCATCCAGCCCAAAATTTCCGTGTCGCTGAAGGTGTCGTGCAGCGTGTAACAGCCGTTCTCGACGGTCATGCGCAGCTCGCGCGTCCACTGCTGGCCGAGCGGGAGCGGAGAGTGGATAACGTTCTGCTCCGCCACGCGCACCCGGTCGCCGCAAAGCTGGGTGATGACGGCCACGTGTCCGGTTTCGTGGAACTCGCCGCCCTTCTGCCAGATCAGCAGCGCCCCGGCCCGCGGCGCGCGCCGGGAGCCGTTCGCAAACGCCTGCAGCGGCAGAATATTGTCGTTCACCACCTCGCGCAGGAAGCGCAGGGAGAAGATCTCCCACGCCATGCCGACGTCGGTAAAGACAAAGCCGTAGTTAAGGAACAGGAAACGGCGCGCGAACTCCACGCACTGCCACCTGTGCCCCATGTATTCGTTGCCGATATAGCTGCGAAAATCCGCCTCTTCCGGGTAGTGACGCGGATCGAGACTGTCGTAATTCGAGGAGTAGATTGCCACGCCACCCGGCGCATAGCCTAACAACGTCCCAAACGGAGCGTCACTGCTTAACTTTCCTTTACGCATGTATCCAACCTGAAGCTGGCAGGCGGCAATTTTTGTAAGGTTGTCGTCGTCTGCACATTGAGATTAACCAGACAGAGGTGGACTTATCATACACCTGCCTTCGGAAAAATATCGAGCCGCTTCGGATAACGCCTCTCAACGTTAAACCGATCGTTTATCTCCTGCTACACTCCCTCAACACATCACTCAAAAGGCAGGCCAACATGTCAGACAACACTTACCAGCCACCGAAAGTGTGGGAATGGAAAAAGAATGCCAACGGCGGCGCGTTCGCCAACATTAACCGCCCGATCTCCGGCGCAACGCACGAGAAGGATCTGCCCGTCGGCGCGCATCCGCTGCAGCTTTACTCTCTGGGCACGCCCAACGGCCAGAAGGTCACCATCATGCTGGAAGAGCTGCTGGCGCTGGGCGTGACGGGCGCGGAGTACGACGCGTGGCTGATCCGCATCGGCGAGGGCGATCAGTTCTCCAGCGGCTTTGTTGAGGTGAACCCGAACTCGAAAATCCCGGCGCTGCGCGACCATTCCACCACGCCGCCGACGCGGGTCTTTGAATCCGGCAGCATCCTGCTTTACCTGGCGGAGAAGTTTGGTCACTTCTTGCCGAAAGATCCCGCCGGGCGTACCGAAACGCTGAACTGGCTGTTCTGGCTGCAGGGCGCGGCACCGTTCCTCGGCGGCGGCTTTGGTCACTTCTATAACTATGCCCCGGTGAAAATTGAGTACGCGATCGACCGCTTCACCATGGAGGCCAAGCGCCTGTTCGACGTGCTGGACAAGCAGCTGGCGCGCAGACGCTACGTGGCGGGTGAAGAGTACACCATCGCCGACATGGCCATCTGGCCGTGGTTTGGCTGCGTGGCGCTCGGCAGCGTCTATAATGCCGCCGAGTTTCTGGACGCGGAGAAGTACGTCAACGTCCAGCGCTGGGCGAAGGACGTGGCGAATCGTCCGGCGGTGAAGCGCGGGCGCATCGTCAACCGCACTAACGGCGAGCTGAACGAGCAGCTGCACGAACGCCACGCGGCGAGCGATTTCGATACCAACACCGAAGATAAGCGTCAGGGTTAATGTGCGGGCTGAGGTAGCCCTGCCCGTTAGCTCATGGCACAGCGTTTCCCCTCGCCGCTGAGAGTGAGGGGAAACGTAAGGCTGTAACAGACACGCCGTTCACTTTACGCGGGGAGCTTCAACTCTCCAGCCGATAGCCCGCCATGAAATAGCGCAGCGCGGCGGTGGAGTGCGTCTCGCGGAAGAAATCCATCACCATGTCGCGGTCCAGGCCGTAGCGGCGCGTCAGAATACCCGCCTCCCACGCGCTGAGCTTGCGATCGCCGGTTTTCTCAAACATCCGGTGCGAAAAGCCCAGCACAAAGCCGCGCTTATAGTCTGAACAGAAGTGTGCCACGTTCCTGGCCGTATCGGCATGCGCGGCGCGCATCCCCGCCATAAGCCCTTTGCCAAAATGGTTATCCACTGCATTGCCCTCCATAATCGCTATATAATAAATTATATAGCGATATTTTGAGCGATGGCGAGTGAAAATTAAGGCCGCTCGAGGCGGCCCTGAAGTGGGTTATGCAGTCAGGCGGAACTGCTGAACCGAGCGCTGAAGCGCTTCGGTCTGACGCTCGAGCGCCGTCGCCGCGGCAGAGACTTGCTCCACCAGCGAGGCGTTCTGCTGGGTGACGCCGTCCATCTGCGCGATCGCGATGCCGACCTGCGAAATGCCCTGGCTTTGCTCCTCGGAAGCGGAGGCGATTTGCTTCATGATTGTCGTCACCTCCGTCACGTCGCGCAGGATGGCCTCCATGGTGCTGCCGGTATCATTGACCAGCCGCGCCCCCTGCTCGATGCGCGAAACCGAATCGGCGATCAGGCCCTCGATCTCTTTTGCCGCATTGGCGCTGCGGCTCGCGAGGTTGCGCACCTCGCCGGCCACCACGGCAAAGCCGCGCCCCTGCTCACCGGCTCGCGCCGCCTCTACCGCCGCGTTGAGCGCCAGAATGTTGGTCTGGAAAGCAATGCTGTTGATGACGTTGGTGATTTCGGCAATTTTCTTCGAGCTGTCGGAAATGCCGCTCATGGTCGTCACCACGTCTTCCACCAGCGAGCCGCCGCGGCTGGCCGTCCCCGAGGCCACGTCCGCCAGCTGGCTTGCCTGACGCGCGCTTTCCGCGTTCAGCTTCACCGTCGCCGTCAGCTGCTCCATGCTGGCCGCGGTCTCTTCCAGCGCGGCGGCCTGCTCCTCGGTGCGCGACGAGAGGTCGTTATTGCCGCTGGAGATCTCCGTTGCGCCGCGCCAGATATTCTCGCTGCCCGAGCGGATGGAGCTGACCGCCTCGCGCAGGCTGTCCTGCATCGCGCTTAAGAGCGGCACCAGCTGGCCAACGCAGTTACGCCCGAACGGTTCAATCGGCTGGCTGAGATCGCCCTGCGCAATCTGGCGGAACTGGTGGCGGATGCGGTCCAGCGGTTTAACCAGCATTGCCACCAGGTAGCGATCGGTGAAGATAAGGATAAGCAGGCCAACGATCGTGGCGCTGATAATGATAGTCCGGGTCATGCTGGTGAGCCCGTCCACCACGACGCGCGTGCTGTCGAGCCGGTCCCCTGCGGCCGTGTTGAAGCGCTCGGCGGCGGCGCCAAACGCGCGGCTCAGCGGCGGCGTGACGTTATTGGCCTGCTGGCGGTAGCCGTCCAGAGAGGCCTGCTTCGCCTGCTCCATTTGCGGCGTGATGCCCTGATCCAGCAGCGCCTGCCAGGCGCTGATGACCTGCGCGGACACCTGCGCGTCCATTGGGCCAGGTGAGATGGCCTTCATTCGATCGAGCTTTAAGCGCATATTGTCCAGCGCCTGCTGGGCGGAAGTCAGATCCGGCGTGCCGCCAGCGGCTTTGGCCTCCATCGCGCGGCTCAGGCGCGTGACAAAGCGGAAGTATTGATCGTTGCCCTGGCTGAGTACCGTCATTTGCTGAACCAGCTGACGGTCAACCTCGTTGCCGTCGGAAACGCGGGAAAGTGACCAGGTGCTGTACAGGCCAACGCCGGCCCACATTAAACAAAAGATCCCCAGTATCGCCAGCATGACGAAGCGGATAGTAAAATTACGAAGCATCTGCATAGAGTGTTCCTTGCCGTGAGGGTGAGTTCGCCCAGAGGCGAGTACTACCCTCGTTATCGGCAGGAAATGACGAAGTTCTACTTTTTAGAGACGCTTTTTATAAAAAAAAGAGCAGTCCTTTCAATCGACGTAAATTGATCGTCGCCGTGCGAAAAATCCCCCCATAAAACGCATGAGTTAATATTGCTCCACATGTAAAAATGTAACACACGCAAACTTTCAATTTCTTATTTGAAGGACGAACGCACTTCGTCACATTTACACACCAAATTCTTCGCACGCCAATCATTCACGAACAATAAGATTAGCACGCTAATTGCCCTTTAAAATTCACATCATGAATATAATGTATTTCACCAATCCATTTAACTAATTAAAACACAGTAAGAATTGCTTAATTCACCTTTAAGTTTAATTACATTCATAGAGGCTAAGAGAGTTCTTAATTTTTTATTTTTCCTTTAAAAAGAGGGCCACTTTTTTTTGATATTGTAGAGTTTTAAAAATGCGCAAACTAATGAAAAAGACGTTGATCTCACAGTGTGTTCTGTTGGCTTTAGCCTCGTTTGGTACGCAGGCGGCCGCAAAACCCGCCGGGAGCGCAACCGCATGCCAAAATGGCTCAACCGCCCAGACCTGCGGCTTAACGAAATATACCGATAACAACTATTATCAGGACAAAGGCGTTACCAATGCGGTAATGGCCGATGCTGCCTCAACCAATATTTATATGGATGGCGCGCGTAAGAGCGGCGACACGCAGTCATTAACCGTCTCCGGCACCAACATGAACGGGCATTATATTCAGGGCAGTAACGGCGGCACGGCGAATATTACGGTCAATAACGGCGCAAGCGTGGATATGATCGAAGTCGGGAGCGCAGCCCATAAGACGAATACCACCGTGACGGTGGATAACGCCACGCTGAACGGGGAAAACGACAGCGTCTATTATAACACCCCAGGCAAAACCACCGGCGATAAAGCCTATATGATGGGCTCGGCGATATATCTCGACCCGCTGGACAACGGCGATCACGCCGTGAATATTACCAACGGCAGCAAGCTCCACGGCAGCATCCTGAGCGCGGGCGAAGGTAAGCAAACTATTTCCATGAGCAACAGCAGCATGGATAAAGGCGGTATTTACGCTGGCAGCCTGCAGGCTGATACCCAAATTTCGCTGACAAATTCGACCGTTGACGCTTCCCAGAGTGAAATATCGCAAAATATCGATACCCTCGCGGCGAAACTTAAAGCGAAATATCCCGATAAAAATATCAACCTTGACGCTTTCGACGATGTGGCCGTCGGCGTTTACGGCACCACCAATACCGGCCTGACGATGAATAACAGCATTGTCACTGGCGATATCGGCGTAATTAATGAAAAAGGCACGACCAACCTTTCTCTGACCAACAGAAGCGTCGTGAAGGGCGACGTTACGCTTCAGGGCAACTCGTCTAATACCCTGCTGGTGGATAACAGCACCGTTACCGGCGACATCGATGCCAGCAAAAACAGCGGCAATACCACGATTACCCTGAACAACAACGCCACGGTGAACGGCGATGTGAAAACGGGCGCGGGCAATGACACGCTGGTATTAACCAATAACTCCCACGTTGATGGAAACGTAGACGGCGGCAGCGGCAGCGACACGCTCTCCATGGATGCTGGCAGCTCCATTACCGGGCAAATCAGCCAGTTCGAAACGGTGAATACCACCAGCGATAACAGCATCAGCATCGATACCATTAACGATTCCACCACCTGGAGCCTGCAGGACGGTTCTTCCCTGGTCGCAACGACGACCGGCAGCAACGCGCTGGTCACCATGAGCACCGACAGCTTCGTTAACTTCGGCAAAATCACCGGCGCGAACAACGCCATCGTGGTGGCCAGCATTACGCCAACGGCGCAAAGCAAAAACGGCGTGATCCTGGGGACGTTCAGCACCTCCAGCAGCAGCGCGCCGCAGAACTACGCTGCCGCGACCTTCACCAACGGCCAGGATAGCGTGGAAAACCGCAGCGGTGCCTACAACTACGATAACAGCCTGGATATCGTGGCCGCGGATAGCGCGCCGCAAACCCTGCTGACCGCGGACAACAGCTACAACTGGAACGTGGTCTTTAACAGCGAGCTAGGCTCTCTGGCAAGCGACGTGCAGGGGCTGGTTGCAGGCCTGGACGCGGCCGAGCAGGCGGGCCATCAGGTTGCTGACGACATCACAAACCACATGAATCAGGTTCACCTGGCAAATCTGCTGGGCGTCCAGCGGGACGGCGCGCAGGTGTGGGGCGACTTCCTGTATCAAAACGGTAACTTCAGCAACGACGTTGACTACAAGAGCATCACCCAGGGTGCCCAGGGCGGCGTGGACTGGACGGCACACACCGCTAACGGCGACAGCGTAACCGGCGGTATCGCGCTGGCCTGGACCCGCAGCCGCGTGCAGGACACCAATAGCGGCGCTGACGGCTTCAACGACACCGTTTACGGCAACTACTACAGCCTGTACGGCGGCTGGCAGCAGGCGCTGAACGGCAAAGGCTGGGGCCTGTTCGCCGACGGCAGCTTCAGCTACGGCGACATGCGCTATACCCTTTCCGCGAACAACGTGACGGGCGACACCAGCGGCATGACCGAAGCGCTGCACGGCTCAACCGACGGCAGCCTCTATATTGCCCAGGCCCGCACCGGCGTGAACGTGCTGCTGCCTGACGAAACGCTGCTGCAGCCGTACGCGACCCTCGGCTGGGATCGCACCAAGGCGAACGGCTTCTCCGACAGCGAAGTGACCTTCTCCGACAGCCAGGTTTCCTCGTGGAACGGCGGGGCCGGCCTGCGCCTGACCACCACCCTGAGCGATCTGCACAGCAACGTGAAGGTGATGCCGTGGATTGACGCCCGCTTCCAGGCGGAGTTCAGCGACGATACCGACATCAAGGCGGCGGATTACCACAATACCTCCGGGCATAACAACACGATGGGTATTTTCGGTGCCGGGGTTAACGCCACCATCGCCCACAACTTCACGCTCAATACCGGCGTGTATCTGGGCACCGGCGATGTGGATAACGACGCCAGCGTTCAGGCGGGTATGAGCTACAGCTTCTGATAATGCATGCCGGGCGGCGGCGTCGCCCTGCCCGGCCTACCGCTTCCCGCGCTCGCGGAAAATGCCTTTGCCGTTAGGCGCGTCATCGCATCTCTCCCCAATTTGTGATTTGATAAGAACAGAATGAAAACGCTGTTTCGAAAATTCATCGACAAAAGGAGACATCATGTCCTGGCAACCCTACGCTGGCCGCTATGAGAACATGCAGTACCGCTACTGCGGAAAAAGCGGGCTTCGCCTGCCCGCGCTCTCGCTCGGCCTGTGGCACAGCTTCGGCCACGTCCAGCCGCTGGAAAACCAGCGCGCCCTGCTGCGCAAAGCGTTCGATCTCGGCATTACCCATTTCGATCTCGCCAACAACTACGGCCCACCGCCGGGCAGCGCGGAGGAGAACTTTGGCCGCCTGCTGCGCGAGGATTTCGCCGGGCTCCGCGACGAGCTGATTATTTCCACCAAGGCGGGCTACGACATGTGGCCGGGGCCTTACGGCTCGGGCGGCTCGCGCAAGTATTTGCTTGCCAGCCTCGACCAGAGCCTGAAGCGCATGGGCGTCGAGTATGTCGATATTTTCTATTCCCACCGCGTGGATGAAAATACGCCGATGGAAGAGACCGCCGCCGCGCTGGCGCAGGCGGTGCAGAGCGGCAAAGCGCTGTACGTGGGGATTTCGTCCTACTCCACGGAGCGCACGCGCGCCATGGCCGACCTGCTCCGCGAGTGGAAAATCCCGCTGCTGATCCATCAGCCCTCCTACAACCTGCTAAACCGCTGGGTGGACAACACCGGCCTGCTGGACGCGCTTGAGGCAAACGGCACGGGCTGTATCGCCTTTACGCCGCTGGCGCAGGGGCTGCTGACGGGAAAATACCTGAACGGCATTCCGGAAGGTTCCCGCATGCAGCGCGAAGGCAAGAAGGTGCGCGGCCTGACCGAGAAAATGCTGACCGAAGCCAACCTGAACAGCCTGCACCTGCTCAATGAGATGGCGCACGCGCGCGGCCAAACCATGGCGCAGATGGCGCTGAGCTGGCTGCTGAAGGACGATCGCGTGACGTCGGTGCTGATTGGCGCCAGCCGTCCGGAGCAGCTGGAAGAGAACGTTCAGGCGCTGAACAACCTGCGCTTTACGGAAGAAGAGCTGAAGCGGATTGACCAGCACGTCGCGGACGGAGAGCTGAATTTGTGGCAGGCGTCGTCGGATAAATAGTGCGGGAGTTGCCTCCCCTCACCCTAACCCTCTCCCCAAAGGGGAGAGGGGACTGCTCGGTGCGGCCTTTCTCCCTCTCCCCTTTGGGGAGAGGGCTAGGGTGAGGGGTAATGGTTGTAACTTATTTACTTCTTACTGATCTTATCCAGATACCCCATCACGAACGCCGACAGCACAAACGTCAGGTGGATAATCACGTACCACATCAGCTTATTGTCCGGCACGTTCTTCGCGTCCATAAATACCCGCAGCAGATGGATAGACGAAATCGCCACAATCGACGCGGCAACTTTGTTCTTCAGCGACGAGGCGTCCATTTTGCCCAGCCAGTTGAGCTTTTCTTTGCGCTCGTCGATATCCAGCTGGGAGACGAAGTTTTCATAGCCGGAGAACATCACCATCACCAGCAGCCCGCCGACCAGCGTCATATCCACCAGCGACAGCAGAACCAGAATCAGATCGGCTTCCGCAATGGAGAAGATGTTCGGCAGGACGTGAATGATTTCCTGGAAGAATTTGATCGTCAGCGCGATCAGCGCCAGCGAAAGGCCAAAATAGACGGGGGCAAGTATCCAGCGCGAGGCGTACATTGCATTTTCAAAGAAGCGTTCCATAGAGTCCTGTCAGCAAACGAAACCAGTGCGCAGTATATCCCAACGGCGCTCACTGTTTGCAACAACAAACCAACAAAACCCCTACACATCATCAGGGTTAACCTCCGGGCGCGCATACTGCGGCCACACCAGCGCCACCAGCTCCGGATAAGCCTCAAGGCTGAACTCGCGAAAACACTGGCGCAGGTTTAAGACGTCCAGGTCGGAGTGGGACACCTTCTCCCCGTTCAGGCAGCGCTTCTTGATATTGTCATAATATTTATAGACCGCAGAATTGAGGTCGCTACAGCGACGCTGGGCGTCAAACAAACCCGGCGTGTCATTAATTTCTGACATGTTCATCCGCTTTATTGTCGCATGGAGAAAATCAATATATTCATGATTAACCCGCCAGTACCAAACCGGCGTTACCGCGTTCATCAATAAGGAGAAATGGTCTTCCCCTTCTTCTTTCGACATCGGCTCTTGCTGTGGCGTCGCGCGCGGCGCTTTTGATATCTGATTTTTATTGAACTCATGCATCAGAAAAAGTACGCCCGCGGTCAATAATAGTAACGTAATGACCGTAAAGAAAATGCTGTTCATGGGTAGGCTCCATTTTTTTTGATTTTAAAATTGCCTCATGATATTGTCAACGAATCTCACGCCTTTATCTATCCCACCCTGTTGAAATTAAAGGAAATTAAAAATGTTGCCCGACAATCTTGTTCCGGCTAAGTACCACATCACGTCTGTGGAACAGCTTTCGACGGAAGCAGAAAAAGAGGCTAATTTCACTCAGGGGAAAAGAAAACTCTCCGATTATGAATCCGATATATTAATCGGTGTTTCCCAAACGGGGAAGTCGCGTAATATGTTGCTGGAAGAGCACGACCGCCATATCAAAGAGCGCTTATTCCGCGCCGTAAAAATTGAAGCCTTTGTCCATCTGCTTAACGACCTTCAGGCCGAGGGCGAAATAGATGCGCAAAAACTCAGCCAAATAATGGCGGAGAAGACGCAAGATATAAATGAAGCGGGTAACGAAATTTGGCTTAATTTAATTACCCGTGAGAAAAACGCCCCCATTTTTTATCACCTGGGTGATGATTAAAATGAAAGAAGCTGACGAGAATAATGATTATTTAGCTTTAGATAACAAAAAAAGCGATGAATTTATCTTAAAGCAAAATATTGAGGCTTTGCGAGACGCCAAAAATACCGAAATGGCGCGCATTGCACAGGATATGGTGTCGATTCCGGCGGCCCTGGTGCGGCTGAAGTGGCAGCATCGCCATGAAATTTATGCGCTGCAGGTGAAAGAAGAGATCTACGGCGCCGTGATGAACAGCATCATCGCCCAGCGCCCCGAGCTTAAAGAAAAAATTCTGGGGCGCCTGGAAGCCAATTACCAGTATCTGCTGGCACGAGAGACCGCCACGCTGCGACTGACCCGCAAACTCTCAGAGGGCCAGCACCGCACGTCAAACGTCACCTGCGTCGCGCTGGATGAGGACGCGCTGTCGAAGAGCGGAGAGGGAAAGGAGTTAAAGTAGGGCAAACAAAAAAGCCGGCTTTCGCCAGCTTTCGTGATTATTTCGCGGTCGCTTTCTCTTCGCCAACTAAACCTATTTTCAGGTAACCCGCCTGGTGCAGCGTGTCCATCACCTTCATCATGGTTTCGTAATCGACGGTTTTATCCGCGCGGAAGAAGACGGTGGTGTCTTTCTTGCCGCCGGTAAGCTGTTCCAGCGCCGGGATCACGGACGCATCCGTCACCGGGTCGTTGCCGAGGAACATCGATTTATCCGCCTTCACCGACAGATAAATCGGCTTTTCCGGGCGCGGCTGCGGCTGGCTGGAAGAGGCCGGCAGGTTAACCTTCACGTCAACGGTCGCCAGCGGCGCCGCCACCATGAAGATAATCAGCAGAACCAGCATGACGTCGATAAACGGCGTCACGTTGATTTCATGCATTTCGCCGTTGTCGTCCAGGTTTTCGTTAAGACGCATCGCCATAGCTTATCAACCTACGCGCAGTTTAGACGCCGCGTGCACCGGTTTAACGGAGCTGGCGTTGAGGTCCAGGTCACGGCTTTGCAGCAGCAGAACCTGCGCCGCAACGTCGCCCAGCGTGGCCTTGTAGCTGCCAATCATCCGCGCGAAGATGTTGTAGATCACCACGGCCGGAATCGCGGCCACCAGGCCAATGGCGGTGGCCAGCAGCGCTTCCGCGATGCCCGGCGCAACGACGGCCAGGTTGGTGGTTTGCGTTTGCGCAATGCCGATGAAGCTGTTCATGATGCCCCAGACCGTACCAAACAGGCCGACGAACGGGGAGATGGCGCCGATGGTCGCCAGATAGCCGTTGCCGCGGCCCATGTGACGGCCCACGGCGGCAACGCGACGCTCCAGGCGGAAGCCGGTACGTTCCTTAATGCCTTCGTTATCTTCGCTGCCTGCGGAGAGTTCCAGTTCGTTTTGCGCTTCGTTTACCAGAAGCGTGGTCAGGCTTTTCGCGTGGAAGGAGGAGGTCAGGTCGGATGCCTGATCCAGAGAGCGGGCGTCGGCCAGCTGCTGCTGCTCGCGCTTGAGGCGGCGCTTCTGCGAAATAAGCTCAACGCTTTTGCTGAAGAAAATAGCCCAGGTGATCACGGACGCCAGGATCAGGCCGATCATCACAATCTTAACCACGATGTCAGCATGCTGATACATGCCCCAAACGGAGAGATCCGTCTGCATCAAATTATTACCCACTCTGTATCTCCAGGACGCAAATCACAAATTCTGAGCTAATAATATCAAAACGTCGTCGAATTGATAGTGGTTCTCATTAGTATTTACATAGTGCCGTAATTTCCGCTCAGTTTCCTTGCGCTTACGCAGTAAAAATTTCTTATGCGCTTTTTTCATAAAATTTTCTCCTTATTCGATAAGCATCCGGGTGCAGATTTTTTTAGTCGTGGTAGTCTGGACGTCCAGACGTATAAAAAAGGGTTAGCGAACATGACTAAAAAGCAGCTTGATACCACGCTGGTGCAGGCCGGACGCAGCAAAAAATACACCCAGGGATCGGTCAACAGCGTGATTCAGCGCGCCTCCTCGCTGGTGTTTGATACCGTTGAAGAGAAAAAAATCGCCACGCGCAACCGCGCTAAAGGCGGGCTGTTCTACGGGCGCCGCGGTACGCTGACCCACTTCTCGCTGCAGGAAGCCATGTGCGAACTCGAGGGCGGCGCGGGCTGCGCGCTGTTCCCCTGCGGCGCGGCGGCGGTCGCCAATACGATTCTGGCGTTTGTCGAACAGGGCGACCATATCCTGATGACCAACACCGCCTACGAGCCGAGCCAGGACTTCTGCACCAGGATCCTCAGCAAGCTCGGCGTCACCACCGGCTGGTTTGACCCGCTGATCGGTGAAGGCATTGCCGAGCTGATTCAGCCCAACACCCGCATCGTTTTCCTGGAATCTCCCGGCTCCATCACCATGGAAGTGCACGACGTGCCCGCCATCGTGAAGGCCGTGCGCAGCAAGGCGCCGGACGCCATTATCATGATCGACAACACCTGGGCGGCGGGCGTGCTGTTCAGGGCGCTGGAGTTCGACATTGATATCTCCATTCAGGCCGCCACCAAGTACCTGATTGGCCACTCTGACGGCATGATCGGCACCGCGGTCTCCAACGCGCGCTGCTGGGACCAGCTGCGTGAAAATGCCTACCTGATGGGGCAAATGGTCGACGCCGATACCGCCTACATGACCAGCCGCGGCATCCGCACCCTTGGCGTGCGCCTGCGCCAGCACCATGAAAGCAGCCTGAAGGTAGCACAATGGCTGGCGCAGCATCCGCAGGTTGAGCGCGTTAACCATCCGGCGCTTCCGGGCAGCAAAGGCCATGCGTTTTGGCAGCGCGACTTTACCGGCAGCAGCGGGCTGTTCTCGTTCGTGCTGAAAAAGCGGCTCAACAACGACGAGCTGGCAAGCTATCTCGATAACTTTGCCCTTTTCAGCATGGCCTATTCCTGGGGCGGGTTTGAGTCGCTGATTCTGCCCAACCAGCCGGAGCAGATCGCCGCCCTTCGTCCGGGTGGAGAAGTAGACTTCGACGGCACGCTGATTCGTTTACACATTGGTTTAGAAAATGTTGACGATCTTATTGCCGATTTAGCGGCAGGGTTTGAGCGTATCGTGTAGAGTGCAGCCTGAAAAGTACTCTCTGGACGCTTTTGTGGACACTATTATCCAAATCGGCTGCGCGAGTTGCGCATGCGATCAATCCCAGAAGCGTCAACAGGGTGTACAATAGCGTCATATCTGCTGTTCCACAGGAAAGTCCATGGCTGTTATTCACGATATTATCGCTGCGCTTTGGCAACATGATTTTGCCGCGCTGGCGGACCCTCACGTGGTGGGCATTGTCTACTTCGTCATGTTTGCCACCCTTTTTCTGGAAAATGGACTCCTGCCCGCCTCGTTTCTGCCTGGCGACAGCCTGCTGCTTCTCGCGGGCGCGCTGATCGGCAAAGGGGTGATGGACTTTACGTCAACCATGGTGATCCTCACCTCTGCCGCCAGCCTGGGCTGCTGGCTGAGCTATTTGCAGGGCCGCTGGCTCGGCAACACGCGCGTGGTGAAAGGCTGGCTGGCGCAGCTGCCGCATAAATATCATCAGCGCGCGACCTGCATGTTTGACCAGCACGGCCTGCTGGCGCTGCTGGCCGGGCGTTTCCTGGCGTTTGTTCGCACCCTGCTGCCGACCATGGCGGGCATTTCGGGCCTCTCTAACCGCCGCTTCCAGTTCTTCAACTGGCTGAGCGCCCTGCTGTGGGTTGGCGTGGTCACCACGCTCGGCTACGCGCTGAACATGATCCCGTTCGTGAAGCGGCATGAAGACCAGGTGATGACCTTCCTGATGGTGCTGCCGATTTTCCTGCTGGTGGCGGGGCTGGTGGGGACTATCGCGATGGTGATAAAGAAGAAGTATTGCAGCGCGTGATCCCCTCACCCTGACCCTCTCCCCACCGGGGAGAGGGGAAAAAACCTATGCTCCCTGCATCGTTCTGATACGTGACGCATCTTCCCCCGGCGTCACGCCGAAATAGCGCTTAAACTCCCGACTGAACTGCGACGCGCTTTCATAGCCGACGCGCATCGCCGCCGCGCTGGCCTTCATGCCGTCGTGGATCATCAGCATCCGCGCCTTGTGCAGGCGATAGGTTTTCAGATACTGCAGCGGCGAGGTGCTGGTGACCGACTTGAAGTTATGGTGGAACGCCGAGACGCTCATGTTCGCTTCCGCCGCCAGCTGGTCAACGCTGAGGTTTTCCGTGTACTGGCTTTCGATACGCTTCAGCACGCGGCTGATCAGGCTGAAGTGGGTCTGACGGCTCACCAGCGCCAGCAGCGCCCCGCCGCCCGGCCCCAGCAGCACGTGGTAGAGGATCTCGCGGATAATCTGCTTTCCCAGGATACGGGCGTCCAGCGGCCTTTCCATCACGTCCAGCAGGCGCTCGATGGCGCACAGGATCTCTTCGGATAAGGTCGCGGAGTTGATGCCGCTCGCCGCCATCGACGGCTGAAAAAGTTCGTCCTCGCCTATCTCCATCAGCAGCTCCTGCAGCTGAAGGATGTCGACGTTAACGCGAATGCCCGCCAGCGGAACCGCCTCTGTCGCGAAGGTTTCACATTCAAAGGGTAAAGGTACCGTCAGGAGCAGATATTCGTTGGTGTCGTAGCGGAACACGCGCTCGTTGATATAGCCAATTTTATGGCCCGAGAAGAGAAAAACGATGCCCGGCTGGTACATCACCGGCGTGCGCGCTCCCGGCTGCGTGCCGTAAAGCAGACGAATATCCGGCAGCGAGCCTTCAGCGCCATTTTCATTATCTATCAATCTCTTAATCTGCGAGGTGAGCTGCAGGCAGATGTCATCGCGGTTCATTACGGGCTACTCCGGATACGGTTTTCGACCCATGCAGTGTGCGCAATTTCCAGCGCTTTCTCCAGCCCTCTGTAGAAATGGGCAAGACATCGGCAGAAATGTGCATTGAGGGGATAGCGCCCTGCGCCCACAATGTGCAGCATCAGGTTGCCCTTTGCGGCACCGCGGTTTTTCACCCACTAAAGGGAACGAGCAATGAACAACTTCAATCTTCACACCCCCACCCGCATTCTGTTTGGTAAAGGCGCTATCGCCGATCTGCGTGAGCAAATCCCGGCAGACGCCCGCGTGCTGATCACCTACGGTGGCGGCAGCGTGAAAAAGACCGGCGTGCTGGATCAGGTTTACAGCGCGCTGGAAGGCCTGGACGTGCGTGAGTTCGGCGGAATCGAGCCTAACCCGTCGTATGAAACGCTGATGAACGCGGTCAAAATTGCCAAAGACGAGAACATCACCTTCCTGCTGGCCGTTGGCGGCGGTTCCGTGCTGGACGGCACCAAGTTCATCGCCGCCGCGGCGCATTACGCGGACGGCATCGATCCGTGGCACATTCTGGAAACCCGCGGAAGCGACATTAAAAGCGCGATCCCGATGGGCTCCGTGCTGACGCTGCCTGCCACCGGTTCCGAGTCCAACAAAGGCGCGGTGATCTCGCGTAAAACCACCGGCGACAAGCAGGCGTTTATGAACGAACACGTTCAGCCCGTCTTCGCGGTGCTTGACCCGGTTTACACCTACACCCTGCCCGCCCGCCAGGTTGCGAACGGCGTGGTCGACGCGTTTGTGCACACCGTTGAGCAGTACGTGACCTATCCGGTGGACGCAAAAATTCAGGATCGCTTCGCGGAAGGCATTCTGCTGACGCTGGTCGAAGACGGTCCGAAAGCGCTGAAAGAGCCGGAAAACTACGACGTGCGCGCCAACGTGATGTGGGCGGCCACCCAGGCGCTGAACGGCCTGATCGGCGCGGGCGTGCCGCAGGACTGGGCAACGCACATGCTGGGCCACGAGCTGACGGCGATGCACGGCCTGGATCACGCCCAGACGCTGGCGGTCGTGCTGCCCGCGCTGTGGAATGAGAAACGCGACGCCAAGCGCGCCAAGCTGCTGCAGTACGCCGAGCGCGTGTGGAACATCACCGAAGGTTCTGAAGACGCGCGCATCGACGCCGCAATCGACGCGACCCGCAGCTTCTTCGAAGGCCTGGGCGTCCCAACGCGCCTTTCCGGCTACGGCCTGGACGGCAGCTCTATCCCTGCCCTGCTGGCAAAACTGGAAGAGCACGGCATGACCCAGCTCGGCGAGAACGGCGACATCACCCTGGACGTGAGCCGCCGGATCTACGAAGCGGCGCGCTAAGCGTTTTTAACATCGCGCCTTTCGTTTTTTGACATTTCGTCCAGACTTAATGCACACCAACATCGTCGGAGGCCCCCTCCGACGATGCGCACTTGAAGGAGGAAAAATGGCAAACCAAACCGTAATCAAGCTTCAGGACGGCAACGTGATGCCCCAGCTGGGGTTGGGCGTATGGAAAGCCGGTAACGACGAGGTCGTCTCCGCCATTCATAAAGCGCTGGAAGTCGGCTATCGGTCGATTGATACCGCCGCCGCGTACAAAAATGAGGACGGCGTGGGCAAGGCGCTCGCCAGCGCCGGTATGCCCCGCGACGACCTTTTCATCACCACCAAGCTGTGGAACGACGATCAGAAACGCCCCCGCGACGCCCTGCAGGAGAGCCTGGACAAGCTCCAGCTCGATTTTGTCGATCTGTATCTGATGCACTGGCCGGTTCCGGCTATCGATCACTACGTGGATGCCTGGAAAGGCATGATTGAGCTGCAAAAAGAGGGCCTGGTGAAGAGCATCGGCGTGTGTAACTTCCAGGTTCATCACCTGCAGCGCCTGATCGACGAGACCGGCGTCGCGCCCGTGATTAACCAGATCGAACTGCACCCGCTGATGCAGCAGCGCCAGCTTCACGCCTGGAACGCCACGCACAAAATCCAGACCGAGTCCTGGAGCCCGCTGGCGCAGGGCGGCGAAGGCGTTTTCGATCAGAAAATTATCCGCGAGCTTGCGGATAAATACGGCAAGACCCCGGCGCAGGTGGTTATTCGCTGGCATCTCGACAGCGGCCTGGTGGTGATCCCGAAATCGGTCACGCCGTCGCGCATCGCCGAGAACTTCGACGTCTGGGATTTCCGCCTCGACAAAGACGAGCTGGGTGAAATTGCGAAGCTGGATCAGGGCAAGCGTTTGGGGCCTGATCCGGACCAGTTCGGCGGATAAAAGCGTATAAAAAGCCGGGTGGCGGCTTCGCCTTACCCGGCCTGCACGTCGGAACGTAGGCCCGGTAAGCGCAGCGCCACCGGGCATTTTTACAGGGTTAACCGCTCCTTCGCTTCACGCTTTTCTTCGCGCCCGCCCCGCCGTTGGAACGCTGATGCACAATCGGCGTGTGCTTGGTTAGCGCCGGGCGCGTGTGGCGATTCTGGCGGCGCGCTTCGCGCATCTCTTCCAGCGTTGGCGCTGGCACCAGGCAGTCGCGGCGCGAGCCGATCAGGTGCTTTTTACCCATCTCTTCCAGCGCCTGGCGGATCAGCGGCCAGTTTGCCGGATCGTGATAGCGCAGCAGCGCCTTATGCAGACGGCGCTGCTTATCCCCTTTCGGCACCACCACGTCTTCGCTCTTATAGCCAATTTTGCTCAGCGGGTTCTTGCCGGTGTAATACATGGTCGTCGAGTTGGCGAGCGGCGACGGGTAGAAGTTCTGCACCTGATCCAGACGGAAGCGGCGCTGCTTAAGCCACAGCGCCAGGTTCACCATGTCTTCATCGCGCGTCCCGGGATGGGCGGAGATAAAGTACGGGATCAGATACTGCTCTTTGCCCGCCTGCTTCGAATAGGTGTCGAACAGCTGCTTAAAGCGATCGTAGCTGCCCATGCCCGGCTTCATCATTTTCGACAGCGGGCCTTCTTCAGTGTGCTCCGGGGCAATCTTCAGATAGCCGCCGACGTGGTGCGACGCAAGCTCTTTGATGTAGCGCGGATCTTCCACGGCGATATCGTAGCGCACGCCGGAGGCGATCAGGATCTTCTTGATGCCTTTCAGATCGCGGGCGCGGCGGTAGAGGTTGATCGTCGGCTCGTGGTTGGTGTCCATATGCTCGCAGATGCTCGGATAGACGCACGACAGGCGGCGGCAGGTCTGCTCCGCGCGCGGCGATTTGCAGCGCAGCATATACATGTTGGCGGTTGGGCCGCCCAGATCGGAGATCACGCCGGTAAAGCCCGGCACCGTGTCGCGAATCGCTTCGATCTCGTTGATGATCGAGTCTTCCGAGCGGCTCTGAATAATGCGCCCTTCGTGCTCGGTGATCGAACAGAAGGAGCAGCCGCCGAAGCAGCCGCGCATGATGTTGATCGAGAAGCGGATCATCTCGTAGGCCGGGATGCGGGCGCTGCCGTACGCCGGGTGCGGCACGCGCTGGTACGGCAGCGCGAAGACGCTGTCCATCTCTTCTGTAGAGAGCGGGATCGCCGGCGGGTTGATCCAGATGAAGCGCTCGCCGTGCTTTTGCATCAGCGCGCGGGCGCAGCCCGGGTTGGTTTCATGGTGCAGAATGCGGGACGCGTGGGCGTAAAGCACCTTGTCGGCTTTGACCTTCTCGAAGGACGGCAGCAGGACGTAGGTTTTTTCCCACGGCTTCGGGCGCGGCGGCTGAACGACGACGGCTTTTGCCTCGGCCTTTTTCGGCTCGACGGGCTTGTTATCCGCGCACGGCAGATCGTCGCCGTACGGGTGCGGGATCGGGTCAATCTTGCCCGGCATATCAATGATGCGGGAATCCACGCCGCTCCAGCCCGGCAGCGCCTCTTTAACCATGATCGCCGTGTTGCGCACGTCGCGGATGCTGCTCACCGGCTCACCCTGCGACAGACGGTGCGCCACTTCCACCAGCGGGCGCTCGCCGTTGCCGTAAATCAGCATGTCGGCTTTCGAATCCACCAGCACCGAGCGGCGCACGGTGTCGGACCAGTAGTCGTAATGCGCGGTGCGGCGCAGGCTCGCCTCGATGCCGCCCAGGATCACCGGCACGTCCTTCCACGCCTCTTTACAGCGCTGGGTGTAGACAAGCGTCGCGCGGTCCGGGCGCTTGCCCGCCACGTTATCCGGGGTATAGGCATCGTCGTGGCGTAGCTTGCGGTCCGCCGTGTAGCGGTTGATCATCGAGTCCATGTTGCCCGCGGTCACGCCGAAGAACAGGTTCGGTTTCCCCAGACGCATAAAGTCGTCTTTGCTGTTCCAGTCCGGCTGGGCGATGATCCCCACGCGGAAGCCCTGCGCTTCCAGCATGCGGCCACAGATCGCCATGCCGAAGCTTGGATGGTCGACGTAGGCATCGCCCGTCACCAGAATGATGTCGCAGCTATCCCAGCCCAACTGGTCCATCTCTTCACGGGACATCGGCAGAAACGGCGCCGGTCCAAAGCAGGCCGCCCAGTACTGGGGCCAGGAAAAGAGGTCGCGATCCGGCTGGATCAGGGAAATTGCGCTCATAATGCTTCCGAAGAAAAAATAGACAAAAGGGCGGGGATTATACGCTGTATTAACGGAGGAAATGAAGGGGTATTGTGCGGGCTGTTGTCCCCTCACCCTAACCCTCTCCCCAGAGGGGCGAGGGGACTGCTCGGAGCGGTCTTTCACCCTCGCCCCTCTGGGGAGAGGGCCGGGGTGAGGGGGAAAATTTACGGCGCCGGATTCACCAGCATCTGCCCCACGGAGCCGCGGTCCATCATCTCCAGCGTCTGGCTGTGGAACAGGAACGGGAAGTGCGGCCACGACGGCTGGCCGTAGTAGACCAGCAGCTCTACCTGCCCGTCCACCCAAACGGTGTCTTTCCAGCCGCGATCTTCCGGGAACGGCATCGCGCCGTTCACGTTGCGGATCAGGAAGCTCACCCCTTCAATATGAAACGACTGCGGCATGTCCGAGCGAACCGTCCAGCGCTCCCAGGTGCCCTGCTGGGCGGTAATATCAATGCGGTTAACGTCCCACAGCGTGCCGTTAATGCCGGGATCGTCGCCCAGGCTGATGTCGCGGCTGCGCACCGCCGGGCCGCTCAGGATCTCCTGCGGCAGCAGGCGCATCGGCAGGCTGTCGGTCACCAGCGGCAGCAGCCCGGTTGGGCGCAGCGTCAGGACCAGCGTCGACACCAGAATGCTCGACGGCTCAAAGAACCCGCGAATGCGGTCCACGATGCTCGCCGCTTCGCCGCAGGTGACGGACACTTCATCGCCGTTGGTCATATCGACCAGAATTTCACGCCGCTCGCCCGGCGCGAGCGCCAGCTGCTTAACGGAAACCGGCGCGGGTAAAAAGCCCTGATCGCCTGAAATAACGTGCAGCGCGCGGCCGTCGCTCATCTGCAGCTGGTAGCGACGCGAGTTCGAGGCGTTGAGCAGGCGCAGGCGCACCCAGCCGCGGGACACTTCGACATACGGACTTTGCGCGCCGTTGACCAGCAGCGTATCGCCCACAAAGCCGCCGCTGCCCGGCTCGCTGTACTCCGGCGTACCGAAGTTATCCAGCCGCTTGTCCTGGATAATGACCGGAAAATCATCCACGCCGTAGTGGTTTGGGATCGGCAGCGATTTACTCACCTCGTCCTCAATCAGCCACATGCCCGCCAGGCCGTTGTAAACCTGCTGCGCGGTGCGGTTAGGCGTATTCGCGTGATACCACAGCGTGGCGGCGCTTTGACGAATCGGCAGCACCGGCGCCCAGTCGGCGCTTGGGGACATCATTCGCGCCGGGCCGCCAATCAGCGGACCGGGGACCTGCAGGCCGCTGACGGTCATCGCCACCTTTTCGGGCGTGCGGTTACTGTAAATCAGCTTAACGTCGTCTCCGTTCCACACGCGGATCGTCGGCCCCAGGTAGCGGCCGTTGATCCCCCAGACCGGCGCGCGCGTGCCCTGGGTAAAGGACCAGTGGCTGCGCTGGAGGGTGAGGAAAAGCGGCTGGCCGCGACGGGATTCAATCAACGGCGGAATGGGCAGCGGCTGCTGCTGCCCGGCGGCGCTGGCTGTCGACGGTATCGCACCCGCACAAAGGGCGATCCCCGAAGCCTGAATAAATTGACGCCGACTGAGTGACATATAAGCTCCATCTGAAACGACTAACAACGCGGGAATGCGTTTTCCCTGATCTACTGACCGGCTTAAATTTTACCGGCGGCTTCTCTCTCTGCGACTTCTTTGTCGAGGAGCGCAATATGCTGAGCCATCAGCTCGCGGCAGTGTGCCGCCAGCTCGCGCACCTGGTCTTTACCGTATTTGCTGGTATCCACCGGCGGCAGCATTTCAACAATCACCAGCCCGTTATTCAGGCGGTTAAGATTAATCTTATTCGAAGTATTTGAAACGCACACGGGAATAATTGGAACGCCAGCCGCAATTGCGGCATGAAACGCACCGGTCTTAAACGGCAGCAGGCCGCGCCCGCGGCTGCGCGTCCCTTCCGGGAACATCCAGATAGAGATTTTGCGCTTCTTAAAGTGGTTCACGACTTCCGCAATGGTGCCGTGCGCCTTTGCGCGGTTGTTGCGGTCAATGAGCAGGTTGCCGGTGAGCCAGTACAGCTGGCCGAAGAACGGGATCCACAGCAGGCTCTTTTTACCCACGGTGACGGTCGGCGGCAGCACAATATTAGACGCCGTCACCATATCGTAGTTGTTTTGATGATTCGCGATATAGATGGCGTTACCGAAGTTCTCTGCCCCTTCCGGCAGGCGCTTTTCAACCTTCAGGCCGAACAGCGGCGCAAGGCGGCCAAACATGTGGCCAAACGTCGCGACGTGCTTCGGATTACGCGGGCTGAACAGGCAGTAGATGCAGCCGAAAATACAGACCAGAATGCAGTAGATGACGGTAAGAATAAGACGAACAATGTATAGCATAGCGACCTCTGAAGCCCCAACAGCTGACAATTATACTTCACCTGTGGCCAGGTAAGGACTTTATTACGAGCGCATATTGTTAATCGCAATGCACGAATTAACAATGATTTTACGGGAAATTTTAATGATATCCCCCTCCCGAGCGGAGGGGGACGAACCGCTTACTCTTCGCTGTCGCCCGCGCGGCTGCGCGCAGGGGAATCAACGTCGATGCGGTCAATACGCTGCAGCCCGCGCATCAGCGAGCCGCGGCGACCGCGCTCACCCACCACTTTCTGCAGCTCTTCCGGACGAAGCTTGATTTTACGCTTGCCGACGTGGATGGTCAGCGTGCTCTGCGGCGGCAGAATCATCAGGTGCGCGAGGCTATCTTCGCCTTTTGCCGCTTCCGCTGACGGAATGTTAATGATCTTGTTGCCTTTGCCCTTCGACAGCTCCGGCAGATCGCTCACCGGGAACATCAGCATACGTCCGGCGGCGCTGATTGCCAGCAGCATGTCGCTGTCGTTCTCAATCACCAGCGGCGTCATGACGCGGGCGTTGTCCGGCAGGCTGATCAGCGCCTTGCCCGCACGGTTGCGCGACACGAGGTCGTTAAAGGTGCAGATAAAGCCGTAGCCCGCGTCGGAGGCCATCAGCAGTTTCTGCTCGTCGGCCTCCATCAGCATATGGTCAACCGTCGCCCCCGGCGGCAGCGTCAGCTTGCCGGTCAGCGGCTCGCCCTGCCCGCGCGCGGAAGGCAGCGTGATCGGGTCGATGGCGTAGCTGCGGCCCGTGGAGTCGATAAACGCCACCGGCTGGTTGCTCTTGCCCTTCACCGCCGCCTTGAAGCTGTCGCCCGCCTTGTAGCTCAGCCCCGGCGCGTCGATGTCGTGGCCCTTGGCGCTGCGCACCCAGCCGCTCTGAGACAGCACGATCGTGACCGGCTCGGACGGCAGCATGTCGTGCTCGTTCATCGCCTTCGCTTCTTCGCGCTCGTGCAGCGGTGAGCGGCGGTCGTCGCCAAAGGCGTCGGCATCCGCCTGCAGCTCTTTCTTCAGCAGGTTATTCATCTTGCGCTCGGACGCCAGGATCGCCTGCAGCTTGTCGCGCTCTTTTTCCAGCTCGTCCTGCTCGCCGCGGATCTTCATCTCTTCCAGCTTGGCGAGATGGCGCAGCTTCAGCTCGAGGATCGCTTCGGCCTGGGTTTCGCTGATGCCAAAGCGCGACATCAGCGCGGGCTTCGGCTCGTCCTCGGTGCGAATGATCTCGATCACTTCGTCGATGTTGAGGAACGCCACCAGCAGGCCTTCGAGGATGTGCAGGCGCTTAAGCACCTTTTCCAGGCGGTGGTTCAGACGACGGCGCACCGTATCGCGGCGGAAGGCCAGCCATTCGGTGAGGATCTCCAGCAGGTTTTTCACCGCCGGGCGGCCGTCGAGGCCGATCATGTTCAGGTTAACGCGGTAGCTTTTTTCCAGGTCGGTCGTTGCGAACAGGTGGTTCATCACCTGCTCCATGTCGACGCGGTTGGAGCGCGGCACGATCACCAGACGGGTCGGGTTCTCGTGGTCGGACTCGTCGCGCAGGTCGTCCACCATCGGCAGCTTTTTATTGCGCATCTGGGAGGCGATCTGCTCCAGCACCTTCGCGCCGGAGACCTGGTGCGGCAGCGCGGTGATCACCACGGCGCCGTCTTCTTTATTCCAGACGGCGCGCATGCGCACGGAGCCGCGGCCGTTCTGGTAGATTTTGCGGATTTCCGCGCGCGAGGTGATGATCTCGGCTTCGGTCGGGTAGTCCGGCCCCTGCACGATATCCAGCAGCTCGTCGAGCGAGGTTTTCGGCTGTTCGATCAGGGTGATGGCGGCGTTGGCCACTTCACGCAGGTTGTGCGGCGGAATGTCCGTCGCCATGCCGACCGCGATACCGGTGGTGCCGTTCAGCAGGATGTTCGGCAGGCGCGCAGGCAGCATTTTCGGCTCCTGCATCGTCCCGTCGAAGTTGGGCACCCAGTCGACCGTACCCTGCCCCAGCTCGCCCAGCAGCACCTCGGCGTATTTGGACAGGCGGGATTCGGTATAACGCATCGCCGCGAAGGATTTCGGATCGTCCGGCGCGCCCCAGTTCCCCTGCCCGTCAACCAGCGGGTAGCGGTAGGAGAACGGCTGCGCCATCAGCACCATCGCTTCATAGCAGGCGCTGTCGCCGTGCGGGTGGTATTTACCCAGTACGTCACCGACGGTACGGGCGGACTTCTTAAACTTGGCGCTGGCGCTCAGCCCCAGCTCGGACATCGCATAGACGATGCGGCGCTGAACGGGCTTCAGGCCATCCCCGATGAACGGCAATGCCCTGTCCATGATGACGTACATGGAGTAGTTCAGGTAGGCATTTTCCGTGAATTCATGTAGCGCGAGGCGCTCTGCCATATCGCTCATTACGTGTGATTCCTCAACTCAGAAACCGATGGGTTTCAGGCAATATTGCCGCAGATACTACCCTATCTGTCGAGTTGAGTCACAAAGAAAAAGGGCCGCATCAGCGGCCCTTTCCGGGTTATTTGTTCAGCTTGATAACCTGCTTCACGTCGATTTCAAACTCGTTCCAGTCTTTATCGACTTTACCCTGCAGTTCAACCTTATCCTGCGGGCTGACGGTCACGCCGTTCCAGCGCTTGTGGTCGATCTCAACCACCACCGTGCCGGTTTCATCGCGGAAGGTGTAACGGTCGTCGGACAGGCGCTCGGTAATGTTCCCGCGCAGCTTAACCCAGGCATCGTCCTTCAGATCTTTCACCTTTGCCGCCGTCGTCAGGTTGGCGTTGTTATCCACAAAACCGCCCTGCTGGGTTTGCGTCGGCGCGGCGGTGGCGGACGGGCCGTCGAAGCCGCCCTGTGCAGCAAAAACGGGGGCCGTGGTCATCATCATGATGGCAGCAATTGCAGCGTATTTTTTCATCTTCATTTCTCCCTTTAATGTCGTTTCGCAGTCCATTAAACAGGGTAATCCTTAACAACTTCTTAAGGGGAAAATTTATTTATTTTTACTGTACAGCGCGGGTCGACAGAAGGTTTACTGGCGGCATCAAGGAGGGAACATGCGCATTTTACTGGTTGAAGACGACAGGCTGATAGGCGACGGCATCAAGGCCGGGCTGACCAAAATGGGGTTTAGCGTGGACTGGTTTACCGACGGCAAAACCGGCCGCGCGGCGCTCTATTCCGCCCCCTACGATGCCGTGGTGCTTGACCTGACGCTGCCGGAAATGGACGGCCTCGACATCCTGCGCGAATGGCGCGAAGGCGGGCGCAGCGAGCCGGTGCTGATCTTAACGGCGCGGGATGCGCTGAGCCAGCGCGTCGACGGGCTGCGCCTGGGCGCGGATGATTATCTCTGTAAGCCGTTCGCCCTGATTGAAGTGGCGGCGCGCCTTGAAGCACTGGTGCGCCGCAGCCACGGCCAGGCGCGCAGCGAGCTGCGTCACGGTAAGGTGACGCTGGATCCCGCAGGCCTTATCGCCACGCTGAATGGCGAAACGCTCGTTCTCAAGCCCAAAGAGTTTGCCCTGCTGGAGCTGCTGATGCGCAACGCCGGGCGCGTGCTGCCGCGCAGCCAGATCGAAGAAAAGCTCTACGGCTGGGACGACGACGTCTCCAGCAACGCCGTGGAGGTCCACGTTCACCATCTTCGCCGCAAGCTCGGCAGCGAGTTTATCCGCACCGTGCACGGCATCGGCTATACCCTGGGTGACGCATGAAATTAAGCCTTAAGCTGCGCCTGACGCTCCTCTTCCTTTTGCTCTCGCTGGCCGCCTGGTTTGCCGCCAGCGTCGTGGCCTGGCAGCAGACCGCGCACAAGCTCGATAAGGTCTTCGATACCCAGCAGATGCTGTTTGCCAGGCGCCTGCTGACGATGGATCTGGACGAAATTCGCGCCCCGGAGCGGATGCGCGAGGTGCCGAAAAAGGCCAGGCACGGGCATCTGGACGACGACGCGCTGGCGTTCGCCATCTTCGATACTCACGGCAAAATGCTGCTGAACGACGGCGAGAACGGGCGCGATATCCCCTATCACTACCGCCGGGACGGGTTTGACGACGGCCAGCTGCAGGACGATAGCGACGAGTGGCGCTTCCTGTGGCTGACGTCGCCGGACGGCAAGCACCGCTTAGTGGTCGGGCAGGAGTGGGAGTACCGCCAGGAGATGGCGCTGGACGTGGTCAGCTCGCAGCTGACGCCGTGGCTGGTCGCGCTGCCCGTGATGCTGCTTCTGCTGATCCTGCTGCTGAGCCGCGAGCTCAGGCCGCTGAAAAAGCTGGCGCAGACGCTGCGCTGGCGCTCGCCGGACGCCACCGACAGCCTGCCCACCGACGGCGTGCCGACGGAGGTGCGCCCGCTGCTCGACGCGCTCAACCACCTGTTTGCGCGCACCCAGGAGATGATGGCCCGCGAGCGCCGCTTCACCTCAGACGCCGCCCACGAGCTGCGCAGCCCGCTGGCGGCGCTGAAGGTGCAAACCGACGTGGCGCAGCTGTACGTGGACGATCCGCAGGCGCAGGCCAGGGCGCTGACGCAGCTGCACGCGGGCATCGATCGCGCGTCCCGGCTGGTGGATCAGCTCCTGACGCTCTCCCGGCTGGATTCGCTGGATAATCTCGACGACGTTGAAACCGTGGCGATGGCGGATTTACTCCAGTCGGCGGTGATGGATATCTACCATCCGGCGCAGCAGGCGGGGATTGAGGTCCGGCTGAACGTCAACGCCCCGCACGTCACGCGCGCCTGCCAGCCGCTGCTGCTCGGCCTGCTGGTCCGCAACCTTCTGGATAACGCCGTGCGCTACAGCCCGCGCGGCAGCGTGGTCGACGTGACGCTCGACGCCCATAGCTTTAGCGTTCAGGACAACGGCCCCGGCATTGCGCCCGACGCGCTGGCCCGCATCGGCGAGCGCTTTTACCGCCCGCCGGGGCAGGATGAGACCGGCAGCGGCCTGGGGTTATCCATCGTGAAGCGGATCGCTGCCCTGCACGGCATGCGCGTCGCCATGAACAATGCCCCCGACGGCGGCTTCAGGGTGACGGTGAGCGGATAGGGATTATTGCGCCACACGCAAAAGACTTTACACATTTTGCTCATTTTTCCGGTCCGCTCTCGCGCGTACAATGCCCGGCATACTCTCCCCATCGAGGACAAATAATGAGCAATATTCTGATTATCAACGGCGCGAAAGAATTCGCCCACTCTAAAGGTCAGCTGAACGACACCCTGACCGAGGTCGCGGACGGCTTCCTGCGCGACGCCGGGCATGATGTTAAGGTCGTGCGCGCGGACGGCGATTACGATGTCAAAGCGGAAGTGCAGAACTTCCTGTGGGCCGATACCATCATCTGGCAGATGCCGGGCTGGTGGATGGGCGCGCCGTGGACGGTGAAAAAATACATCGACGACGTGTTCACCGAAGGCCACGGTTCGCTGTACGCCAGCGACGGCCGCACCCGCTCCGACGCGTCAAAAAAATACGGTTCCGGCGGCCTGATTCAGGGCAAAAAATACATGCTCTCCCTGACCTGGAACGCGCCGCTGGAGGCCTTCACCGAGCGCGATCAGTTCTTCGAAGGCGTGGGCGTAGACGGCGCGTACCTGCCGTTCCACAAGGCCAACCAGTTCCTCGGCATGGAGCCGCTGCCGACCTTTATCGTCAACGACGTGATTAAAATGCCTGACGTCCCGCGCTATATCGCAGAATATCGCAAGCATCTCGCTGAGATTTTTGCTTAACTGATAGGCTGGAATTAGAAGGAGTTAATTATGCTTACCGTTATTGCTGAAATCCGTACGCGTCCGGGCCAACATCATCGTCAGGCGGTGCTGGATCAGTTCGCGAAAATTATCCCGACCGTGCTGAAAGAAGAAGGCTGCCATGGCTATGCGCCAATGGTGGATGCCGCGACAGAGGCGAGCTTCCAGGCCACCGCGCCGGACTCCATCATCATGGTTGAGCAGTGGGAAACCGTCGCGCACCTTGAAGCGCATCTGCAGACCGCGCACATGAAGGCGTGGGGCGACGCGGTGAAAGGCGACGTGCTGGAAACCCATATCCGCATTCTGGAGCAAGGGGTTTAAGTTTCCCCTCCTCCCTCTATTCAGGCCCGGCAAGCGTTAGCGCTGCCGGGCTTTTTTTATCGCCTTAACGCCCAACTGCTATGCTTAGTCTGACGTCATGTCTAACAGGAGGAAGGAATGGGACTTTTTAACTTCGTGAAAGAAGCAGGCGAAAAGCTCTGGGACAACCTGACTGACCATAAGGGCCAGTCCGATAAGGTTACGGAACACCTTAAGAAACTCAATATTCCCGGTGCGGATAAAGTGCAGGTCAACGTCACCGACGGCAAAGCCAGCGTCACGGGCGACGGGCTGACCCAGGAGCAGAAAGAGAAAATCCAGGTCGCGGTCGGTAACATCGCAGGCGTCAGCGAGGTGGAGAACAACATCACCGCGACGGATGCCAAAGACGAAGCCACCTACTACACGGTCAAATCCGGCGATACCCTGAGCGCCATCTCGAAAACCGTGTACGGCGACGCCAACCAGTACAACAAGATTTTCGAGGCCAACCGCCCGATGCTCTCCAGCCCGGATAAAATTTACCCGGGGCAGACGCTGCGTATTCCTAAGGCGTAACCTGCGCGTCGGGGGTCTCTCCCCCGACGTTTACCAGTACGGCTTCCAGCTCTGCGTCAGCCGCACCAGCGCCTCAACGTAGAAGTAATCTCCCCAGCTGGCGCATTCGTCCACGCCTTTATTGCTTGCGAGATGGTAAACCGAGTGCTTCAGCAGCCCGGTTCCGCGCTCGTCCTTGCCCATCAGGTAATGCTTCGTCAGCGAAGAGACGATCGCTTTCGCCCAGTCCAGATAGCGCTCGCGATCCGGATCGGTCACCGGCAGATGCTTCACCAGCTCCAGCAGGCCGCACGCGGCGATCGCCGCCGAGGAGGCGTCGCGCAGGGCGTCGGTGCCCACCAGCGCCAGATCCCAGTGGCAAACGTAGTCTTCCGGCAGGCGGTTGAGGAAGTAGTTCGCCAGCCGTTTTGACAGGCCAATCATGGTGCTATCGCCGGTGTAGATATAGCTCAGCAGGAAGCCATAAATTCCCCACGCCTGCCCGCGCGACCAGCAGGAGTCGTCCGCGTAGCCCTGCTGGGTATTGCCGTAGCGCGCCGCGCCCGTGGCCACGTCCATGTAGTAGGTATGGAACGTTGAGGCGTCGTCGCGGACCAGGTACGTTGCCGCCTGCATGACGTGCGCCTTCGCGGCGCTGGCAAAGCGCGGATCGCCCGTCTGCTCGCTCGCCCAGTAGAGCAGCGGCAGGTTCATGTTGCAGTCGATGATCATCCGCCCGGCCTGCTCGGGATCGGCAAGATCGCCCCACGCCTGAACGATCTTCGCCTTCTCGTGAAAGCGCTCCAGCAGGGCTTCCGCCGCCAGCAGCGAGAAGCCGCGCGCTTCGCGGTTGCCCGTTAATCGCCACGCCGCCACGCAGGAGAGCGTGTACAGGAAGCCCAGGTCGTGGGTGTTGGTGTCATGACGCCCGGCGATGCGCAGGCCAAACGAGCGGACGTGCTTTTCCGCCATCGCGCGGAATTTTTCCTCGCCGCTCATCTCCCAGGCGAGCCAGAGCTGCCCGGTCCAGAAGCTGGTGGTCCACTCCACGTTGTCGGTCAGCGGATAGAAGCCCTCCCGGCAGGTTTCCGCCGGGAACTTGTCGCCAAACGCCGCCAGGTGACGGCTAATCAGTTCGATAACGTGGCTTCGCGCCGAGGCAAGCTCATCGCGAAACGCCTGCGGGTCGACCGGCGCTGGCATCGCGGCCAGACGCTCCTCTTTGATACGGCTTAACATAGTTTGCTTCCTTCTTTGACGGCGTAATTATCGTGATGTGGGTTCTGCTACGTTCAGCGCGCCGCTGCTGCGCCATTTGCTCTGGCAGGCGGATAGCGTAAAGGCAGAAATCAGGGTAAAGGTCAGCGCCGTGGCGCCCATGATGATATAGGTCTGTTCAAAACCGATGCGGTCATACAGATATCCGGCAGGCGAAGAGATGACGACGTTACCGACGTACAGCATCGCCTGATAGCCGAGTAAATACATGGTGGCATTCACGCGCTTGTCGAAATGCTCGGCGATGTATTTAAAAACGGAGACCAGCAGCAGGCAAATTTCAAGGCCGTACAGCGGCTTGAGAATCGAGATTAATAGGTGCGAGTCGCAGATGCCGGAAATAATCAGGCGCGCCCCGACGATAAGCCCAACAATTAACAGCCCGCGCTTGGCGCCGATGAAATTAACGAACAGCGGGATCACCATATACATGACAAATTCCATCCCGGACTGCACGGTGCCCAGATAGCCAAACACCGCGTTGCCCTGGTGAATATCGTCAAAGAAGGTGACGAAATAGCGCGAGAACTGCTGCTCGGCGATAAACATCATCCACGCCACGCCCGCCACGTAGAGGCAGAACGCCCAGAATTTGCGGTTACGCAGCAGGGCGTAAACGTCCGACGGGACGATTTTTTCTTTGGTCAGCACCTCGCCCGCGTGGACTGAGTTAGTGTTCACTTTCAGCGTCAGCAGGACAATCAGCATCACCACCGAAGCCACGCTCCCCAGCATAAAGTTATACGCCGGAGAGAGGTTAAACAGCAGGCCGGAAAAGGACGATGCCACCGCCCAGCCGAGCGATCCCCACATGCGGATCTGCCCGAACTCCATGCCGTTCAGGCGGCTAAAGCGATCGGAATAGGATTCACACGCCGCCACGCCCGCGTACCAGGCAAAGCTCAGGTACAGCGCGCCGACGATAATGCCGATCGGGGTGTGGGACATGAGCAGCGGCTGATAGACATAGATAAAGAACGGCGCCATCAGGGCGGACATCGCCACCACAAAATAGAGCAGGTATTTGCTCATGCCGATCTTATCGAGAATATAGCCGTAGATCGGTTTGAGAATAACCGAGAAAACGCCGTTAACCGCAAAGACGGTGCCAATCACCGATCCGCTAAGATTAGCCTTTTGCCCGAGCCAGATGGCCAGCAGGCCAATACTGGCGGACCAGGTAAAGAAGTAGAGAAAGATAAAGCTGCTGATTTTGTAATATTCGGTTCTGCTTGTTGTAGATGACGTTTTCATACCATCCTCGCCGACGTGTAGGGGTCAGGTTTTTTATAATGTGAACGACAGCAGGCGCTCGCTTTCGGGATCGCGAATCACGGCCTGGCCGCGGGTGATGCTCAGTATCGGAGTCGCCGCCGCGCGCTGTTTTTCGCTGGCCGTCACGGCGCAGCAGAGCCAGCTTTCGCCCTGCGGAATCTCGGTTTTTAGCAGCGGAATAGAGGCGCACTCCGGGAACATGATGCTGCTGTTCGGCGGGGTAACGATGCTGTCCGGCTCTCGCGCCAGCTCCGGCGAGAGATCGACAATCGCGCTGCAGCCGTTCTCTGCCGCCAGGTAGCAGCCGCGATCGCGAAGCCGATGCTCCGCTTTCATGACGGCAAACCCGCCCTCCGCCGTTTGCAGGCGGCGCGCGCTGCGGATGCGGTGCAACCGCAGGTGCCACTCGCCGAACGGTATTTGCCAGGTGTCGATGTGAACGTCATGCCACGGCGACCAGTGCGAGTAGAGGTAGTTTTCGTCCACCCGTACCGCCCCGCATTCGCGGCGTCCGCGATAGTAGTCATCGCCGTCGGCCAGCAGCAGCATGGAGTCGCAGGCGGCGTGCTTTAGCCCAAAACGCCCGCGCTCGATGGTGAAGCCAAAGCGGCTGGAGTAGGCAAACTTGGTGTATTTGGCCTCGGTGTTAACGTAATTGTTCAGCTCAAGCTGCCCCGCGGTGAGCATGGTGACGTGCTGAGAGTTATCCGCATGTATCAGGATCTGCTGCGCGTGGGGGATCGCGCGCTTTTCGGCCAGCGCGGGCAGCGGCTGTTCTTCCGCCAGCCAGAACGGATGATCCTCCGTCAGCGCCAGAATCAGGTAGGTTTTCAGCGCCCAGTACGGCGAGCCGGGCGAGTTGTAGTCCTCGCACATCGCCAGGTTCGGGTAGGCAAACCCGAGGGTCAGAATGCCGTCGCGGTCGGCAATCGGCTGCTGCTGCCACCAGCGCAGGTGGCGCAGGATAATGCCCTTCACGACGCCCGGCGTGAACGCGTCCAGCCCGGAGAACGCCACCGCGCTCCAGAAGGCAACCATCGCAAAGCGGTAGGTCAGGCTGCGGCCAAACGGCACCGACGCGCCGTCGGCGGCGGACCAGTAGATAAAATCCCGTGCGAACAGCCGCGCGCGCTCGCGCAGCACCGCCGCCCTCGCCTCGTCGCCGCTGAGGGTGGCGTAAATCAGGCCGTAGAAGTGGAACGCCATCGAGATGTAGTAATCCCTCGGCCTGCCGGGGCCGTCCGAATACCAGCCGTCGCCGAGGTAGTAGGCTTCCATCATCGCAAAGCGACGGTCGATGGCATGCTGGTCAAACGGCAGCCCGGCGCGCTTAAAGCCGAGCTGGACCATAATGGCGAAGTAGTTCCAGTTGCTGTCCGGCATCTGCGCGTCGGTGATTTGGTTGAGCCACGCGTGCAGGTTTTCCAGCTCTCGCTCGCTAAACCGCTCGGCGAGCGCATCCCCCAGCAGCGCCAGCCCGAGCCCGTAGGCCGCCATCTCCACCAGCCGCTGGTCGTACGGGCCGGTTTCGCCCCAGTAGCCTTCGCCGTGCGGATCGGTGCCAAGCTTAATGGCGGTAAGGTACTTCTCGCTGAAGGGCTCGGATTCGCCGGACGCCATCAGCGGAAACAGCCCCCACAGCGCGCGCGAAAGCCCCTCCATCTGCGCAATATCCGTCGCGTAGTGCGCGCAGGTTTCCCCCAGCGAAAAGCGCGAGCTGCCTGCCGGAAACTGCGCATCCAGCGCCGCCAGCATCCTCTTCAGCGACGCCGCCACATCCCGTCGCGAAGACAACGGATTTGATTTTTCGTTATTTACCGCCCACATAGGTTCGCCCTCGTCGTCAACTGCGGCCAAGGATAGTGAAAGCATGAGGTGGAGAAATGTTAGCCGCGTCACAGGTGGGAGCGTTTAATAAACCTCCAGTTGATAAAATTTAAAATGGTGGTTTATAAATGGATTTTGACGGGAAAAAGTTGAGTTTTATTGCACCATGCGCAACACGCCAACGTCGGAACATCTTGAGCTGATTACGCTGAACAATACCGTCGCCTCCTTCAGCCGCCTGTATGCCAACACCGTGCGCTATCACCACTGGCACCAGTGTCTGGAGATCCTCTACGTCGAGGAGGGTTTTGGCGTGGCGATTGTCGATAATCAACACTTCACCATGCGCCCAGGGCGGCTGTTTTTCTTTCCGCCGTTTACGCTGCATAAGGTGAGGGTGGACGAGCGGGCGGAGGCCATCTATCGGCGCACGATTATTCATCTCGATCACCATGCGGTGATGAACGTGCTGCGTGATTTTCCGCACGCGCAGCAGCGGCTGCGGGCGCTGTCACGGCGCGGAGGCGCGGCGTGGGTGGCGGACATGGCCCATTGCCACAGCCATATTACGCACCTGTTTAGCTGCTACCAGCCGCCGATGACCGGCGAGCGCATCGCGGGGCTGCTGATCGGCCTGTTTGCCATGCTGCCGGACGTGGAGGACGGCGCGCCGGGCAGCAGCCAGGGGGTCGGCAGCCGGGCGATGTTCTGGCTGGAAGAGCACTATCAGCAGAAGTTCAGGCTGGACGCGCTGGCGGCCGAGCTGGGCATCTCGCGCAGCTACGTGTCGCGGAAATTTCATGCGGAAACCGGGGAGAAGATCCACGACTATCTGAATACGCTAAGGCTGCGCAAGGCCTGCGAATGCCTGCTTCACTCGGACACGAGCGTGCGCGACATTGCCGCGCAGGTAGGGTTTTCCGACGTGACGTGGTTTATCAGCGCGTTTAAGAAAGGAATTGGCGAGACGCCGCTGCAGTACCGGAAGAACCATCGTGCGGTTTGATGCTTTCACCCTCACCCCAGCCCTCTCCCTGAATGGAGAGGGGGTATTCTGTGCCAGTGGGGAACCCTTAACCCTTTGGGAAAGGGCGAAAATCACCCACTCTTCTTGCCTGGCTTTAATCCGCGGTGAAACTCGTTGATGCGCTTCATCGACTTAATGGTGCGCTGCGGCTCGGTGGAGGCAACGGACAAAATAATCATCTCCAGACACAGCAGCACCGTGCCGTGCAGCGGGATCTTGCCCTTCTCGCCGCCGCGCGGAACGTGGATCACCACGCTCGCCTCTTTGCTGAACTGCGAGTCGGTGGCGTTGGTCAGCAAAATCGCCGGAATACCCAGACGCTTCGCTTCGCGCAGCGTGGTTTGCCCTTCCCGGTGCGCGGATTTTTGCGCCATCATCACCAGCACGTCGCCCCGCTGCAAGGCAACCAGCTGCTCGGCGAGGCCAATGCCCGTGCGGTTGAGGGGGATCGCCGGCAGGCCGATTCGGCTAAACAGGCGGGAGGTGTACTCGGCCAGAATGCCGGATGCGCCGATGCCAAAAATAGCCACCTGCCTCGCCTGCGCCAGCAGCGACACTGCCTGCGCCATCGCGTAACGGTTGCCCGGCTCAGACAGCACGTTGCAGGTGTGCTGATGCCCCTCCAGCACAAAATCGATGCTCGCGTTCACGTCGCTGGTGAGGGTATTCACCGTGCTGGACATCTTTTCGCTGGAGGTCACCACCGGGCCAAACCAGTGCTCCAAGGTCTGCTTCAGGTCGCGCAGCCCGGCAAAACCGAGCGCCTGAATAGCGCGGACGACGGTGGCATCCGACGTGTTCAGCAGCGTCGCGATCTCCATCGCCGTTTGCTCCATCACCGCTTCCCGGTTCTCATTGATGTAGCGCGCCACCAGCAGCAGGCGCGGCGTCAGCTGGTGCGCCCGGGAGCGGAAGCGGTCACCGTAGACATCGGCTTTGCGGATCACCGTGACGCCTCCGGCAGCGGGCGGCCCGCAATCTGCGACTGCACCTGCGCGGCCATCAGCCCGAGCGAGGCGAACGAGTTCGAAATCGCCTCCTCGCGGGAAATCAGCACGTAATGCCCGGTCCGGCAGGCGCTAAGGAACTGACACCAGCCCGGCATTACCGCCTCCATGGCCTTCAGCTCGTCCTGCGGCGTTCCGCCGGTATCCCCGCGCCAGGTGGCAAAGACAAAATCGGCGTCCAGCTCCGGCAGGCGCTCGGCGCTGACGTCGATGCGCCCGCCGTCGGGAATACTTTCAATCAGCGGCGGGAACCTGAACCCGGCGTCGCGCAGCACGCGGCCAAGCGAGTGGTAGCTGTGCATGGCGGTAATTTTTCCCTGATTGGCCTGAATCACCGAGACGGTGATGTTGCCAGCGTCGACGGTCGCCTTCAGCGCCCTGATTTGCTCCTGATAGCGACACTCCAGGATCGTCAGCCGCGCCTGGGTGCCGGTCAGCTGCGCCAGCTTGCGGTAAATCTCCGGCGCGCCGCCGTCAAGGTGATCGATGCTCACCGTCGGCGCGATTTTTTCCAGCTGCGCGATCGGCGTGTTGCGGGTCGGCTCGGTGATAATCAGATCCGGCTTCGCGGCGGCGATGGCTTCGATGTCGATATCGGCGGTGCCGATGAATTTAATGTCGGAATTGTCAAAATCGACGCCCGTCAGCATGCCGCTGGAGCGCAGGAAATGGCTCCCGTCCGGGCGCGTGCGGCCGTGGCTGGCGACCGGCGGCACGCCAAGCTCAATCAGCGGAATGGTAATGTCCAGATCGTGCAGCGAGACGATCCGTTGCGGATGAAGCGGCACCACCACCCTGCGATTGAGATCGTCGGTAAAGGTCTGCGTCGGCTCCGCCGCGCTTACCGCAAAGCCCACCAGCAACAGCACAGAAATCAGTATGCGCATCAAACACCTCTAGAATCGGTCACGACGCTGCCAGAGCAGCAGCAGGAAAAAGGGGCCGCCAATAAGCGAAATCACGATCCCGGCGGGCAGCTGGAGCGGTAAGAAGGCCAGGCGCCCGACGTTGTCCGCCAGCAGCACCAGCAGCGCGCCCAGCGCGGCGCTTCCCGACAGCAGCGCGGCCTGCCCGCCGCGCAGCACCAGCCGCGCCATGTGCGGCGCAATGAGGCCGACAAAACCGATGCTGCCCACGCAGGAGACGCAGGCCGCCGTCAGCATCACCGGCGCGATGACCCGCAGCAGCGCCAGGCGCGAGGTCCGCACGCCCAGCCCCATGGCCGTCGGGTTGCCCAGCAGGGCGACGTCCGCCGCGCGGGCTGTAAAGAGAAGCAGCGCGAACGCCGGGATCGCCCAGGCCGCCGCCATGCCGACCAGCGGCCAGCTGGCCGCGTGCAGGCTGCCCGCCAACCACAGCATCGCCGTTTGCACGTCGCGCACGTCCGCGGTGGTCATAAAGACGCCCATCGCCGCCGCAAAGGCCCACGAGACGCCGATGCCGATCAGAATAAACCGCGGACGTGAGATATCGCGCGCCAGCATCACAACCAGCACCGCGGTCAGCGCGCCGCCGACCATGCCAACCAGAGGCCGCCAGAACAGGCTCAGCGCGGGAAGCTGAAACATCACCAGCAGCACCGCGGCGCTGCTGCCCTCCTTCACGCCGATCAGCCCCGGATCGGCCAGCCCGTTGCGGGTGATGGACTGCATCGCGGCCCCCGCCATGCCGAGCATCGCGCCGCAGAGCGCCGCCATCAGCAGGCGCGGGAGGCGGATATCCATGACGATGTAGCGCGCGTCGGCGCTCAGGCTCTCCGGCATGAAGAGCGCGCGGCCAATGGCGGAACCGGGGATCGGCAGCGAGCCGTGGGTCAGGCCAAAGCCCATCAGCGCCACGCCCGCCGCCGCCAGCAGCCCCAGCAGGATCATCGCCTTAGGGCGGATCGGCACCGAAAACGCGCCCGCGCGGATCGCCCGCAGCCCGGCGCGATTCATTTGAACGTCCTCGCCGCGATGAGGATAAACGCGGGCGCGCCGACCAGCGCGGTCACCACGCCCGTGGCGAGCTCGTAGGGCGCAAACAGCGTGCGCGCCGCGATATCCGCCACCAGCAGAACCAGCGCCCCGCACAGCGCCGAGAGCGGGATCGTCAGGCGTAGGTCCACCGACGCCAGGCGGCGGACGAGCTGCGGCACCACGAGGCCGATAAAGCCTATCGGACCGGCGAGGGAGACCGCCGCGCCGCACAGCAGCGCCGTCGCCAGCAGCGCGAACAGGCGGGTTTTGAGCAGCGAAACGCCCAGTCCCTGCGCCATGCGATCGCCGAGCGCCAGCATGTTCAGCGAGGGCGACAGCCAGACCGCCAGCAGGAATCCGGCCCCGGCGGCCCAGGCCGCGGCGCGAACCGCGTCGACGCTGACCCCGGCCAAATCGCCCGCCAGCCAGGTTCGCATCGCCAGCAGGGTCTGTTCGTCCAGAATCAGCACCGCGGCGGTGATGGACGACGCGAACGCCGACATCGCCACGCCGCACAGCGTGACCTTCATCGGCGTGAGCCCGGCTCGCCCGGCGGAGGAAAACGTCAGCACCAGCAAAAACAGCGCCGCGGCACCGGCGGCGGCAATCAGCGGGCGGCCAAACGGCAGGCCAAGCCCGAGCGCGCTGGTCAAAACCACCGCCAGCGCCGCCCCCGCGTTCAGCCCGAGAATGTGCGGCTCGCCCAGCGGGTTGCGGATCACCGATTGCAGCAGCGCTCCCGCCACGCCCAGCGCCGCGCCCGTGACCATCGCCGCGCAAAGGCGGATCAGGCGCAGGCGGATAACCACGCTGTGGTCGAAGTTACGCGGGTCGAAGTGGAGAAACGCCTGCACCACCGTTTGCGGCGCGATGGCGCGCGCGCCGATCCCGAGATGCGCCACCGCTCCGGCCAGCAGCAGAAGCGTGAGCAGCAGAAAAGCCAGCGGGATGCGGATCATGATGCTCTGGACGCCTGGCGAAACGGCATAAAGAACGGTTTGCCGGTCATCGGGTTTGTCGACATATGCACGTCAACGTCAAACACCGCTTTGATCAGCTCCGGCGTGCAGGCGTCGCCCTCGTGAAGCACGCCCTCCACTTTGCCGTGGCGCAAAAAGACCAGCGAATCGCCGTAGTTGACCGCGAAGTTTAGATCGTGGAGCACCACGACCACGGTGCGCCCGTGGTGGCGGGTGAGATCGTGGAGCAATTCGAGGATCTCCACCTGATAGCGCAGATCTAAAAAGGTGGTTGGCTCGTCCAGCAGGATGTACGGCGTTTGCTGCGCCAGCGCCATGGCAATCCAGCAGCGCTGGCGCTGGCCGCCGGAGAGGCTTTCAACGGGCAGATCGGCAAACGCCGCCGTGCCCGTCAGGCGCAGCGCGTCCTCCACGGCCCGTTCGTCTTCCTCGCTCCACTGGCGCATAAAACTCTGCCAGGGAAAACGCCCGCGGGAGACCAGCTCAAACACGGTTAAACCCTCCGGCAAAATCGGCGACTGGGGCAAAATGCCAAGCTGTCGCGCCACGTCTCGGGTGGGCTGCGCGTGGATGGATTTGCCGTCCAGCACGGCGCGGCCTCCCAGCGGATGCAGCAGGCGCGCAAGGGTGCTCAGCAGCGTGGATTTGCCGCAGCCGTTCGCCCCCACCAGCACCGTCATTTTCTGCTGCGGGATGGCGAGGGAAATATCATCGACGATGATTTTTTTGTGGTAGCCCGCGGACAGGTTCTCCAGAACCAGGCCAGGATTTTTGAGGTTGTGCGCCACGTGAATGCCAACGTAATAAAATCAAATAAATAAAAATAAAACTCATTCTCTTTTGAAAGTTTGCCGCTGCGCCATGTAGTAGTCAAGCGGAGAAACACCCTGTAAAAACCAGGGATAACGGCGTAGACCCACGCGCTTTATTTTTATCATTAATCCATTAATTTCAATATCTTATAAACGGATAGCATTCTGCATTTTTCATGAAAAAGCGCTGTAGCCCATTTTTTACTTTTTCCATTTACTACTACATTCCCGCATGATTGAATGATTCTCAATTACAAGTTCGAGGCCCGCCGTGGCTAACGAACGGACCGTAAGGGCAATGACTCACACACGCTTGCGCGAACCTTTCTTCGCGGGTTATTTGGGAAAACAGATGTAATGGCTACGTTCACACCTTTTCATGCAGGGGTTAAAGGGCGCGCGCTCTTTTCACTCCTCTTTTTAGCGCCTCTGGGGCACGCGGCGGAGAAAACGGCGCAGGATGGCGAAACGCTCACCGTGGTCGCCAGCCCGAACGCCGCGGGTGACGCCACCAACGGCTATCAGCCGCTCAATACGTCCACGGCTACGCTGACCAACATGCCGATGCTGGATATTCCGCAGGTGGTGAATACCGTCAGCGATAAGGTGCTGGAAGATCAGCACGCCACCACGCTTGACGAAGCGCTGTATAACGTCAGCAACGTGGTACAGACCAACACCCTCGGCGGCACGCAGGACGCGTTCGTGCGCCGCGGCTTTGGCGCGAACCGCGACGGGTCGATCATGACTAACGGGCTTCGCACCGTGCTGCCGCGCAGCTTTAACGCCGCCACCGAGCGCGTGGAGGTGTTAAAAGGCCCCGCCTCGACGCTTTACGGCATTCTCGACCCGGGCGGGCTGATTAACGTGGTGACCAAACGCCCCGAGCAGCGGTTCGGCGGCGCGATTTCCGCTACTTCATCCAGCTTTGGCGGCGGCACCGGCCAGCTTGACCTCACCGGCCCGATCGAAGGCACGCGCCTGGCGTATCGCCTGACGGGCGAGGTTCAGGATGAAGACTACTGGCGCAACTTCGGCACCGAGCGCAGCACGTTCATTGCGCCGTCGCTGACGTGGTTTGGCGATGACGCCACGGTGACCGTGCTCTATTCCCATCGCGACTATAAGACCCCGTTCGATCGCGGCACGATCTTCGATCCGAATACCAAAAAGGCGGTCAACGTCGATCGCAAGACCCGCTTTGACGAGCCGTTCAACGTGACGGACGGCGTCTCGGATCTGGCGCAGCTCAACGCGGAATACCGCCTGAACAGCCAGTGGACCGCGAAGTTCGACTACAGCTACAGCCAGGATAAATACAGCGACAATCAGGCCCGCGTGATGGCCTACGATGCTAAAACCGGCAACCTGACCCGCCGCGTGGATGCGACGCAGGGCTCGACCCAGCGAATGCACTCTACCCGTGCCGATGTGCAGGGCAACGTGGATATCGCCGGGTTCTATAACGAGATCCTGACCGGCGTCTCGTATGAGAATTACGATCTGCTGCGCACGGACATGATCCGCTGCAAGAACGTGAAGGATTTTAATATCTACGATCCGAGCTACGGCAGCACCGGAAAATGCACCACCGTGTCGGCCTCCGATAGCGATCAGACCATCAAGCAGGAGAGCTATTCCGCCTACGCGCAGGACGCGCTGTACCTGACCGACCGGTGGATCGCCGTTGCCGGACTGCGCTACCAGTATTACACCCAGTACGCCGGGAAAGGCCGTCCGTTTAACGTCAACACCGACAGCCGCGACGACCAGTGGACGCCGAAGCTGGGGCTGGTTTACAAGCTCACGCCAGCCGTGTCGCTCTTCGCTAACTACTCGCAGACGTTTATGCCGCAGTCGTCGATTGCCAGCTACATCGGCGACCTGCCGCCGGAAACGTCAAACGCCTACGAGGTAGGCGCGAAATTCGACCTGTTCGACGGCGTTACCGCCAACATCGCGCTGTTTGATATTCACAAGCGCAACGTGCTGTATACCGAAAGCGTGGGCGATGAGACCGTCGCCAAAACCGCGGGCCGCGTGCGCTCGCAGGGTGTGGAGGTGGATCTCGCGGGACGGTTGACCGAGAACACCAACGTTATCGCCAGCTACGGCTATACCGATGCGAAAGTGCTGGAAGACCCGGACTACGCGGGCAAACCGCTGCCGAACGTGCCGCGCCATACCGGCTCGCTGTTCTTAACGTACGATATTCAAAATGCATTTGCCGGGAACACGCTGACGATTGGCGGCGGCGGGCACGGCGTGAGCCGCCGCTCGGCAACCAACGGCGCGGATTATTATCTGCCGGGCTACTTCGTGGCGGACGCGTTTGCGGCCTATAAGATGAAGCTGCAGTATCCGGTGACGCTGCAGGTGAACGTGAAAAACCTGTTTGATAAGACCTACTACACCTCTTCTATCGCGACCAATAACCTGGGCAACCAGATTGGCGATCCGCGTGAAGTGCAGTTTACGGTGAAGATGGAGTTTTGATGTCAGTGCGGGGCATTCCCCCTCACCCCGGCCCTCTCCCCGAAGGGGCGAGGGGATCGATCGTAGGCCCGGTAAGCGCAGCGCCACCGGGCAAAAAAAAAGCCCTGCATCGCAGGGCTTTTTCAGCATCAGGCCTCAATATCCGCCATATCGCCTTTCTCCTGCAGCCAGTTGCGGCGGTCTTCCGAGCGCTTCTTGGCCAGCAGCATATCCATCATGGCGTTGGTTTGCTGTTCGTCTTCATCGCTGATCGTCAGCTGCACCAGGCGGCGGGTATTTGGATCCAGCGTGGTTTCACGCAGCTGCATCGGGTTCATCTCGCCCAGCCCTTTAAAGCGCTGCACGTTCGGCTTGCCCTTCTTGCGCTTGAGCTGTTCCAGCACGCCCGCTTTCTCTTCTTCCGTCAGCGCGTAGTAAACCTCTTTGCCGAGGTCGATACGGTAGAGCGGCGGCAGCGCCACGTGGACGTGACCGTTTTTCACCAGCGTGCGGAAGTGCTTCACAAACAGCGCGCACAGCAGCGTGGCGATGTGCAGGCCGTCGGAGTCCGCATCCGCCAGGATGCAGATCTTGCCGTAGCGCAGCTGGCTCAGATCGTCGCTGTCCGGATCGATGCCGATCGCCACCGAGATGTCGTGCACCTCCTGCGAGGCCAGCACTTCATCAGACGACACTTCCCAGGTGTTCAGGATCTTACCCTTGAGCGGCATGATCGCCTGATATTCGCGATCGCGCGCCTGCTTGGCCGATCCGCCCGCCGAGTCCCCTTCTACGAGGAACAGCTCGGTGCGGTTAAGATCCTGCGCCGTACAGTCCGCCAGCTTGCCCGGCAGCGCAGGGCCGCTGGTGAGCTTTTTACGCACCACCTTCTTCGCCGCGCGCAGGCGACGCTGGGCGCTGGAAATGGCCATTTCGGCCAGCATTTCCGCGGCCTGAACGTTCTGGTTCAGCCACAGGGTAAAAGCATCTTTTACCACGCCGGAGACGAACGCCGCGCACTGGCGCGATGACAGGCGCTCTTTGGTCTGGCCGGCAAACTGCGGGTCCTGCATCTTCACGGAGAGCACGTACGCGCAGCGGTCCCAGATATCTTCCGCCGACAGCTTCACGCCGCGCGGCAGGATGTTGCGGTATTCACAGAACTCGCGCATCGCGTCCAGCAGGCCCTGACGCAGGCCGTTGACGTGCGTCCCGCCGAGCATGGTCGGAATAAGGTTAACGTAGCTTTCGGTCAGCAGCTCGCCGCCTTCCGGCAGCCACAGCAGCGCCCAGTCCACCGCTTCGGTGTCGCCGCTAAAGTTACCGACGAACGGTTTTTCCGGCAGGGTCGGCAGGCCGTTAACGGCTTCGCACAGATAGTCGTTCAGGCCATCGGCGTAGCACCAGGTCTGCTCGGTGTTATTGACGTGATCTTTAAAGGTGATTTCTACACCCGGGCACAGCACCGCTTTGGCTTTCAGCAGGTGCGTCAGGCGCGAAACGGAAAAGCGCGGGCTGTCGAAGAAGCTCCCGTCAGGCCAGAAGTGGACGCTGGTGCCGGTGTTGCGCTTGCCGCAGGTGCCGACGACCTGTAAATCCTGAACCTTTTCGCCATTTTCAAAGGCGATGTTGTAGATCTGACCGTCGCGACGAACGTTCACTTCCACGCGCTTAGACAGGGCGTTGACCACGGAGATCCCCACGCCGTGCAGGCCGCCGGAGAACTGGTAGTTCTTGTTGGAGAATTTACCGCCCGCGTGCAGACGGCAGAGGATCAGCTCAACGGCCGGTACGCCCTCTTCCGGGTGGATATCCACCGGCATGCCGCGACCGTCGTCGATCACTTCCAGCGACTGATCGGCGTGCAGGATGACGTCAACGCGTTTGGCATGGCCTGCCAGCGCTTCATCCACACTGTTATCAATAACTTCCTGGCCCAGGTGGTTTGGGCGCGTGGTATCCGTGTACATCCCCGGGCGGCGGCGAACCGGCTCAAGCCCGGTGAGTACCTCAATGGCATCAGCGTTATAGGTTTGCGTCATGATTTAACTAGCAATTCGCATTGATTGTCAGAGGCTGTGCAGTCCAAGAAAATCGACAATCTGGGTGAAATGATTCTCAAAGCCCGTGAAAGCATGGTTTCCGCCCTCTTCTATAGTCTGGCGGCAGGATGCGTAATACGCCACTGCCTGGCGGTAATCCAGCACTTCATCTCCCGTTTGCTGCAGCAGCCAGATAAGATCCGGCGCTTCAAGCGGGTCGACCTGCATAACTTTGAGATCGTATATATGGCGTGACTCTAGCACATATTGCTGACCGGTGTAGGGGTTCTCGTTTTGCCCGAGAAAGTCCCGCAGCAGCTCAAACGGCCGAACCGCCGGATTGACCACCACCGCAGGCAGCATAAAGCATTGCGACAGCCAGGTGGCGTAGTATCCCCCCAGCGATGACCCGACAACGCCAAACGATTCTCCACCGTGTTCAAGCACGATGGATTCAAGCATCTCCGCCGCATCCGCCGGGTAAGGCGGAAGCTGGGGAACGATCATCTCCACCTGCGGGTGGTGTTCGCTCAGCCACTGGCGAAACTGCGTCGCCTTCGCGGAGCGCGGCGAGCTGTTGAATCCATGTAGATAGAGGAGCGTAGACATTAATAGCCTTCTGAAGCGGTGTCGGGACGGAACTGGCTGCCGGTTAAGCGGCAGACCTCGGTGGTCAAGGTGCCATCGGCATGCAGTTCGAGCCAGCGCCAGCCGGGTGCGATGGTATCCAGGGTAAAGTTGGCGCAGTGCGGCTTAAACTGTACGCAGGTGGAGGGCGTGGCCAGCAGGCGGCGGCCGTTCCAGTCGAGATCCTGCTCCTGATGAATGTGCCCGCAGAGCAGGTTTTTCACGCGCGGGTATTTTACCAGCACGCGGTCCAGCGCGGCAGAGTTGCGCAGGCTGTGCTGATCGAGCCAGCTGCATCCCGCAGGGAGAGGATGATGATGAAGCAACAGCAGCGTATTGCGCGCCGGTTCAGCGACCAGCCTTCTTTCCAGCCAGTCGAGCTGATATTCGCTCAGCTCACCGTGTGGGACGCCGTAAACCTGGCTGTCGAGCAGCAGGATTTGCCACTGCTTGCCCACAAACACGCACTTCGCCGCAGAAATCCCCGCCTCGTGTAGCGAGCTGAACATGGCGGGCTGAAAGTCATGGTTACCCGGTAGCCAGACGCAGGGCGCGCTGAAGCTCGCAATCCCCTCAGCGAAATGCTGATAGGCCGCGGAGGATTGATCCTGTGCGAGATCGCCTGTTGCGACGATCAAATCACACGCGCGGTTCTCGGCGTGAATCGCGCTAAGTACGGCCTGATAACTCTCCCAGGTGTTCACACCCAGCAGCGTTTCATGCTTTTCGGCAAAGAGGTGAGTATCGGTGATTTGCAATATCCTGACTGGTGCCCCACCAGCAACAGTCAGGTTCAACAGGCTTTCCAAATGGTGTCCTTAGGTAGGTTTATGACGCTAACAAACCGGAATCGCCATTGCTCCATGTGCTAAACAATATCTTAGCCAGTCGGCTAAAAACTGGTTAATTTGATGCTTTTCGTCGCGTTGATGCAACTTTTTATTCGGGTAATCATACCGCGCCTTGAAGCGAAAGATCTGCTGACTCGAACACACTTCAGCGACCATCGCATCGTGGTAAAGGCGGACCGACATCGACGGCAGGCTCCAGTAGCTAATGCTGGGCGCCGTTTGTTCAATTTCCACCAGGGTAGTGTAGCGCGTTGATTCTGTTATCGTTAACCGATACTGCGCGTTGCTCACCTGATAGCTTACCGTTTCGCCGGGTGCGTCGTTTCGCGGCAGCAGGCGGCGCAGCTGGGCGAAATTGGTTTCGCACAGGCGCATCATTTCGGGGAAGTCAGGTGTATAGCGCTTCATTTTGTCCACTCGTTTCGTAATGTTTGATAATGCAGCTGCAGCCATTGCAGGGCGATGACAGACGCAGCGTTGTCGATTTTCCCCTCTTCTACCCACTGGTAAGCCTGTTCCCGGCTCACCACATGAACACGAATATCTTCGTTTTCGTCTGCCAGACCGTGAATACCTTCCGCGGTCGTGGCGTCCACTTCGCCCACCATAATAGATAAGCGCTCGCTGGTGCCACCCGGGCTTGCCAGATAGCTCAGCACCGGTTTTGTTCGCCCGACGACCAGGCCCGCTTCTTCCAGCGCTTCGCGGCGGGCGACGTCCTCAACCGTTTCACCCTCTTCGATCATCCCGGCCACCATCTCCAGCAGCCACGGGCTTTCGCTTGAGTCATACGCCGCGATGCGAATCTGCTCCACCAGCACCACTTCGTCGCGCACTGGGTCAAAGGGTAGCAAGACTGCAGCATGCCCGCGCTCAAAAATTTCGCGTTTGATTTCGCCGCTCATTTCACCGTTAAACAGGCGATGCCTGAAACGGTAAAGATCCATCGAAAAAAAACCGCTATAAAGCGTTTCTCGTGCAATAATTTCTACATCGTTTTTGGCGAAGGTCACTGGCAACTTTTCTGTCTTTTGCATGAATCAAGTCCTGGTAGCAATGGTGATGAAATTGTGAATTTCAAGGCCGTTTGGCTGCTGTTTGTATGGCTATATGGTAGATTGGTGCAAATTACCGCCAGATGGCACGTAACGCCAACCTTTTGGTGTGGATGATTCTGTTAGAATCGGCAATTATTTTTAATTAGATCAGCGCTAATACTGCTTCACAACAAGGAATGCAAATGAAGAAATTGCTCCCCATCCTTATCGGCCTGAGCCTGACGGGCTTCAGTGCATTGAGCCAGGCAGAAAACCTGTTACAGGTCTATCAGCAGGCGCGTCTGGGCAACCCTGATCTGCGTAAATCAGCGGCCGACCGTGATGCTGCATTTGAAAAGATTAACGAAGCGCGCAGCCCATTGCTGCCGCAGTTGGGCTTAGGTGCTGATTATACTTACAGCAACGGTTTTCGCGATAACAACGGCGTTAACTCCAATGCGACCAGCGCATCACTGCAGTTAACGCAGACGCTGTTCGATATGTCCAAATGGCGTGCCCTGACCCTGCAGGAAAAGAGCGCGGGCATCCAGGACGTAGCGTATCAGACCGACCAGCAGACGCTGATCCTGAACACCGCTACCGCTTACTTCAACGTGCTGAGCGCCATTGACGCGCTCTCCTACACCGAAGCGCAGAAACAGGCCATCTACCGTCAGTTGGATCAAACCACCCAGCGCTTTAACGTGGGCCTGGTAGCGATCACCGACGTGCAGAACGCCCGTTCACAGTACGACACCGTACTGGCGAACGAAGTGACCGCGCGTAATAACCTCGACAACGCGCTTGAATCGCTGCGTCAGGTCACCGGTAACTATTACCCTGAGCTGGCGTCTCTGAACGTCGACAGCTTCAAAACCGACAAGCCGCAGGCGGTGAACTCGCTGCTGAAGGAAGCGGAAAACCGCAACCTGGCGCTGCTGCAGGCGCGTCTAAGCCAGGATCTGGCCCGCGAGCAGATTCGCCAGGCACAGGATGGGCACCTGCCAACCCTGAGCCTCAGCGCGTCCACCGGCGTGTCTGATACCAGCTACAGCGGTTCGAAAACCGGCGGAGCTAACAGTGCACAATACGACGACAGTAACGTCGGCCAGAACAAAGTGGGCCTGAGCTTCTCCCTGCCGCTGTACCAGGGCGGAATGGTCAACTCCCAGGTGAAACAGGCGCAGTACAACTTCGTTGGCGCAAGCGAGCAGCTGGAAAGCGCGCACCGCAACGTGGTGCAGACCGTACGTTCGTCCTTCAACAACGTGAACGCCTCCATCAGCAGCATCAACGCCTATAAGCAGGCCGTGGTGTCTGCACAAAGCTCCCTGGACGCGATGGAAGCAGGCTACTCCGTCGGTACGCGTACCATCGTTGACGTGCTGGACGCGACAACTACGCTGTACAACGCCAAGCAGCAGCTCTCCAGCGCGCGCTATCAGTACCTGATTAACCAGCTGAACATCAAGCAGGCTCTGGGTACGCTGAACGAGCAGGATCTGCAGTCGCTGAACAGCGCACTGGGCAAGCCGGTTTCAACCTCGCCTGAAAACGTTGCGCCGGAGAACCCGCAGCAGGATGCCGCTGTTGATAACTTTAACGGCAACGACAGCGCCCCCGTTGCGCAGCCAGCGGCAGCGCGCAGCACTGCGCCCGCCAGCAAAGGCACTAATCCGTTCCGGAACTAAGCCTTGACCGATAGCGCTTCGCTTATCGGGCCTACTTAATCGTAGGCCGGGTAAGCGCAGCGCCATCTGGCGCAAAATCACACTCGAACGTAAGCCAACGTAAAGATCCCCGCTAATCCCCCTCTATGCTTCATTTTCAACCACTCATCCACTATCCTGAGCGTTATTACCACTGGGTCCTGGAAGACAAAGATGAAACGGACAAAAACGATTAATCACGCTTCGTTCCGCAAAAGCTGGAACGCTCGTCACCTTACGCCGGTTGCGCTGGCCGTTACCGCGGTATTTATGCTCGCGGGCTGCGAACAAAGCGATGAAACGGTTTCGATGTATCAAAACGCGGAAGACTGCTCCACCGCGACCGGCAACGCCGCTGAATGTAAAACGGCGTATAATAACGCGCTGAAAGAAGCGGAACGCACCGCGCCGAAATACGCAACGCGTGAAGACTGCGTGGCGGAGTTTGGCGAAGGCCAGTGCCAGCAGACGCCTGCTCAGGCGGGCATGGCACCGGAAAACCAGGCTCAGGCGCAGTCCAGCGGCAGCTTCTGGATGCCGCTGATGGCGGGCTACATGATGGGTCGCCTGATGAGCGGCGGCGCGGGCTACCAGCAGCAGCCGCTGTTTAGCTCCAAAAATCCAAACAGCCCGGCGTACGGCAAATATACCGACGCAAGCGGCAAGAATTACGGCGCAGCGACGCCGGGCCGTACCGCGACCGTGCCGAAAACGGCCATGGCGCCTAAACCGGCGACCACCACCACCGTGACCCGCGGCGGGTTCGGCGAGTCCGTAGCGAAACAATCCACCATGCAGCGCAGCGCGGCAGGTTCCTCTTCACGCTCAATGGGCGGCTAATCATGGAACGAGTCAGCATTGTCGAGCGCCCGGACTGGCGCGAAAAAGCGACCGAATACGGTTTTAACTTCCACACCATGTACGGCGAACCGTACTGGTGTGAAGATGCCTACTACAAGCTCACGCTCGCTCAGGTTGAGAAACTCGAAGAGGTGACCGCCGAACTGCACCAGATGTGCCTGAAGGTGGTGGAAAAGGTGATCGACAGCGACGAGCTGATGGCCAAATTCCGCATCCCAAAACACACCTGGAGCTTCGTTCGCCAGTCGTGGAAGACCAGCCAGCCGTCGCTGTACTCGCGCCTCGATCTGGCGTGGGACGGCGTGGGTGAGCCTAAGCTTCTGGAAAATAACGCCGATACGCCCACCTCGCTGTACGAAGCGGCATTCTTCCAGTGGATTTGGCTTGAAGACCAGGCCAACGCCGGAAACCTGCCGGAAGGCAGCGACCAGTTCAACAGCCTGCAGGAAAAGCTGATTGATCGCTTCGCCGAGCTGCGCGAACAGCACGGTTTTAACCTGCTGCACCTTGCCTGCTGTCGCGACACTGAAGAAGACCGCGGCACGGTTCAGTACCTGCAGGACTGCGCGGCGGAAGCGGAGCTGGCGACCGAGTTTCTCTATATCGAAGATATCGGCCTGGGTGAAAAAGGTCAGTTTACCGATACTCAGGATCAGGTGATTAGCAACCTGTTCAAGCTCTACCCGTGGGAATACATGCTGCGCGAGATGTTCTCCACCAAGCTGGAAGACGCTGGCGTGCGCTGGCTGGAGCCGGCATGGAAGAGCATTATCTCCAACAAGGCGCTGCTGCCGATGCTGTGGGAGATGTTCCCGAACCACCCTAACCTGCTGGCCGCGTACTTTGCCGAAGACGATTTCCCGCCGATGGATAAATACGTCGTGAAGCCGATCTTCTCCCGCGAAGGGGCGAACGTGTCGATTATCGAAAACGGTAAAACGCTGGAAGCGGTTGAAGGACCGTACGGCGAAGAGGGCATGATCGTTCAGGCGTTCTATCAGCTGCCGAAGTTTGGCGATAGCTACACGCTGATTGGCAGCTGGCTCATCAACGACCAGCCGGCCGGGATTGGCATTCGCGAAGATCGCGCGCTGATCACCCAGGATCTGTCACGGTTTTATCCGCATATTTTTGTGGAGTAGCGTGCGGCCTGATGCCCTCATCCCGGCCCTCTCCCACCGGGAGAGGGTGCAAACACTAAAAACGGCAACTTCGTTGCCGTTTTGCTTTTGTTACCCAACCTGCACCGAAAGCATACTCAGACTCCCCATCTCAATCCCGTCGACCGGGATCGTTATCGCTTCCTTACCGTCCCACGCGCCCAGCACGTACAGCAGCGGCAGGAAGTGTTCCGGCGTCGGGTTAGAGAGCGAACCGCCTTCGTGATCGAGATAGTTAGCCAGCGGATGCTCCTCCGCCGGACCTTGCCATGCCAGGTTCGCTTTCACATAGTCATTAAAGGACGTCGCCCACGGGTACGGCGTGTTTTCACCGTGCCAGCGCGCCGTGCGCAGGTTATGCACCACGTTACCGCTCGCCACCAGCATGATGCCTTCATCGCGCAGCGTCGCCAGCCTGCGGCCCATTTCAAGATGCCATGCTGCCGGTTTGGTGCTGTCGATGCTCAGCTGTACCATCGGAATATCGGCATCCGGATACATCTTGATGAGTACGCCCCAGGAGCCGTGGTCGAAGCCCCAGGCCTCTTTATCCAGCGCCACGGGAACGGGAGCCAGCAGCTCAACCAGCCGCTGCGCCAGCGCTGGCGAACCAGGCGCAGGGTAATGCGTGTCGTACAGCGCCTGCGGAAAGCCGCCAAAATCATGAATGGTTTTCGGGGTTTCCATGGCGGTCACGCCGGTGCCGCGGGTGAACCAGTGCGCAGACACCACCACGATTGCCTTTGGACGCGGCAACGTCTCGCCCAGATGACGCCACGTGCGGGTATAGACGTTATCTTCCAGGACGTTCATCGGGCTACCGTGGCCTAAAAACAGTGCTGGCATACGAGTTGAAGACATGGTGATATCCTTACAGAAGGTGTCAATTTGATGGTTCTACATTACGCGCAATCCGGCCAGGATGAACGCTGATAAGCATGAAGATCATCTTCAGGAAATTTGAACGTAGGGATTAGGTAAAGGAGAGTTTCATGTCAGTACCCTTGATTCTGACCATACTTGCAGGCGCCGCGACCTTCATTGGCGCAATTCTGGGCGTGCTGGGCCAGAAGCCGTCCAACCGCGTGCTGGCCTTTTCACTCGGCTTTGCGGCCGGAATTATGCTGCTCATCTCCCTGATGGAGATGCTGCCCGCCGCGCTGGGCACGAAGGGCATGTCCCCGGTGCTGGGCTACGGCATGTTTGTTGTTGGCCTGCTGGGATACTTCGCGCTGGATCGCCTGCTGCCGCACGCGCATCCCCAGGATCTTATGCAAAAGAACGTGACGCCTCTTCCGCACAACATTAAGCGCACCGCGATTCTGCTGACGCTGGGCATTAGCCTGCATAACTTCCCTGAGGGCGTGGCCACCTACGTCACCGCCAGCAACAACCTGGAGCTTGGCTTTGGTATCGCGCTGGCCGTAGCCTTGCACAATATTCCTGAAGGACTTGCCGTGGCCGGGCCGGTGTATGCGGCAACAGGGTCGAAGCGCACGGCGGTATTGTGGGCCGGGGTTTCTGGCCTGGCGGAAATTCTTGGCGGCGTGCTGGCGTGGCTGATACTGGGCAGCCTGATTTCACCTGTGGTGATGGCCGCGATTATGGCTGCGGTCGCCGGAATTATGGTTGCCCTCTCCGTCGATGAGCTGATGCCGCTGGCAAAAGAGATCGACCCGAATAACAACCCCAGCTATGGCGTTTTATGCGGAATGTCGGTGATGGGTTTGAGTCTTGTACTTCTGCAAAGTATGGGCATCGGATAATTTTTTATTTCTGTAAAAGGAGGCGGTATAATTTACCTCTTCCTTTTACAATAGCTATTATATAGAAAATTTCAGGAAATACTCACCTCATGAAAAATGTAATTCCCGAACAGCCTCCACAAAAGTCAATTCAATTTTCTAAAAAGTCCGGATACATAACAATTGCTATTATTATACCTGCAGAGACTAATAACCATCATCAATACTTTTAATTTTCCTAATGATATCTTTCAGAATGGCTAATCGCTCGGGAATATCATCACAGATATAATCATGACGAAATTCTAAAAATAACATTTAGAATGTAAGATTATTTGATAAGGATATTTCCCATGTACGCAGGAAAAAAAGCGCTGTTAGCCATTGCAATGGCTACCGTCATTTCTGGTTCTGCTTTCGCAGATGAGCAGGGCTCTGGAAAAATCACCTTCAAAGGAACCGTTATCGATGCACCTTGCAGCATCGCACCAGACAGCGTAGACAAAGAAGTCGACCTGGGTGAGGTGACGACCGCGGTGATCAACGCTAACAAAAAAGCGACTGCCGTGCCAGTAGACATCAACCTGCAAAACTGCCAGCTGGAAGCGGCTGATGAAACCGCAACGACAATCACGAAAGTCGATGTCACCTTCAGCAGCACCGCAACGGATGCTACCGATAGTAGCCTGATGACAAACACCTACGCAAGCGGCGCACAGAACGTTGGCGTTCGCCTGCTCGACAACGCAGAAAACCCAATCGTGCTGGGTTCTGCCAATGAAATTGCACTTTCCGCGGGCTCAGCAACGCAAACGCTGCACTTCAAAGCACAGATGGAAGTGGCTAGCGGTCAAACCGCAACCGCAGGCCAGGTTACCGCATCAGCTAACTATATCCTCGCGTATAAATAAGTCACTGCACGTTTAACCGACTGGCAGCGAATGTCAGTCGGCTATTTCTTTTCTCGAGTAACAGGCCAATGAAAAAAAGCTTATATTTAGTCATTTTATTTTCATCCCTGTTCATTTCAAAATTATCATTCTCTACAGAATTTAACATTGATGCCATCGATCGGGAAATGCGCGACGGCATTGACCTGACCTTATTTAAAGATAAATCAGCCATTGTGCCCGGCAGCTATTTTGTTAACGTGTCGATAAACGACATGGTTTTAAAAAATGGCTGGCAGCTGACCTGGGAAAAGAAAGAAGATAGTGTTGAAGTCTGTATTCCTCCCGAGCTAGCCGATACCTTCGGTTTGCAGGAGAAATATCGCCGTATGCTCGTCGAGGAAAAGGGGTGTGTCAATCTTAGCCCCCTGCCCGACATTACGCTCGCCTTTGAGCAGTCCAGCCAGACGCTAAAAATAACGATCCCGCAGGCGTGGCTGATGTTCAGCATGGCCGACTGGATGCCCCCCTCAACGTGGGATAACGACGTGCCCGGCGTGCTGCTGGATTACAACCTGTTCGCCAGCCGCTATCAGCCGGAAGAAGGCAGCGATACCAACAATTTCAATACCTACGGTACGGCGGGCGCTAACCTCGGCGCCTGGCGTCTGCGCAGCGATTACCAGTATTCGCAAACGCGCACCGACGAAGGCGCGGACCACAGCGGTCGTTTTTCTCGCGTTTATCTGTTTCGCGCGCTTCCCTCAGTGGGTGCCCGGCTAACGCTTGGCGAGAGCGACCTGCAATCCTCTATTTTTGAGTCGTTTACCTATACGGGCGCATCGCTGGTGAGCGATGAGCGCATGCTGCCGTGGGCGCTCCGCGGCTACGCGCCACAGATTTCGGGCATTGCGCAGACGAATGCCACCGTCACCGTTAGCCTGGCCGACCGCGTGATTTATCAGACCAAGGTGCCGCCGGGCCCGTTTGTTATCCAGGATCTTAACCAGTCCGTACAGGGCACGCTGGACGTCAAAATTACCGAGGAAGACGGTCGGGTGAACACCTTTCAGGTCTCCGCCGCCTCCGTTCCGTTCCTGACGCGCCAGGGGCAAATGCGCTACAAGCTGGCCGCAGGAAAAGCCCGTCAGGATATGTCTCACGAGCTGGAAGGAAACGCGTTTGCAAGCGGAGAGTTCTCCTGGGGCATGCTGTCTCAAACCTCGCTGTACGGCGGCACGCTTGCCGATGGCGATCGCTATCGCTCATTTGCGCTCGGCCTCGGGCAAAACCTCTCCGTGCTGGGCGCTATTTCGTTCGACGTCACCCAGGCGACCAGCCAGCCTGTTCATCAGGGCCCGCAAACGGGCTACAGCTACCGCTTTAACTACAGCAAGCGGTTTGACTCCACCAACAGCCAGATTACCCTGGCGAGCTATCGCTATTCCGACAGCAGCTTTCTCAGCTACTCCCGCTTCCTGGACTATGACAACGACGATCGGGAAACGGAAAAGCAGACCCTGAGCGTAACCGCCAGCCAGTACATCACGCCGCTGTCGCTGAATCTGTACATCAGCCTGCTGCGCCAGACGTGGTGGGACCAGGCCCCCTCAACCACCGGAAGCATTACGGCAGGCTATAACTTCGATCTCGGGCGCTGGAAAAACCTGGCGATCACGGCCTCGTTTAGCAAAACGCATTATGAGGACGAGCAGGATGACAACCAGTTCTACCTCTCGCTCAGCGTTCCGCTGGATAGCGATCATCGTCTGAACTATGACCTGCGAAACAGCAGCTCGCTGAGCCAAAATGTCTCCTGGTACGACGCTTCTGATATGGATAATACCTGGGGCGTCTCGGCGGGTACGGAAAGCGAAAAAACGGACGCGGGGGCACAGGTCAGCGGCAACTATCAGCACTACTCCTCGCTCGGGGATCTGAACGTTTCCGGCAGCTATAAGGCCAATGAATACAACTCCCTTAGCGCAAGCTGGAACGGGTCGTTTACCTCAACGCTTAACGGCGCGGCGTTCCATCGCCGCAGCTACGGTAACGAGCCCCGGGTGATGGTCAGCACCGACGGGATTGGCGATATCCCGCTGAACGCCTCCCGCGATCGCACTAATTCGTATGGCATCGGCGTTTTGCCGTCCTTCTCAAGCTACACGCCGTCCAGCGTGCAGGTGAACATGAACGATCTGCCGGAAGGCGTGGACGTGGACAACCGGGTCGTGACGTCCACCTGGACAGAAGGCGCGATTGGTTACCGGCAGATCGCCTCGCGCGAAGGGAAAGATATTGTCGGCGTTCTGCGCACCGCCCGCGGCACGCCGCCTCTTGGCGCTCTGGTGATGATTGCCGAGACCGGACAGCAGGTCGGCATGGTGGCTGAAGAGGGCCATATCTGGCTGGGCGCCGTACAGCCCGAACAACAATTTAGGGTGACGTGGGGGGCGGAGAATCAATGCCGCTTCTCATTGCCCGCTCGTCTGGACAGCAGTATGCAGCTCATACTGCCCTGCAGGTAAGAAACGATGATGAAACTAAACACACTGAAAAGCCTGAGCCTGCTGCTGCTCGGCACCACCTTTACCGCGCAGGCGGCGATCAACCTCGACCGCACGCGCATCGTCTTTCCTGAAAAGGATAAGGCCAGCAGCCTGCGTATCGATAACCAAAGTCAATCCCTCCCCTATCTCGCGCTCTCCTGGGTAGAGAACGAGCAGGGTAAAAAAGACGACAGCCACTTTATGGCGCTACCGCCCCTACAGCGCGTTGAGCTAGGCGCATCCACGCAGGTAAGGATCGTAAAGCAAATGGCGGCCAGCCAGCTGCCGAAAGACCGGGAGTCGCTTTTCTATTTCAACCTGCGGGAAGTACCGCCGAAAAGCGCCGCCGCAGGAGAAGAGCGAAGCATCATGCAGGTCGCGATGCAAAGCCGCATCAAGCTGTTCTGGCGCCCGACGGGCATCGCCAAAAAGGCGGGCGATGATACGGAGCTAAAAATGGAGATCGCACCGAACGCGAAAGGCCTGACGATCCACAACCCCACGCCTTACTACATCACGCTCGCCTGGCTGAGCAAGGATGGTAAAACGATGCTTCCCGGCTTCGACAGCCTGATGATTGCCCCTTTTGCCGCTGCCACTGCGCCGACCGCGGACTATCACGGCGAGTACTACAGCATCGGCTATATCGATGACTATGGCGCACTGAAAAAAGTGGACGTCCACTGTTCCGGTACGGCGAAATGCCAGCTAAATGCAAGTAAGGGTAAGCAAGATGGAAATGCTCGGTAAATTATTCATCGTGCTAATGTTTTGCGCGCTGCCGCTAAAGGAAGCCCTTGCCCTGAACTGCTACATGGGGGGCGCCGGAGGGCCCGTCGAGCAAACGCAGACCGTCGATCCTTTCGCCATCCCCAGCAACGCAAAGGTCGGTGAAAAAATCTGGGAATCCAACGACATTAAAATCCTTGTGACCTGCGATCACGACGTGGCCGAGAGCTTCGAAAAGGAAGACGTTTACGCGTGGGTTAACCCATATCCGTCGGCAACCGATCCCTACTACGATCTGGGCGTAACCTATGAAGGGATCGATTATGACGCGACAGGGCAGCCCAACGGGGTCGATACGCGCCAGTGCCTGGACAACAATAAGATCACGATGTATACCCCAGAAGCTTTGAAGCAGATGGGATGGGAAAATCGCCTGTGTTCGGGCAACGCCTATGACATTCATACTTCCCGAACGTTTGCGGTTCGCTTCCGCCTGTACGTGAAAATCAAAGCCATGCCGCCTCACGGCTACGTTAGCTCTCTGAGCGATTACATTGTGGTTCAGTTTGACGGCAAGGGCGGCGTAAACAAAATGACCGATGCGCAAAACCTCAAGTATCACGTTAATGGCCTAAACAACATCAAGGTGCTGGACTGCGGCGCAACCTTCAGCATTTATCCTGAGAATCAGTCGATTGATTTTGGCACCTTTAGCGCCAGAGACATTACGCTTCAGAAAACCCGTAACCGGACGTTTACCGTGAAGACGACGAAGGTGCAGGACGCGCAGTGTTCTGACGGTTTCAAGATGGATTCGTCTTTCTACACCACGCAGAATCTTGATGAAAACGACACCGCACTGCTTATCGGAAACGGCCTGAAGCTACGGATACTCAATAAAACCGCGCCCTACACCTTCAACCAGTATAAAGAATACGCGGACTTTACGGGCAGCACCCTGCAGTACTCGCAGGAGTACACGGCGGAGCTTTCTCCGGTAGCCGGAAAGGCCATCCAGTCCGGCCCGTTTGAGACCGTCGTGCTGTTTAAAATCAACTACCACTAGAGACAAAAAAGCCGGGTTTCCCCGGCTTTTTCACATCAGCAATTTCAGCTGGCCTTGCGCTCGTGCGTCTGGCGATATTCCACCAGATCTTCAATCGTCACCACCGGCATATTGTGCAGACGAGCAAAGGTGATGCACTCCGGCGCGCGCGCCATGGTGCCATCATCGTTGGTCAGTTCGCACAGCACGCCCGCCGGCTTGAAGCCTGCCAGGGTAACCAGATCGATCGTCGCTTCCGTGTGGCCGCCGCGGGTCAGCACGCCGCCCGCCTGCGCGCGCAGGGGGAAAACGTGGCCAGGACGATGCAGATCGGAAGGTTTCGCACCGTCGGCAATCGCAGCACGCACGGTGGTCAGGCGGTCAGCTGCGGAAACGCCGGTCGTCACGCCGTGCGCCGCTTCGATGGTCACGGTAAAACCGGTGCCAAAGGCGCTGGTGTTGTTTTCAACCATCATTGGCAGGTCAAGCTGCTTGCGACGGTCTTCGTTAATACACAGGCAGACGATGCCGCTGCCGTGACGGATGGTCAGCGCCATCTGTTCAACGGTCATGTTTTCGGCGGCGAAAATCATGTCGCCTTCGTTTTCACGGTTTTCATCGTCAAGCACCATCACACCGCGGCCTTCGCGCAGCGCGTCCAGTGCATGTTCAACACGTTGAGTTGAAGTACCAAAAGAGGAAAGTAGCGTCTGATTCATGGTAAAAAAACCTCATTAACATTATGGTTACCAGAATCAGGGCAGTCTTAGGAGCGCCGCCTGTGCGGCAAAAAGATAACGTGAGCGGGCCCATGCCCGACTGGATCGTTACTCTCTCCCATCCGGACTCTAACCGTCGGCCCCGGAATTACACCGGATCTGCTGACCTTTGAATTTTCATTCAAAGCGCTCGCGGGCTTTCAGCACGAGGCCGATTTACCGCCGGTGGGGAATTTCGCCCCGCCCTGAGAATAAGCGGGTTAACTATAACGCTATTGATTATCCTGGGCAATGCATAAGCTTCAAACAAATCTTGTTTATGCCCGGCACTTACAGGCTACAATGGTTTCTGAGACCGTTTTACCAAGGGAAGCCACAATGATTGACCCGAAGAAAATTGAGCAAATTGCGCGTCAGGTTCATGAATCCATGCCGAAGGGCATTCGTGAATTTGGTGATGACGTAGAGAAGAAAATTCGCCAGACGCTGCAGGCGCAGCTGGTTCGCCTTGATTTAGTCAGCCGCGAAGAGTTTGACGTGCAGACCCAGGTTCTGCTGCGCACCCGCGAGAAGCTGGCACTGCTGGAACAACGTTTAAGCGAGCTGGAAAACCGCAGTGCGCCGGAAGAGGTGAAGCCAGCCCCGGCAATTCCACCGGTGGACGATCAGGCGTAAGGTAAATGCAAAACGGCAACTTTGGTTGCCGTTTTTAGTGTTTGCTCCCTCTCCCCGTGGGCTGAGGGTTCCCCAGAAAAATGAAAAGCACGATGAAGTGTGATCTACTGATTGCGCCAACAAAACAGAAGAGACCTCATCGTGCCTTTACATACAGTCTGCCAGAG